>JAPYRI010000061.1 GCA_029941135.1 Alphaproteobacteria bacterium | reverse complement strand
GATCACGGTGCGACCGAATTTTCTCAGGCTGTGAGCTCTGTGACTGAACTCGAACAAATTGATGAAGGGCCGATTACTCAATCAGATATTCGACTGGTTCAGGAAAGTTTTGCCAAAGTGGCGCCGATTGCCGAAGCGGTTGCCGAACTGTTCTACACCCGTTTATTTGAACTGGACTCGAGTGTACGAGGCATGTTCAAAGGCGATATGCTTGAGCAAGTTCAAAGACTTATGGGCATGATACAAGCCGCGGCCGAGGGTTTCGATGAACTTGCTGTCTTGGTGCCAGTGGTCCAAGACTTGGGCCGGCGTCACCATGGATATGGAGTAATGACCGGTCCGCGACAGTAGCAGAGGCTTTACTGTGGACATTGGGTCAAGGACTGGGCGATGACTACACGCCCGAAGTTGAAGCCGCATGGACGAACGTATATACTCTGTTAGTCCAGACTATGATCGCGGCGGCTGATGTGGCGGTAGAGCCGGTCTAATCCCTTGCAAGTCGTCACTTCATTAAGTCGCGACTGATAATTTCTTTCATGATTTCGCTGGTACCGGCGGTGATTGGACCAGGCCGTGCATCCATATAGGCGCGCGCAATCGGGTATTCATACATAACCCCGTAGCCACCGTGCAGTTGCACGCATTCATACAGTACCCGGCACATGAGTTCGTTCGACCAGTATTTCGCCATTGCGGAGGTCGTATTGTCCAGCGTGCCCTCAGCCGCCATGACGATACATTTATCCATAAAAACGCGCAGAATTTGAGTTTCAGTCGCAGCCTCCGCCATTTTGAATCGGGTGTTTTGAAAGCCAGCGATGGGGCGACCAAAAGCTTCCCGGTCCTTGGTGTAGGTAATGGTTTGTTCAATTGCAGTTTCCGCAACCTTGGTCGCACGAATGGCGCTCAGTAAGCGTTCCCACGCCAGTTCGTCCATCAAGTAGGCAAACCCTTTACCTTCCTCGCCGAGCATATTGGTGGTCGGCACCCGAACGTTGTCGAAGAAGAGTTCGGACGTATCCTGGGCCCTGTATCCAGTTTTCTTTAGGCGGCGTCCTTTCTCGAACCCCAGGGTCCCATTTTCGATCAGAACCAATGAAATTCCCTTGGCGCGGGCGTCCGGGTCGGTTTTGCAGGCCAGCACGAGAAGGTCGCAGTTCCATCCGTTGGTAATAAATGTCTTGGAACCATTGATCACCAATTCATTGCCATTTCGGATGGCCGTTGTGCGCATGGCCTGGAGATCGGAGCCAGCATGGGGCTCGGTCATCCCAATGGCGGCAATGACTTCCCCAGACGCCATTTTAGGCAGCCAAGCCTTCTTTTGCTCTTCGCTGCCGTAGCGCTCGATGTAGGGAGCTACGATTTCGGAGTGCAGCATAAAGCCGGGACCGCTGGCGCCGGAGCGGGCTTGTTCTTCAACCATGACCGCGCTGTATCGCCGATCAGCGCCAGCGCCGCCGTACTCTTCCGAAATTGTCGCACACAAGTAACCCAGCTCACCCGCGCGCAGCCAGGCCGATCGATCTACATACCCCTGATCTTCCCATTCTTCGTGTTGAGGCATGATTTCTTCTTCAAAAAAACGTCGCACGGCTGTGCGGAAGATCTCATGCTCGTCGTCAAAAATTTCCCGTTCCAGCATAAATTAAAGCCTCGTCGTCTAGATTTTCCAGTCCTAAGCCATCGTATTGTGACGTCTGGTCGTAATCGCTGAAATGATTGGGATCAAGTGCTTACTTCGTGCATTAAAACTAAACACGAACTTCCAATACGATATTCGCCTCGGTTTCGGCGGCTCGCCGAATCTGGGAGAACCCGGCCTCATTTAGGACCTCGGTCAGACGTTTTTGGCCAGCTTGTGCACCGAGCGCAAGGCCTACTTCCTGGGCGAGTGACGCCTGGGTACAAACCATGGTCGATGCGGCATAGGACACCCGGCCCAATAGGGTCATGTTGTCTTCCAGGCTATCACCGGCAAAGGGCTCAACGACCATGAAAATACCATCGTCTTTGAGAGTCGAACGCACATGAGTGGCGGCACCGACCGGGTCTCCCATATCATGGAGTGCATCGAAAATCGCAACCATGTCATAGTCGTTCCCCGGAAAGTCCTTGGCGGTCACAGTTTCAAATACTGTATTGGCTTCAACCCCGGCTTCCTTCGCGCGTTCGCGTGCGTGCTCAATAGAAGCCGCGTGGTAATCAAAGCCGTAAAATGTGGAATTGGGAAAAGATTTGGCGAGTAGGATTGTTGACGACCCGTGGCCACAACCAACGTCGGCAACCCGTGCCCCGTTTTCCAGCCGTTCCTGCATACCGTCCAAGGCAGGGATCCAATTTTTGACGAGACTCATGGCATAGTGGGGTCGGAAGAAACGTTCTGTGCCGCAGAACAGACACGGATGCCGGTCGGACCAGGGGACACCTTCGCCGGTTTTGAAAGCTTCCACTACTTGCGGCTCATCAATAAACAGCGACACTACGTTTTGGAAAAATCCTTGGGCGCATTGCGGGTGACCCTCACTGGCAAATACCACTGCCTGCTCGGGTGACATGGAAAATGTCTCGGTTTCCGGGTCGTATTTGACATAGTGGGCGGTGGCGTTTGCCGCCAGCCATTCGCGTACCGAGCGCTCGTGTAATCCCGTTGCGTCGGCGAGCTGTTGACTGCTCATTGCACCGCCATCTGCCATCGCTCGATAAAGACCCAATTGGTCACCAACGCGCGCTATCAATAAGCCGAGTGCGCCTCCCACGTCACCGATCACACGTCCAAAGAGCTTATTGAGTTTGTCTTGATCTACTGCTGCGTTCGCCATCTTGATCTTCCCAATTTAAGACGTGTTTCTTTAAAAGTGAAACCTCCGAGGCAAGCCCCGGAGGTCACATTGACTTATGGGGCGATGGGTTGCTATTCGGCAGCCATGCGCTTTTGATCCCATTGATTGAGGCGGATCAGGTGGCCGGGGCTTGCGCCCGTGCACTCGCCATCCTTGAAGGTCACGGTACCGTTGACCATGATCCACCGATATCCTTCGGCCCTTTGGACTCGCCGCCACTCCCCGCCGGGGACATCGTGGGCGATTTCGTATTCGATTTCGGGGACCCTTTTTAAGTTTGCCAAGTCATAGACAACGATATCTGCGGGTGCGCCTTCGCGCAGGAAACCGCGATCCACAAACCCTGCAGCTTGAGCCGGCAGGTAGCTCAAATGATAGTGCGCGTCTTCCAGGGTGAGTTCACCTGTGTCGCGAACGAGCCATGTCAGCATATCGGTTGGGTAAGAGCCGCCGGTAAAGAACTTAGTGTGGGCGCCACCGTCGGACACACCAGGGATAACATGTTGATCGCGGCTGAGCTCGCCAACTTTCACATGATCGGTACTGGCCAAATCTTCGCTCAAGTAGACCACTTTTAATTTGCCGGCGACGCCAATGTCCAGCATTGCATTGATCGGGTGCTTGCCTTCTTCCTCGGCAATATCACCGACTGTACGGCCCACATACTTTTCTAATTCAGGATAATCCGGTGTTGCCTGAATGGTCAGGTTCTTGATCGGACCGCCTACACCTATAACGATCAGTGCGTGGTCTTCATCGATCATGCGTTGGCGAATTTCTGGATCCGCCAATTTGACCAACCGTTCTTCGGTGGTGCCTTGAGTGGCTTCGTTCCACGCCGGGCTGCTGTCGTACAAATTCCAATCTTCCAAGGTGAATTGGAAGGGAGAGCGTACGGTTACACCTTGGCCGAAAATGCGTAATCCCCGGGCGTTGCATCTGGCAAGCCAGTCGGTCGCGTTGATATGGGCGCGGGGATGTGTGTCCAATGCGACGACGGCGTTATAAAGGATTGGACGTTGCGATACTTCGGCTAATTTTTCGACGAAATCCCGGTCGGCCTTGGAGTTGGGATTGGATGGATCCAGGTGCTTTGCCTCAGTCACCTGAATGAAACCTTCACCCCGGTCTCTTAGAACCGATGCCAAGGCAAGGAAATCTTCGTCCGCCATATTATCGGTCGGCATCGGGGTGCCGTCGTAATCGGCTTGCACGGTTTTGTCGCCGAGGCGCTGAGCAGCGATGCCCATCATGCCGGCATCCATGGCTTCATCCACGAGACGCATCATTTCAGCTTGTTCTTCTTTGGTTGCCGGCTCACCACTTTTTGCCCGTTCCAATCCCATGACGTAAATCATGAGTGGATTAAGCGGGACATAATTGAGAATATTGACGCCCTTGGGTTGACGCTCAAGGTGATCCATCCACTCCGGTAAACTCTCCCAATCCCAGTCGAGGCCAATGCCTTCAACCATGCTGTCATAGGGAATTTGCTCGGTACGGGTCATCATCAGGAATAGACGCTCGCGCATTTCCGGACGAGCGGGGGCGAAGCCAAAGCCGCAGTTGCCGACCGCGACCGAAGTAACTCCGTGCCATCCGGAGATGGTGCAGTAGGGATCCCAATGGAGTTGGGCATCATAATGAGTATGGAGGTCGACGAAACCAGGTGCGACAATAAGACCTTCGGCATTCAACACTTCGTCGGCGTCTTGTGCGTCCAGTTTGCCGATTTTAGCGATATGACCATCCTTAATTCCGATGTCACCAATAAACCGGGGAAGTCCGGTTCCTTCGACAATTGTTCCGCCTTTGATGATGGTATCGAATAACGCCATGGTTCATCCTCTTATGTAGTATGTCGAAATTGAATCGAGGCAGTTTAAAAATAGGCCCCCGGGAGTTTTCTCCCGAGAGCCCTTTGACAAATTGTGATGGTCTACTCTGCAGCCATGCTCATGTTGTCCCACTGGTTCATCCGGATTAGATTTCCAGGAGTTTCACCGGTGCACTCACCATCAATGAAAGTGACGGTTCCATTGACCATGATCCAGCGATAGCCTTCGGCGCGTTGGATGCGGCGCCATTCGCCGGCGGGGAAATCGTGAGCAACTTCGTAGTCCACTTCCGGCACCCGTTTCAGGTTTTCCAAGTCATAGATAACGATGTCTGCTGGTGCGCCTTCACGCAGAAAACCGCGATCCATGAACCCGGCTGCCTGCGCGGGTAGGTAACTGAGGTGGTAGTGGGCGTCTTCCAAAGTCATCTCGCCGGTATCCCGCACCAGCCAGGTCAGCATGTCGGTCGTGTACGAGCCGCCGGTGAAGAACTTGGTATGTGCGCCACCATCCGAAATGCCGGGAATGACGTGTTGATCACGACACAGTTCACCGGCTTTCACCGGATCGACGCTGGCGATGTCTTGGGTGCGGTACAGAACCTTAAGCTCGCCCGCAACGCCAATATCCAGCATGGCATCGACTGGATGTTTGTTTTCGTCACGCGCGATGTCACCAATTGTCCGGCCGTGATATTTTTCAAGCTCCGGATGATCCGGCGTGGCTTGGACTTTGAGCCCAGCGATTGGGCCGCCAACACCTAAGGTAATCAACGTTTCGTCTTCGTCGATCATGCGTTTGCGGATTTCAGGGTCGGCCAATTTTTTCAAGCGCTCTTCAGTCGTGCCCAAGGTTGCTTCATTCCAAGCCGGACTGCTGTCGTACAGATTCCAATCTTCAAGCGTAAACTGGAACGGCGAACGGACCGTCAGGCCCTGGCCATAGATGCGCAAGCCGCGGGCATTGCAATCGGCCAACCATTCGAGGCTCCTAAGGTGGGCTTCGGGGTGGTCATCAACTGCCGCTACGACGTTGTAAAGGATCGGACGCTGAGCGGCTTCAGCAAGTTTCTCAACAAACTCCAAGTCCCGTTTTCCGCCGCCACGAAGCGGGTCGCCGTCTTGGGCTTGAATGGTTTGAATGAAACCATCGCCGCGCTCCGCCAAAACACCGGCGAGCGCGAGTAGATCACCATCATCCATGCAGTCGGTTGGCATGGGTGTGCCATCAAAATCAGCCTGGAGTGAGTGTTTGCCAAGGCGTTGGACGGATATACCCATCATGCCCGCATCCATGCCTTCGTTGATGATGCGTTTCATTTCGGCGAGCTGTTCGGGGGTGGCAGGCTCGCCGCTTTTGGCAGCCTCTAATCCCATGGCGTGAACCATCACGGGATTCATCGGCACGTACGTCAATACATTTATGCCTTTGGGTAGCCGATCCAGGTGATCCATCCATTCCGGCAAAGTTTCCCAATCCCAATCGAGGCCCATGCCTTCGACCATACTGTCGTACGGAATTTGCTCGGTCCGGGTCATCATCAGCAGGAGGCGTTCGCGCAACTCTTTTTTCGCCGGAGCAAAGCCAAAGCCACAGTTACCGATGGCGACCGAAGTGACGCCGTGCCAGCCGGAGATTGTGCAATAGGGGTCCCAATGAAGCTGGGCATCATAGTGAGTGTGGAGGTCAACAAAGCCGGGAGCGACGATGAGGCCATCCGCGTCCAGTACCTGGTCCGCGTCCTTAGCGTCAATCTTGCCGATTTTTGCTATGTGGCCATTTTTAATGGCGATATCGCCATTGAATCTCGGAAGTCCGGTTCCTTCAACGATGGTTCCGTTTTTGATAACCGTATCGTACCGTGCCATGTCTTCCCCCTATTGAAGTTGTAGTCCGCTCTGTCACAACTAAAGATTGTTAATATGCCAGTGTGCGCCTGTTCCGTAGTGAGGTCAACCTTCGGGGGGCTCGAGCTCCGCCCTGCGAGCCTTGATTTTAGTCAGTATGACCTGCTGGTCGGTTTCGGATAATCCGCCCCAGACGGCGATCTCATGGAGTGCACGGAGGCAGCCGCTACACAACTCAGAATCGGGGTCCATTACGCAGATATCGATGCAAGGAGAGGTTATGGTCATAGGGCAGGGCTCAGATTATCGGCTTTCGTTTTATGAGTGCTATTTTAATATGGACCTCCGAGGATGCCGGCAACTTTGCCAAACACTGCATCATGTTTCGCGTTCCCAGTCGCGCAATTTATCGGACGCGTATATTAGTTATCAAGCTAGTATAAATCCCTCGTACCCGCTCGCAGTAACTGCGTCGCATTTCTTACGGAACGTAGGCAGCCCGCCAGCATAGAGCAGAAAGCCGCGTTTTTTACCGGGAATGTTGGCGCCCATGAACCATGAATCCGTTTCGGGAATCAGCGTGGCGGAGACGGTTTCGTCGACGTGTTCAACCCACGCAGCTTCGGCTTCGGGTGTGGCGGCAATGTAGGTAAGCTTGCGTTCGCGCATGTGTGCGATGGTGTCGCACACCCATTCTACGTTCTGCTCGAGACAGCGTGGGCCGTTGCAGAAGCCCGCCGCATTCTGCGGGCCGCCGCCGACGATAAACATGTTTGGATAACCGACGCTCAGCATGCCAAGCGTCGTGCGCGGCCCGGTCGACCACTTCTCGCATAACGACAGATTATCAACGCCGCGGATGTCGATGCGTTTATGGGCCCCGGTCGCGGCATCGAACCCGGTCGCAAATATGATGAGGTCGAACGTGTATTGTGCGTCAGTGGTCTGGATGCCTGTCGCCGTGATGCGCTCGATGGGTGTAGCTTTGAGGTCGATTAATTTCACGTTATCTTGGTTATAAGCTTCGTAATAACCGCTTTCTAATGGAATGCGCTTCGTTCCGAATGCATGATCTGTAGGGGTCAGCATTGCTGCTACCTCAGGGTCATTAATCCGCTCACGGATCTTTTCTCGCACGAACTGCGCGACGGTTTCGTTCGCCGCCGGGTCGCTCATGATGTCGTTGAAATTCCCCAGCCAGAAAGCAAAGCCAGGTTCTGCCCAAAGTTCTTCGTAAAACGCCCGGCGCTCTTCGTCGCTCACGTCGAAAGCCGAGCGCGGATCAAAATCACAGATAAAAGCGGCGAATGATTCGCGGCACTTTTTGAAAATCTCGGGGTAACTCGCGTGGATGTTCGCCTGCGTCGCATCGTCTATGAGGCTATTACGTAACGGCTTGCAATAATTGGCGGTGCGCTGGAAAACGGTCAGGTGACCAATATTCTTTGCGATTTCGGTGATCAGTTGCACGGCGGTTGCTCCGCTGCCAATTACCGCGACACGCTTGTTGCCTAGCTCGACTGGTTCGTGGGGCCAGCGCGCGGTGTGCCAACTCGGGCCATCAAAGTCATTGCGACCCTCGATGTCTGGCGTAAAGGGCTCGGAAATTCCGCCAATAGCAGTGATGAAATACCGCGCTATAAGCTCAGTGCCGTCTTCGGCTTCGATCCGCCAGTTACGCTGCTGTTCGTCGTAATGTGCCGAGTTAACCCGAGCATTGAACTGAATATCGCGTCGCAGTTCGAACTTATCGGCAACGTATTGAAGATAGCGCAAAGTCTCTGGTTGTGGCGCGAAGTGCTCGCGCCAATCCCATTCGTCGAGTAACTCCTGAGAAAACGAATACCCGTAGCTGTAAGATTCCGAGTCGAAACGTGCGCCTGGATATCGGTTCCAGTACCAGGTGCCGCCAACGTCGCTGCCAGCTTCGAGAACCTTCGCGCGAAAACCTAGGCCGCGCAGGCGATGTAGCAAATAGAGACCGGCAATCCCGGCCCCAACAATCACTGCGTCGTAATCTGAACTTGATGGTGGTTGGTTCTTGAGCACTTCGTTGCCCTTCCAAAGATGCGCAGACCTATGTGACGAACAACGCAGTCCCGTATCACGTGAGCAATAAGTCGAGCTACGGCTTGTTTAGAGTTTGCGTCATCCGCGATTAATTTCGTCGATGAATTCGGTCGCGCTCGCCAGGTCCATCTTGCAATTCGTCGTTGTGGTGCGGTCACTGAAATCACCGTAGCGCGAGTTTATCAGTGTACATCATTGGGATATGAGCACTGACCGGAATGGGCGCTGAATTTTAATTTCCCCACTTGAGCACGATAGGCTCAGGCATCCTGGGGCTCCCCGTGAAGATTTTGTTGAGGGGGCGCCCCCAAATTCTCAGTTAGGAGTCCTGATGCTAATATACATAGTAAACTGCATGATGTAAGCCGTGCAATGTGAGTAAATCGCAATAATTGGGAAAGGGCCGTCTGGGCAATCCGGGCGGTCCTTTTCATTTGTACTTGCAGTTTAGCGCTGCCCTAAAAATTTACAGGCTTTTGAGGCGTGGCGCGACTTCTTCAGCGAACAATTTCATACTTTCGCGCGCGTGTTCTGGTTTCACCCCCGGCAGATCCATCATAATAATTAAGTGAGTGAGGGGAGCGTCACCAGGCGCTTGGGCTACGTAATCGGCCAGTCCCGCGTACACCTCATCCGGGGTGCCGACATACGGCGATTGGCCGAAGAAATCAGCCTGCCGGTTCTGACGGATTTTATCGGGCGATGGCACTAAATTTTCCGTATCCCAACCGCCCTCGCCGGTGATGTCTCCGGATTCAATGCCCCATTTGAGGTAATAGCTCAACATGTGATGAAGGCCATCCGCACACCGATCCCAGGCGGTCTGGGTATCAGGTGCGCAAAAACCGGTCACTAACTGCGCCATGTTGAAGTCTTTAGGATCGCGGCCATGCTTTTTAAGAGCTTCCACATAAATCGCTTGGTGTTCGGGCGCGCCGATGCCCGCCAAATGAAATCCATGGCGGGCCACCCGGTCGAGGGCCTTATCGGCGCGCGCGGCGATCCAAATTGGCGGGCCGCCATCCTGAAGTGGGGGCGGGGTTAAAGTAATATTTTTGGCGGTGTAGAATTCGCCCTCGTGATTTACTTCACCGCCGGCAAACAATTCGCGAATAAGGGGTGCCGATTCTTCCAGGCGCGCACCGCGTTCGCTCATTGGAATGCCAAGGCCAATGAACTCGCCGGGTCGGTACCCAAGGCCGAGGCCCAAATCAAATCGTCCGCCGGAAATAATATCGATCGCGGCGGAATCTTCAGCTACGAATACCGGATCATGAAGCGGCATTAGTACAATGTAAGTGCCAATGCGGATTTTTCGAGTACGGGCGGCAATGGCGCCCCCGATGACGAAGAGCGACGGTGAATATCCGTCATCGATGAAGTGATGCTCGGTCAGCCAAACTTGATCGTAGCCCAGCTCTTCGGCATAGACTGTCAAATCCAGCTCAGATTGATAAAAATCAGCCCAGGGTGTCTGTGCATCGGAAGGGTTGCGGAACGAAAATAATAGTCCAATTTCACGTAAGCTCACTCTTTCTCTCCACGTTTAAAACGATAATATTTGGTTGAGCAAAGATACCCTCAACGATGTTGTGGGCGCAGTCTTTATATCGAGCGATTTATACAAGAAATTGACCAAAATGTACTTCTAGGGTGCAATTAATATTAAGTTTATTCCCGAATTAAGTTCCCGGGTAGCATTGAATATGAAGCCGATATCCAAACCGGCACTGGAAGCAACGGCTACTGGTCGACAGCAAATACCATCGCTTTATTTTATTAAGTTGTATGCACTAACGTGGACCCCTTGGGCGGTACATGGATGGGGGTGGGCATGGCCCATTCGATAACGGGCGCATTGGGTCTTTCACTATTTTGTGTTTGATTGTTGATGACAATAAAAATATGCGGCGCATCACTGCGACCGTGCTTTATGCCTCGAGAATTAAAGACGTCCGGCAAGCCTCGAATGGCATGGACGCTATTGCCGAGTTGTCTGATTTTCAAGCCGACTTGGTGGTGCTGGATTGGGTTATGTCGCCGGAAGATGGCATCAGTGTGACTCACACGATTTGTTCGGTTGCCGATAGCCCTAACCTATATCTACCGATCATTATGCTATCGGGGCATACAGAAAAAGAGCGGATAGAAACCGCGCGGGATGCCGTCGTGACCGAATTTCTTTCCAAGCCGGTTTCAGTAAACAGTCTGTGCCAATGCATTCTCAACATTATTGAAAATCCGCGTCAGTTCGTAAAAACTGTGGAATATTTTGGGCCGGATCGGCGCCGGTGCGTAGACCCGCAATACTCTGGCCCCGAGCGTCGAATAGCTGAAGACGTATCGCCTACTTCTGATGAAAATAGCTGATATCAGGCATAGAACTGATACGGGCATTGCGCGCAAACTTGATATTAAAAAATTAACGCTTCAAAACAATCCCGGCTTCCTCCCGGTCCCAACAATCGTCAGTCACACCTTCAGCTTTTAGCTTGTATTTTTCGACCCGCTCACTTGGGGTTTTGGGCAGATCCGAGCGGAAGGCGATATAGCGGGGAATGGCGAAATAGGCCATTCGTGGTTCACACCATTCGATGAGTTCAGCTTCGGTGAGGGTTGCCCCTTTTTGCAGCACGACGACCGTTTTTACATCTTCTTCCCCCACATCGGAGGGGACACCGACCACGCATGATTCCAGCACGGCCTCGTTTGCATTTATGACCGCCTCGACTTCGAACGAAGAGATGTTTTCGCCACGCCGGCGCAACGCCTGTTTTTTCCGGTCGACAAAGTAGAAATAGCCATCACCGTCGGTGCGCCCGAGGTCACCCGTGTGCATCCAAAAATTCTTGAAAAGGTCGACGGTGGCCTCCGCTTGCTTGTAGTATCCGGTGGTGCCGACAAACATGCGTCTGGGGCGCGCGATAAATTCGCCAGTGACCCCAGCCAGCACTTCGTTGTCGTTATCGTCAACCAGTTTCACGTCCCAACCGGTGATCGGTTTGCCGCAAGACCCGGGCCGGGGTTCATCATAAGGATTGACTAGACAGCAATAGCATTCAGTCATGCCATAGACTTCGAGTAGTTTGGTATTAAACCGGCTTTCAAACTCGTCCCAGGTATCGACGGGCGCGGCAGCGCCAACCATCACCCTGAGCGGATTGTCGCTATCATCATCTTGAGGCGGCTTTTTAAGCAAAATGGGGATGATACCGCCGATATAGTTGGCCTCGGTACAGTTCCAGCGTCGGCAGTCGTCCCATAGGCTGCCCGCCGAAAAACGTTTGACAATGACGGCTTTTGCGTCGGCCAAAATGGCCGGCCCGATGGTGATCCCCTGAGCGTTGCCATGAAAAAACGGCAACCCCGAATACAGCACGTCGTCCTCGGTATAACGGGCGTAATTCACAGCGTCGGACCATACGTCGTACCAGTAGTGATGACTGAGCATGACGCCTTTGGACACGCCCGTCGTGCCCGATGTGTAAAGGATAGATGCGATGTCACTGAAACCTACTTCGGCGGTGGGGGTCGTGCTGGGATGATCCATGAGGCTGGAGAACCATAGACTTTCAATTCCGTGCCAAGCGGGTAGTTTACTTTCGTTGCCACCGCGGTCCAAGAATACGGCATGGCGCAAAGTATTTAGGTCTTCGGACACGTTGCCAAGCCGGTCCAAATATTCGGTGTCGGCGACCAGGATCACTGAATCAGATTGCACGATTTGGTAGGTGAGCCCGTTTCCTTTGAGCGCCACATTGATCGGCACTTCAATGGCGCCAATTTTGTTGAGGCCGAACCAGACGTAAAGGAATTCAGGGCAGTTCGGCAGCATGATTGCCACCTTATCGTCTTTCTGAATACCCAGTGCGCGGAAGCCGTTGGCGGCTTTGTTGATCTGTTCGTTTAGGTCGCCAAATGTGAGCGGGTCATCCCGGAACTGGAAGACAACATGGTCCGGCATATGCCGGGCTTTGTCTTCGATAATGCTCGACAAAACCCGTTCTTGTTGCGGGTAATCGTGCATGTGCCACGACTCCCACTTTTTTTGTGCCCGTTCGAATTTATCGTCCCACTGGCCCATGGTTATGTTCTCCCACCCGTCGACTAATGTCTGGTTTTGATATGTCTTCGCCGACTATAGGTCCTTGACCATGTCATAGGCATCGCCGAACCAGACACCTGGCTGATGGGCCTCGACCATCTTGCCGAAGTCCCAGGAAATTACTTTTGTCGGATTAACTTTGATGATCGCCCGCAAGTCCGTGTGAATAGCAGTAAAGGCGACCTGCCGTAATTCTTCATCCACCAATTCACGCCAGTACTTATCGATGATGGCCCAGTGCACTTTTGTCATTAGATCGTTGTCGTATGACACTTCGCCATGCCCGATGACCAGGATCGCTTTTTGATGTTTCAACTCCGCACCATCATTGTGAATGCTGACGGAAATCCGAGAATCATTCTCCAGGTGATGAACTTTGTGCCGGTGTTTTTGAATGCTGCTCATATGAATCATGCCATCGACAATCACGTAGAACATGGGGGTTACAATTGGGAACCCGTTCTTATTTACGTGGGCCATATCGCAATAGCAGCTGTAATTGAAGAGCTTGTCAAACTCGTCCGGGTTCATCGGATAGTCTTTGCTGACATTGACTTCCTGAAGCTTAACCGGATCAAACACTGGTGTTTCTTCGGTGCTGTTGTCTTGGTCTGACATGTTATTTCCCCTTTTGAATTGACTGTTCCGCCATGGGCCGTCGCACCCCGGCACTCCCCTTCAAGTCCAATTGAATGAAAGACTAGCGCTAATTTTTTGTTTTGGCACGCTCTGATGCCGCTTGCTGATCTGGGCGCGCCGCCTTAGCCTTCAGCTTCAATTTAAGTATCGAGGTATCAATGTCTGACATCGAAACGGAAAGAAGAGGCGAGGTCGCTTGGATCCGCCTTAATCGGGAAGATCGCATGAATGCTTATGACGGCGATATGGCCCGTACGATGATCGCAGCAATCCGGGATGCCGCCGACGCCGGCGTGATTGTGGTTACGGGCACGGGCCGCGCATTCTGTGCAGGCGGTTATTTAGCAAATTTGAGTGATCCCGATACGCTCGCACTGCGTCACATGTTTTATGGCTCGCTCGATCTTTACGAAGCCATTAGAACTAGTCCAAGGCCGGTAATTGCTGCGGTCAATGGGGTTGCCGCAGGGGGTGGGAATGAATTGCTCGTCGCTTGCGATCTGGCTATTGCCGCCGTGAGCGCTACTTTGGGCCAGACCGGCGTGCGGATTGGCAGTGCCCCGGTGTTGGGGGGCACCAATTTTTTAGCCATGAACATCGGTGAAAAGCGAGCGAAGGAAGTGTCCTTTCTATGCCGCCGCTACAAGGCCACAGAAGCCTTGGAAATGGGTTGGATAAATGGGGTTGTGCCCGATGATCAACTCGAAGACGAAGTTACCCGATGGGCTAATGAACTCTTGAAAATGAGCCCGCGCTATTTGGAGATCGCAAAAATCAGCTCGAATGTTTGGTGGAACCAATGCCGCGACGCTTATTTGAGTGGTCTTGGCATGTTGGTCCAAGCGATTGGGTCAGATGACATGATCGAGGGCGCATCCGCATTTATGGAAAAACGGAAACCGCAGTTTCCAGGGCGGGCCCAGAAATCTTCGGATTGAACGGATCGTTCGCCAATACCGCTTTGCTCTTTTACACATTCAGGTGAATACCGATGAATTTTGAGCTTGAGCCCAAATACCTCGCGATCCAACAAGAAGCGCGTGATCTCGCCCAGTCGATTGAGCCCATCTCAGCAGAGGCGGATGCGTCGAGTGAAATACATCCAGGGATATTGTCCGCTCTCCAAACGAGCGGCATGTCCAATTTGATGGTAGCGACCGAGTACGGGGGACGATTTGAGCAAGTGGATCCCTTTGCCATTTGTCTCGTGCGCGAAGTTTTTATGGCGACTTCCTCCCACTTGGATTCATTGTTTGCCTTGCAGGGGATCGGCAGTTTTGCGATCACCAAAGGAGGAACGCGGGAGCAGCGCGAAAACTGGTTGCCAAAAATCGCGACCGCCGAAATTTTGCCGGCCCTCGCGCTGACTGAACCGGACGCGGGATCGGATTTGAAAGCGATTACAACCGAACTGGTGCCGTCAGGAAACGGATACCTATTGCGGGGAACGAAAGCCTTTATTTCGAACGCCGGCGCTGCCGGTTACTACATCGTGTTCGCCAAA
Organism: Alphaproteobacteria bacterium; assembly: GCA_029941135.1. Lineage (GTDB taxonomy): Bacteria > Pseudomonadota > Alphaproteobacteria > JAPYRI01 > JAPYRI01 > JAPYRI01. The sequence continues at coordinate 1,975 of JAPYRI010000061.1, read as the reverse complement.
GAGGAGGCAGGCTTTTCCACCGTTCTCGTCCCTGCCGATGCGCCGGGAGTATCAAGTACGCCCGCCCCCGAACTTATTGCGCCCCATGTCCTTGGCGATGTGCAATTTGATGACGTGGCACTGACCGATGCCGCCCGGTTGGGTGAGCCGGGGAAGGGATTGAACCTGGTATTGGCCACTTTGGGGGTGTTCCGGGTGTCGGTTGCGGGTGCGGCAGTCGGACTGGCCCAGGCGGCCCTCGAAGAAGCGGTGCGTCATACGCGCACGCGGGTGCAATTCGGTCGGCCCCTGGCGCGATTAGGACCGGTTGCGCAAATGTTGGCCGACAGTTGGACTGAAATCGAAATGGCGCGGCTGATTACTTACCGGGCTGCCTGCTATGCGCGTACTGACCCAGCGTCGACACTTCATCATTCCTCCATGGCCAAATTAGCGGCCAGCGAAATGGCGTCACGAGTTGTTGATCGATGTGTTCAAGTAATGGGTCGATTTGGTTTGGTGCGGGATGCGAAAATTGAACGGCTTTATCGTCAAGCGCGGCCCATGCGTATTTATGAAGGCGCTTCCGAGGTTTTGCGGTTAGGAATTTCGCAGAAATTGACCGAAGAAATAACCTGAACGACTCGGGAATAACACATGGATTGAATGGGCAATTCGAATGGATACGGACCCGAAATGACACAAACATACCTACTAGGTAAGGTATATTATTGATTTCGATACACAGGATGCTGAGTTTTCCTGGCTTTATAGAGGCAAAAATGCAGACGAAATTAATAAAAAATTTATTTATACGCGTTATACTACTGGTGCCTTCACCCGCTGACCTCGGGTTTCGGTGGTAGCGTCCTCCCCGCCTGCCATCGTATTGTTGTAGTACCTGCGTAGGACGCGGGTGGAGGCTCCTTCCTCAAGATAATAACGAACCGGTAGAACCGGCTTTTTTGTGCCCTAGGTTTACATATATACACTTGGCGTACACGTTTGAAATCTATGGCACATTCGGATTGATTCGGCATTAAGTCCGTAAATCCGCGGTGCCTACTTGTCTCATATATGAAACACCGCACGGTTATAAGATTTGTATAAATGATGGCAAGAAAAGAAAAATAACTTAACAAATACAATGGACTAAGACATAAGCTGCGTAGATTGGCATACTCTTTGCTCCTTATTACCTCATGAGGGCGGCGTTGCGGTGAAAAAACGGGCGCCGTCGGTAAATGGACGCCTGAGCAGCCATGCTGCACCCCAGCCAAGAACAGCGCCCGTAGAGTTGGCCGCCAGGTCCAGCCATTCAGGTGAATGACCGGGCACTAGGCTTTGCAAAACCTCCATAAGTCCTCCAAAAAGTATTGCCGAGACGACCAATTGCCAGGAGGAGAAACGCTTGCTCCATCCCATTATAGCCAGTAAAAAAAGCAGTGCGTAGGCAGAGAAATGTTCAATCTTGTCGTCGAATAGTCCGCCGGTTTTTGGCAGAGTGGGAGTCAAGGACAGGAATATGACGCTTGCCGCCCATAAGGCGGTGGCGAAGCGGAACGAAGGCAAATCGTTGCATGGGCCTTCTCTAACCGCATAGTGCCTCGAGGTACAGAAAGTTTGTAATTGGGCATTCCCCTACCATGACCCTTGGTCCTGGGCGTGGTAGTCTGCGAACGAGTGTTTTGTTCGGGGAAAGCGCCATGGGTGCAAAAAGCTCCCGCACAAGGTGGTCATAAAGTGAATGGTGCCGACAAAAGCAGTAATCACGGTAAGGTCAAGAGTGTCCCCGGACGCAAGACTTTTCGCGCACAATTGCTGAGCACTTTGGAAGTAGCGATTGCGCGGGAAGGCAGGGGTGCGGTCATGTTCGTCAGTTTGGATGGCTTCAGACTGGTGACGGAGATTTTTGGCGATGCCTCGGGTGGCCAATTGGTGCGCGCGGCGGCAGAGCGGGTGGCCCGCTGTGTGCGGCCTGGCGACACGGTTGCAC
>JAPYRI010000060.1 GCA_029941135.1 Alphaproteobacteria bacterium | reverse complement strand
TAATTCTCCTCTTACACCGAGTCAACTATGGTTGTTGGTGATGCCGGGCTCGGCGCCTGCTTTAAGCATATGTCTACAATTTCAGCTCAAACAAAAGATTTTTTCAATCGACGGCGCTGAATTGACGATGGGATCTTCATGGCTTCGCGGTATTTTGCCACAGTACGCCGGGCAATCTCGACACCAGAATCCCGCAGAAGTTCGACAATTTTATCGTCGGATAGAACCGCTGCGACACTTTCGGCATCAATAAGAGTCTTAATCTTAAAACGAACTGATTCAGCGGAATGATCTTCCCCACCTTGTGAAGATGAGATAGCCGAGGTGAAAAAGTACTTCAATTCAAATATGCCCCGCGGGGTTGCCATGTATTTATTGGCCGTTACTCTGCTAACTGTGCTTTCGTGCATTTCAATCGCTTCAGCGATTGCTCTCAAATTCAGGGGTCGCAAGTGTTCTACACCGTGAGTGAAGAAGGGTTCTTGTTGGATAACAATTTCGCTCGACACCTTGAGGATAGTACGCGCCCGTTGATCCAAAGATTTGACCAGCCAATTGGCTGAACTGAGAGATTCTGAAAAATAAGTCTTTTCCGCACGCGTGGCGCCAGTCGAAGCGATCTGTGAGTAATAGCGTGAGTTAACCAGAACTCGGGGTAATGTTTCCGAGTTCAACTCTACGGTCCAGCCACCGTGGGACTTTTCACGGACAAATACATCGGGGACAACGGGCTGTACGATTTCGGACCCGAACGCGAGACCTGGTTTGGGGTTTAACGCCTGAATTTCATGAATCATATCGGTCAGATCTTCGAGGTCCACGTCACAGGCTTTACGTAAGCCATTCAAGTCTCGTTTTGCGAGCAGGTCCAAGTGCTCGAGAAATGTTTTCATGGCGGGATCAAGCCGGTCCAGAATACGCTGTTGAATTGCCAAACACTCCGCCAAATTTTGAGCTAACACACCTGGCGGATCGAAGATTTGCATCTGAACCAGCACATTGACTACCTTACTATGAGCGCACCTTAGGCGATCGGCGACCACCTCCAATTCGCCCTGCAAATACCCTGCATCATCGACAAGATCGATCAAATGAACGCCAATCAACCTTTCAATTGGATCGGGGAAAGTAATGTTGAGTTGCTCCAAAAGGTGGTCTTTCAGTGTCACCGCGACGCCGAGAGATTGCTCTATGGAGTACTCTCCACCATCGAAACTGCCGCCTGAGGATGGTACGCCGGTCCAGCCTCCCATTCCTGCATCATTGATCTCCGATTCCCGCACCGGGCCAGAGGCATTGTCGTCGTCGCCATAGAGGCTTCTTTCGTCTATGTCCAGAGGGGCGTTGTCGGAAGTTGGCAGGCTGGCGTCTTCGGCCAGGCTCGCATCGCTCGTCGGTGTAATTTCGACCGGGCTTTCGGTATCAACGTTAGGTATAGGGTCGGTATTTTGCTCTTCTCCGTCGCCTGCATCGCCATTACAACGGTCGTCGCCCGATCCATCATCGAGCTCAAGAAATGGATTTTTCTCCAGCTCTTGATCGACAAACGCGCCAACTTCAATATTGGATAGTTGGAGAAGTTTGATCGCTTGCTGCAGTTGGGGGGTCAGGACCAGGGACTGGGACTGCCGGAATTCAAGCTTGGGCGTCAGTGCCATATTCCAATCGAAGCCCTAAAGGCTGAAACGATCTCCCAAATACACTCTGCGCACGCCCTCATGGGCAACTATTTCTGACGGATTGCCTTCCATCAAGACTTGGCCATCATTTATTATGTAGGCCCGATCAATTACGTCCAATGTGTCTCTTACATTGTGATCGGTAATCAAAACTCCAATTCCCCGGTCTTTCAGATGAACAATCAGTTCGCGAATGTCGGAGACGGCAATGGGATCGATGCCGGCCAAGGGTTCATCTAAAAGCATAAAGCTAGGCCGCGTCGCCAAGGCCCGGGCGATTTCCACCCGCCGGCGTTCACCGCCCGACAATGCCGTTGCCGGCGTGCGCCGCAAATGGGTGATCGAAAACTCAGCCAGAAGCCCGTCAAGAATAGTTTCCCGCGTGCCCCGATCCGGTTCAATAACTTCAATCACGGCGCGGATGTTGTCTTCAACTGAAAGTCCCCGAAATATCGATGCTTCTTGGGGTAAATATCCAATTCCCAGACGCGACCGCCGATACATGGGCATATCGGTAATATCGTTTCCGTCCAATAGTATTGCCCCGTAGTCGGCATTGATAAGGCCGGTGATCACATAAAAACAGGTGGTTTTGCCGGCGCCATTTGGGCCCAAAAGTCCGACAACTTCTCCCCTCTGAACACTCAGGCTAATGCCCCGCAACACAGGTCTTTTTTTGAAACTTTTGCCTAAGGAAGTTACGACCAGTCCAGTGTTGGCACTGACCAGCCGCGGCCCTGCTTCTTCCTCCGGCTCTATTTCTCCCCCATCAGTCATGTCGCTAAGCCTTCCTTGCGGCGGCACTTTCCCCCTCCGTCGCATGGGGATACTGCATTAATTACGGTCTTCATTTTTCTTCGGCGTGAAGACCGCCCGGATCCTTTGTTTGCCCTTTTGCGATCCGGTGACGATGTCACCGCCGTCAACCCGGCTACGGCCAGATACTAGATCAACTATCAGTCGCTGTCCCTTGATAACATTTTCTTCGCGGGTGAGCACAACTGCACCCCCTAAAGTGACAGTTTTGGTGTCTACGTCGTATACTGCCCAATCACCGGTGGCATTTTCGTCGGCCGAGGTAAGTGTTACATTTCCCAAGGCATCAATTCGGGAAAACGGGCTGGAATTTTCTCCAGATTTTTCCGATTGCCGATATTTGACCTTCAATGTATCGGCGCGCAAACTCATATTCCCCTGAATAGCGTTAACATTTCCTTGAAAAATTGCGGTTTCTTGATCTTTGGCGACTTCAAGAGTGTCGGCAGTGATCTCAATCGGTTGATCCGCGTCATGCTTAAAGCCGCTTTTTTCCTGTTGGCTGTAGGCAAAAATTGGCGCCAATAAGTAAAATCCCGCAGCCAATACGGTTAAAAGGCTTGTATGACGCCGGGCAAGGATAGGGGATCGTCGTTTACTCATCAGGGCTGCTTTTATTGTATCCGGGATCTATCGTTAATTTCACACCGCCTTCAAAGCGGGTACGCTTGCCGCCATCCAAAATCTTGAAGCCGTGAGCATCCAATAGACCCATCGGACCTTGACCATGAACTGGGCGGATGCTGGAGGCTAGTCCGTTGGCAAGATCTAGCATCACGTCACGGGCGTTAAATTGGCTTCCATCATCGGAATAAATATTGACCCACTCTTGCATGTGTAACGTTTCTTCCCGACGGTTGTATAAACCGGTCGGTGACTGGAGCACAATCCAGCGACCATCTTTCAAGGTAACGTCGGCCTCAACTGCATCCAGTGTGATCTTGTCCTGATCGGTTTCTTCCTGGGTAGCGGCATCGGCGGTGATGACGAACGGTTGGCCGTGGGAATCAATACCCACGTAACGAGGACTGATCATGCGCAAGCTTTCGTCCTGCCCACCCAAGTTAACAAAAGACAATGTGAGGTTGCCGTCACCGCTATCCCGACCCGGCCAGCCAACTAAGACGGCGATCAAGATCAGAGCCGCTATTGGTAAAAGCCAGCGCATCAGATCAACAAATCGGCTGTAGCCGCCATCGACTTTGACGCCTACGGCATGACGAGGGGTAAGCAATGAACCATCACGGCGGTGTTTTTGGCCGGCACCATCCGTGCGCTGGTTTTCTTGGCTGGATGCGGTGTCCTTGTCGATCATTGTGAATCTGCCAAAATAATCAATCCGGATTACGCGACGCCCGCACGCAGGCAGTCCTGAAGATGAAGAATGCCTACCGGCATTTCGTTTTCCATAACAAACAAAAAGGTGATCGCGTTGGCGTTCATCATGCCCAGTGCTTCGGCGGCCAAGGCATTGCGGCGGATGGTTTTGGGATTAGCTGTCATAACTTGATCGGCGCGCATTTCGAACAGTTCAGGTTTCATATTTCGCCGGAGGTCACCATCAGTTATGACACCTCTGACGAAACCATTTTGATCGAATACACCTGCGCAACCAAAGCCCTTGGCTGTCATGACCAACAGGACCTCGCTCATGGGCGTATCTTCAGGAACTAAGGGAAGTGCGTCTCCGGTGTTCATTATATCTTCCACTCGGATCAGACTTTGTCCCAGCGAACCGCCCGGATGTAAAACTTGATATTGATCTGGCGAAAATCCTTTCCGTTCCATGAGGGCGACAGCTAAAGCGTCACCCAGTGCCAGCGTCATCGTTGTTGAAGTTGTTGGCGCGAGGCCCATGGGACAGGCTTCCGGTGTTGCCGGTAGCAACAATGACACGTCGGCTGCTTCCAAAAGCGCGCTTCCGGCACGGCTTGAAATTCCAATAGTGGGAATTGAAAAGCGCTTAGTATAGGCGATCAAATCCTTTAATTCGGCAGTTTCACCAGAATTTGACATCAGCAACGCCGCGTCGTCACGGGCTATCATGCCTAGATCGCCATGACTGGCTTCACCGGGGTGGACAAATTGGGCTGGCGCCCCGGTTGAGGCAAACGTTGCGGCAATTTTGCGGGCTATATGGCCACTTTTGCCCATGCCACTGACAATAATTCTGCCTTTAGCGCCAGCCAGCAATTGCACAGCTTGCCCAAAGTTGCCGTCTAGTGATTCCGCAAGCGCGTGCAAACCCTCAGCCTCAAGGTTAAGGACACGTCGAGCGACTTCTACGTCAGTCATGCTTTTCATGCTAGTGGCAGCTTTGATGCTGGTTTTAATGGCCATTTGGTGAAAATCCGATACGCGTACAATTTGGGACGATCCCCCAAGCCCGTTTCGGCTTAAATTTACCAGTAATATTCAGCCAAGGTCCGTTAAGAGCGCGAAAAACGTGATGAAAACGGGGAATACTTAGTGAGTATGAGAATTGTCGCGGCTCAGGTCAACTTGAGCGAAATGTACTGCGAATACAATTAAGCGCAGATTACAAGCCTTTTGGCGTCAGTCAGTGATGAAAAATATCTTCGTCCGCCCAGCCTTTCAGGTCTAATTGAACCCTTGTTTGTAAATAAGTCAGAGAGGCATCAAGCAAGTCTCGACGGCCTTCCCGGTCAATCATATTGTCGAGTTTTTCCTGGAGGCGGTGCAAATATAGGACGTCGGAAGCGGCGTAGTTAAGTTGATCTTCGCTCAATTCGACGGCGCCCCAATCAGAACTCTGTTGCTGTTTCGACATCTCGACACCCAATATTTCCCGGCACAAGTCCTTTAAGCCATGCTTATCAGTGTAGGTGCGCACCAATTTAGACGCGATCTTGGTGCAATACACGGGCCACACGTTGATCTCCAGATATTGGTACAGCATTGCCATATCGAAGCGGGCGTAATGGAAAATTTTTAGAATGCTTGGGTCGGTCAGCAAAGCGCGAAGATTGGGCGCACTATAATTGTCATCGGCAAATTGCACCAAATGGCAAGTGCCATCACCGGCCGAAAGTTGTAGCAGGCATAATCGATCCCTCAGTGGATGCAGACCCATGGTTTCCGAATCGACCGCGACCGCTTTGCCAAACTGAACGTCTGCCGGCAGATCTCCTTGATGAAAAATAATGTTCAAACGACTACAGACCCCTTAATTACCAACGTCGCCGTTGAGGTAAATAAAATATGGTGCCCAGGAGAAGACTCGAACTTCCACGACCATAAGGCCACTAGCACCTGAAGCTAGCGCGTCTACCAATTCCGCCACCTGGGCACAAAATCAATCAATAAAATCAACTACTGAAGGGTGCTGTCGATACCGCCCGAGGGGCGAGCTGTCAAGCCGTCTATCCACGCGAAGATTAGCTTGATGCCCCAATTTTTTGCCGATCACTATATGCATCGCCATGATTGCGGAGGACTTTGGTTTCCACTTATTTCCCTAAGCTGGGTCTGACGTTATGATGTCCACGCAAGAGGCTCGGTGTGGCCAAGAATTCAGGCTCACGCCGCAGGAGGATATATATGGCTATGAATGTTGTAACGGTATTCGGTGGTTCAGGATTTGTCGGCCGGCATGTGGTCAAACGCTTGGCACAGACCGGGGTCCGGGTGCGCGTTGCAGTGCGGAGGCCGGAAAAAGCGTTATTTCTGAGACCCATGGGTGATGTCGGACAAGTGGAGTTGGTGCAGGCGAACATTCGGGACGACGCCTCGGTCGCCGCTGCAGTTGAAGGCGCCGATGCGGTGATCAATTTGGTTGGGATCTTGTATGAATCAGGCCACCAAAAATTTGCCGAAACGCATGCCAAGGGCGCGGCCAGGGTCGCGACTGCAAGTGCCGTTGCGCGGGTCCAGCGCTTTGTGCATATTTCAGCAATCGGTGCGGATGAGAAAAGTCGCAGTGTTTACGCCCGCACCAAAGCAGACGGTGAAGCACAGGTCCGCGCGGCATTTCCCAACGCGACAGTAATTCGGCCCAGTTTGCTGTTCGGTCCCGACGATGATTTTTTTAACCGATTTGCATCGATCGCCCGCCTCATATGGGTAATGCCGCTCGTCGGCACCGGTAAAACGCGCTTCCAACCTGCCCACGTCGGGGATGTTGCCGCCGCCATAGTGGCTGCGGTCCAAGATCCTGAAAACATCGCCAGGACATTCGAGTTGGGCGGGCCAAATGTCTATACTTACAGACAGCTCATGGAATTGGTGCTGAACGCGTGCGCACGTAAACGGATTTTAGTACCGGTGCCCCCTCAAATACTAAAAATCTGGGCATGGTTCCTGCAAATGTTGCCATCACCCTTATTGACGGTTGATCAGGTGAATATGCTGCTGGGCGACAACCTGGTTGCCCACGACGTCGCGGGGTTCAGTGACCTAGGTATTACTCCTGTGTCAGCCGAAGTTATTTTGCCAACGTATTTGTGGCGATTCCGACCGGCAGGGCAATTCACCGCCCCTGGTACGCATTCAGGACATCAAGGGGAAGCGTAAGACCACATCAGCAAGCCAGCGCCCAAAAGTACACGGTAGATAATAAACGGGGTAAAGTCCGACTTTTCCAACCATCGCATAAGCAGCGAAATAGCGGCCAATGCCGCAGCAAAAGCGAACCCTGCAGCGAGAAGTGCATCCAGTCCCAGGGAGGCGTTGTCGGTATCGGCCAATTCTATGCTCGCCAAGGTCCCTGCTGCAAGAATAGTTGGGATTGACAGTAGCATCGAGAAGCGGGCCGCATCAGCCCGCCGGAACCCCAAAGCCCGTGCCGCCGACATGGTGATGCCTGAGCGGCTAGTGCCGGGGACTAAGGCCAATACTTGCGCCAATCCAATGGTCAGTGCGTCGCGCACGCCGATTGCAGCCATTGGCTTCGCGCTCGAGCCGAACTTGTCTGTCAGGTATAAGAGCAAGCCAAACCCTAATGTCGTCCAGGCAATCAATCGCACACTTCGTAGACCGTGTAATAAGTCGAAGTGCAACAACGCATAGCCGCCGACAATGATCGGCAGGGTCGCCAAAAAGATCATAAGGGCAAGCTTTGAGCCCCTACTTATTTTTCCACGTATGATGTCTCCGAGACCCAGAAACATTTCTGACATGTCACGTCGGAAATAGAAAATGACCGCAAATAGAGTGCCAATATGGACTGCAATATCGATAATAGGACCTTGGTCGGGCCAGTCGGTGAGCGCGGGCACTAAGATCAGATGGGCCGAAGAACTGATTGGCAGAAATTCAGTAATTCCCTGTACCAGGGAGAGAATGGCGAGATGAAGTAAAGTCACGGACGATATCCTCGCGACAACAGTTGTTGGTCCTGAAAGTGGAGACACGATGCATTCAAAACGATGGAGCGCTTATAACAGTTTCCTTTTAGGGAGGCCAAAGAGGAGATAACTGAGGCTTCGGCTGGATCGACAGTTTCGGTTAAACTCTGGATGATGCGACGACTTTATCATATTCCACTGTCACCCTTTGCCCGCAAAGTACGTTTATGTCTGGCTGAAAAGATGCTCGAATTCGAGCTGATTGTTGAGAAAGTAGCACGCCGCCGGCCAGAGTTTTTGGCAATGAATCCCGCCGGTAAAGTACCGGTACTTGTCGAGTCAGATGGGCTGGTGGTGGCCGAAAGCTCGGCTATCTGCGAATATTTGGATGAAGTCTATGCGGCTCCGGGGTTGATCGGATCTGACCCAATTGATCGTGCAGAAACCCGGCGTCTGGTTGCGTGGTTCGATCTTAAGTTAGGCAGAGAAGTAACTGCAAATCTGGTCTTCGAAAAAGTGATTAAGCGGCTCGAAGGATTGGGCCCCCCCGACACAACGGCCATTCGTGTGGGCCGCCAGAACATAGGGAGGCATTTAGAGTACATCAGCTATTTGGCCGAACGTCGCCGCTGGCTGGGCGGTGACGTGTTTGGACTTGCCGATATTGCGGCTGCAGCTCATTTGTCGTGCCTGGACTATTTGGGCGATGTGCCTTGGGCGGTGCATCCCTTGGCTAAAGATTGGTATGTACGAATTAAATCCCGGCCTTCTTTTCGGCCCCTGCTATTAGACAGACTTCCCGAGATGATGCCGGCTGCCCATTACGATAACCTGGATTTTTGATTGTGAACCAAGTCCGATCTACTGCATCTAACATTAGCGCCGAGATCGTCGCACGCGCCCATGAACTTGGGTTTAATGGCGCAGGCGTGGTTCGCGCAGAGGCGATCGCTGGTGCGCCCGATAGATTAGATGAGTTTCTAGCCATGGGGCGACATGGCGACATGTCCTGGATGCGGGATAAATCAGACCGTAGAGCGGACCCTAAAGTTCTGTGGCCCGCTGCCAAAAGTGTGCTCATGCTGAGTATGAATTACGGACCCAGTAAAGATCCTTTGGCCATCCTAGAAGCTCCTGAGAGGGGGGCAATATCCATCTATGCGCAAGGCAGCGATTATCATGGTGTGATCAAAAAGCGGCTGAAGAAGCTGGCGCGATGGATGGTCGAAACTCATAGTTGTGATGTGAAGGTGTTTGTCGACACGGCACCGGTGATGGAGAAACCTTTGGCGTCGGCGGCAGGACTCGGCTGGCAGGGCAAGCATACGAACCTCGTATCCCGCAGCTATGGTTCATGGTTGTTCATTGGATCGATCTTCACAACGCTTGAGTTGCCGCCGGACGAGCCGCAGGTTGATGCGTGCGGAAGTTGCCACGCCTGCCTGGATATTTGTCCAACCAATGCTTTCCCCGCTCCCTATCAATTGGATGCCCGGCGCTGCATTTCATACCTCACCATCGAACACAGGGGACACATCCCGCGTGATTTGCGGGCCGCCATGGGCAATCGGATATTTGGGTGCGATGACTGTTTGGCGGTTTGTCCGTGGAACAAATATGCGCAGCAGGCTTCGGAGCTTCGATTGCAATCGCGCCCGGAATTAACCGCACCCAAAATTGCGGAATTGTCGCGACTGGACGATGTGCGCTTCCGTACACTGTTCAGCGGCTCCAATATTAAGCGAATGGGCCGCGATCGATTTGTTCGCAATGTCTTGATCGCCATTGGCAATTCACGTTGCTTGAGTTTAGCGGATGATGCCCGCGCAAGACTTGGTGACCCGTCGCCATTGGTGCGCGCCATGGCGGTATGGGCACTGTCACGGTTGCTGAATAGGGAAGCCTACCGCTCTTTGCGTCAAAGTCATTTTGACAATGAAGAGGACGAATGTGTCCGTGCGGAGTGGGCGCAAGGGCAAAACAATGGCGGGTAATGTGGCGGACAAAGCCAGCTTGTTTTGTTTTGGTATGGGCTACTGCGCCAGCGCATTGAGCGCCCGCCTCGGATGGGAAAGTTGGCGGATCGTAGGGACGGCTCGCGAGCCGGATGCACGCCCAAATATTCTCCGGTTTGATCGATCACATCCTTTGACCGGCCCTTTCAACAACGCCGACTCAAAGCGCGCCGGTTGTACGCATTTGTTGGTGTCGATCCCACCGGATGAGGAGGGTGATCCGGCGCTGGGCCGTCATCAAGCGGAGATTGTAGAACAGGCGCGCGCCGGCAGTTTGCGCTGGGTGGGGTAGTTGTCGACCACCGGCGTCTATGGTGATCATCAAGGGCGGTGGGTTGACGAGACGACCCCCACTGCTCCCACTTCCGACCGCGCCCGCTTCCGGGAAAAAGCCGAGCAAGCTTGGCTCCGCTTGCATGAGGATACGGGGGTGCCAGTGCACATATTTCGATTGGCGGGCATTTATGGTCCGGGGCGCAGTCAAATCGACAACGTGCGAGCGGGCGTTGCCCACAGGGTTCGCAAATCTGGGCACGTGTTTTCGCGCATTCACTTAGCGGACGTGGCCGGCATCCTTCAAGCATCTATGATGCAGCCAAGGCCTGGCGCCATCTACAATGTGTGCGATGACGAGGCGGCGCCGCCTGATGAAGTCGTTGCCTTTGCGGCCCGAAAATTGGGCGTGGCCCCGCCGCCATTGGTGCTATTTGAGCAAGCAGAATTGTCGTTTATGGCGCGCAGTTTTTACGCTGACAACAAGCGCGTTCGAAATAATCTCGTCAAATCGGAGTTTGAATACACGCTCAAATACCCGACTTACCGTGAAGGGTTGAAGGCGCTCGCCGAACAGTCCGAAGAAACCTAATTGACGTCGGATTTGCCGGTCAGTTCGTCAATAGAGTCTGTTAAGCGTACCAAATCGTCGGGTTCCGACAGACGATGATCGCCGCTTTTAACCAGCGATAACACCACGTCCCTGCTTTCAAGTTTTTCGACGAGGCGTTGCGCATGGGGCCAAGGTACGTGAGGGTCCTCCATGCCTTGAAGGACCCTAACCGGGCATGTGACGGCGATGGGGCCTTGCAATAATAAGTGATTGCGGCCTTCTTCGATGAGGCGCAGGGCGATCACATAGGGCTCATCCGCATATTCTGATATTTGGTAAGTAACACCCGTTGTCTCCAGGTCATACCGCGCGTCATCGTCCAATGCCGGCCACATGAGCTCTTCGGTGAAATCGGGAGCGGGCGCGACGCACACCAGTCCCGTAACCCGCTCGGGTCGGGCGAGGGCGGCGAGCAACGATATCCACCCCCCCATACTGGAGCCGACAAGAACGACGGGACCTTCGATCACTTCATCCAAGATAGCGAGAGTATCCTCCCGCCAGCGCCCGATCGTCCCATCAACAAATCTGCCGCTCGATTGACCGTGGCCCATATAGTCGAAGCGTACAAAGGGCCTGCCGGTTTTTTTGCAGTGGGCTTCGAGCGTAGTTGCCTTGGTGCCCGACATGTCGGACATGAAGCCGCCGAGAAACACGACGCCACAGTAATGATTTTGCGCGGGAGACTTAGCGCCCGAGAAATGGTAAGCGATGGTTTCCCCGTCGGGCCGGTCGAGAAATTGGACCGATGAACTAGGTTTTTCCGAGTCAGCCATTTTAAGTCAGCCATTCTGGGTTAAAAATTTTTGTGCCGATGATAAAAAATTGATGAACGGAGACACGCAATCTACCACCGCGCCACCGAACAGCAAGCCTGGCTTGGGCCGTTCAGTGACGCCCACAATTCTACAAATCATCCCGGAAATGGAAATTGGCGGGGCTGAGCAAGGTACGATCGATGTCGCCATCGCCATCAAGAAGGCCGGCTGGAATTCGGTTGTCGTCTCGAACGGAGGCGTCAAAACAGCGGATCTCGCGCGCGGTGATGTCACTCATCATGAGTTGCCTGTACATAGTAAAAACCCATGGGTTGTTTGGCGAAATGCGAGTCGTCTTGAGCATTTAATTGCGGCGCACAATGTGGACGTGGTGCACGTGCGCAGCCGCGCGCCGGCCTGGAGCGCTTATTTGGCGGCGAAAAGGACCGGTCGCCCGCTGGTTACGACTTTCCACGGGACCTACAACGAAAACAATCGGCTGAAGCACCTCTACAATAGCGTCATGACCCGGGGAGACCGGGTGATTGCCATTTCAGATTTCATTGCCAATCACGTGCAGGAACGATTTGGCATAGAGGGCGATAAGTTGGTCACTGTGCGGCGGGGGATCGACTTGCGCCGCTTCAATCCTGGCGCCGTCAACGCCCAGCGCATGATTCAACTCTCTAGCCTGTGGCGAGTACCTGATGGTGCCAGAGTCATTATGTTGCCCGGCCGGCTTACCCGTTGGAAAGGCCAGTTGTTGATCCTGGATGCGCTCATGGAATTGGACCGTGATGACGCATTCGTGCTGATGGTTGGTGACGATCAAGGCCGTTTCGACTACCGGGACGAATTGGATGCTCGCATTCGAAATTTGGGTTTAGGAGATCGAGTGCGCATAATGGATGATTGCCAGGATATGCCGGCGGCGTACATGCTGGCAGACGTGGTGGTTTCCGCGTCCATTGACCCGGAAGCATTTGGGCGGGTTCCGGTTGAAGGACAAGCCATGGGTCGACCGGTCGTGGCGGCTCGCCACGGCGGTGCAATAGAGACCGTATTTGATGGGGTTACCGGGTGGCTGGTGCAACCAAGTGACCCCAAAGCCCTTGCCTGGGGCATTCGTCAGGCTTTAGATCTGTCCAATAGTGATCGAGCTGAAATGGCCGAGGCGGCCCGCGCATGGGTTGAAGAAAGATTCACGGTCGATCGCATGTGCGAACAAACCATCGAAGTTTATCGTTCTCTCATGTCGGACAAATAGGTATGTCTGACCCCTCGGCGACGGAACATATTTTGGTCATCAAGCTCAGTGCTCTGGGGGATTTTGTGCAAGCATTGGGGCCCATGAAAGCTATCCGGGACCACCATGCAAGAGCCCAGATCACCCTCCTTACCACCACCGCATTTGCGGACTTGGGCCAAGCGACCGGTTGGTTTGATCAGATTTGGATCGACCGCCGGCCAGGGGTTTTCAACCTTCCCGGCTGGCGGTCTTTGCGCTGCCGTTTGAGTGGTGCCAATTTTGACCGTGTCTATGATTTACAAACCTCCAGCCGGTCGAGCTTTTATTACCGCGCAATGTTTGGACACAAACCGGAGTGGTCGGGCGTCGCTGCGGGCTGTTCCCACCCCCATGTTAACCCCCGGCGGGATTTCGATCACACCATCGACCGGCAACGCGAGCAATTGGAATGTGCTGGAATTGATGCAGTCCCCGCGCCGTCACTCGGCTGGGCTAACGCAGATTTGACCAAGTTTGATCTGCGAGACCGGATCGGCTTACTGGTGCCCGGCGGGGCAGCCCATCGTCCGGCGAAAAGGTGGCCGGCCTCGGGTTACGGCGAGATCGCCAATCGTATGAATTCTGCCGGTATCCACCCGCTGGTCATCGGAGCGCCAGGAGAAGAAATTCTCAGCCAAGAAATTGGACGCATTTGCCCAGCATCGCTCAACTTGATTGGCCGGACATCTTTAGTTGAGCTGGCCGCCCTCGCTCAACGTGCAGAAGTGGCAATTGGAAACGACACCGGACCCATGCACATGGCGGCAACAGCAGGGTGCCGGACGGTCGTCTTGTTTTCGGCGGATTCAGATCCCTCTCTATGCGCCCCCCGCGGCACTCAGGTGACAGTTTTAAGGGAAGACAAGTTGACGGACTTGTCCGTCGCAAAGGTTGCTAATGTTCTTAATATATAGAGGAAAAATGCTGGCTGTTTGACGGCCGCTTGACACCAATGTAAATCAAACTACTTTTTGCTGCGCCCAGCTCATAAATGCTGAGTGCATAGCCATAATATTGGACCCCTATGAGTCAGACCGAGATCCCCGCTTCCGCGGTTGCCATCACCCTTCCTGACGGCAGTGTGCGCAATTATGACGGGCCCCTGTCCGGCGCTGATCTGGCGGCAGACATTGGTCCCGGCCTTGCCAAGGCGGCATTAGTCGTCCGGGTTAATGGCGAATTATGGGATTTGTCGCGTGCAATCAAAGCTGACGCACAAGTCGCGATTGTCACTAATAAGGACGAAGAAGGGCTTGAGCTGCTGCGTCATGACGCGGCCCACGTCATGGCTGAAGCGGTCAAAGAATTATACCCCGAAGATCAAGTCACCATTGGGCCCGCCATTGAAGATGGTTTTTTCTACGATTTTGCCCGCCCAGAGCCGTTCACGCCGGATGACTTGGAAAAGATAGAAGCGCGCATGCGGGAGATTGTCACCCGCGATGAAGAGATTACTCGAGAAGTTTGGGATCGTGACAAAGCAATCGAATGGTTTAAGTCCCAGGGCGAACATTACAAAGCCGAGATCATCGAGGGCTTGCCAGATACTGAGGTGATTACGCTTTACCGGCAGGGTAATTTTGTTGACCTTTGCCGCGGACCCCATTTGCCCTCCACCGGGAAACTTGGGTCGTCCTTCAAGCTGATGAAACTGGCGGGCGCTTATTGGCGCGGTGATCACCGGAATGAAATGCTGCAACGCATTTATGGCACCGCATGGCGCAATGACAAGGAGCTAAAAGCCTATTTAACTCGTCTAGAAGAAGCGGAAAAACGCGACCATCGTCGACTTGGCAAAGAGATGGACCTGTTTCATTTTCAGGAAGAGGCTGCCGGGATGGCGTTCTGGCATCCCAAGGGTTGGGTATTTTACCGCCTGCTTGAAACTTACGTGCGCATGCGGCTCGACCGGGCCGGTTATGTGGAAGTTAAAACCCCGCAACTGGTGGACCGCACACTGTGGGAGCAATCCGGGCACTGGGAAAAATTTCGCGAGTATATGTACACGACTGAGTTTGAAGATCGTGTCTTTGCATTGAAACCCATGAACTGCCCTGGTCATGTGCAGATATTCCGCCAAAAGCTGACCAGCTATCGCGAACTACCTTTGCGCATGGCCGAGTTCGGCAGTTGTCATCGCTACGAACCGTCGGGCGCCCTTCACGGTCTGATGCGGGTGCGTGGGTTTGTGCAGGATGATGCTCACATCTTTTGTACCGAAGATCAGATCACCAGCGAGACCGAACGCTTTTGCGAGTTGCTTTTGGATATCTACAAGGATTTTGGTTTCGACGACGTCAAAATAAAGTTTGCCGACCGGCCGGAAGTGCGGGCCGGGGAAGATGCTGTGTGGGACCGGGCGGAAAGGGCGCTCACCAAAGCTGTCAAGGCCATTGGGCTTGATTATACCCTGAATCCCGGCGAGGGGGCGTTTTATGGACCAAAACTCGAATTTGTCCTCACTGATGCCATTGGCCGGGATTGGCAGTGTGGGACGTTGCAAGTGGACTTTGTCCTGCCGGAGCGCTTGGACATCAATTACGTGGGTGAGGATGGCAATCGCCACCGCCCGGTGATGCTCCATCGGGCAATTCTCGGATCCTTGGAACGATTCGCCGGCATAATGATTGAGAACTATGCGGGTCGTTTTCCGCTTTGGCTGCAGCCTGTACAAGCCGTTGTCGCTACTATCACATCCGATGGCGACGATTACGCTAGAACGGTTCTTACGGCGCTGAAAGAAGCTGGCCTGCGGGCCGAAATAGATATTCGAAACGAAAAAATTAATTATAAAGTGCGAGAACACTCCCACGCTAAGGTTCCTGCCTTGTTTGTTGTGGGCCGGCGTGAAGCCGAAGAGGGAACAGTTTCGGTGCGGCGCTTGGGCAGCAAGGAGCAAGAAACCCTTGCGTTGAATGAGGCAGTGGCTAGACTTAGCGATGAAGCGGTTATGCCCGGATTGTAATTGGGGTGCCGGCCAACCGCATTTATCGAGAACTGAAACAACCAGGAGTGAACTAAATCGCTAGACCACAAGTAACTGCGCCGCCGTCTCGCGAGGGACCGCGCGTCAACAACGAAATCACCGTCCCCGAGGTCCGCCTTATAGATGATACAGGCGATAATCGTGGTGTCGTCTCCATGGCCGAGGCCATGCAACTCGCCCAAGATACCGGCTATGATCTGGTGGAGATTTCTCCCCACGCGGACCCGCCCGTGTGCAAATTGCTGGACTACGGAAAATATAAGTACGCAGCCCAGAAAAAGGCGACCGAGGCGCGCAAAAAACAAAAGATTGTGGAGGTCAAGGAAATCAAACTTCGACCCAACATCGATAAGCATGATTATAATGTCAAAATGCGTTCGATGAACCGGTTTTTTGAGGCCGGCGACAAAGTCAAAGTAACATTGCGTTTTCGAGGCCGCGAAATGGCCCACCAGGAATTGGGCATGAAAGTGCTGGACCGAGTTCGTACGGATATGGACGAAGTGGCTAAGGTTGAGCAGTTTCCCAAGATGGAAGGCCGTCAAATGGTCATGGTGCTGACCCCAAAGTAACCGGACGAAATGCCGGAATGCATGGCGGACATTATTAACGGATAGGGTCGGGCCCCCGCTTATTACTGAGGGTTCTTGCCTTTCTGCAGGGGTAACGCTATAACCCACGCCGCCGGGTGTTCCGGCCCTAACGGGCATGCCGAGTTCACCCTTAAGCTTATTGTGAAAACAACCAAAAATTGGATAAAGCAAATGCCCAAAATCAAGACTAAGAGTGGCGTTAAGAAGCGGTTCCGCCTGACCGCTTCAGGCAAAGTGCGGGCCAATCAAGCGGGCAAACAGCACGGCATGATTAAGCGCACCAACAAACAGATTCGCAACCAGCGCGGGACGACGATTTTGGCGCCCCAGGATGCGAGAATCATCAAAAAATTTATGCCGTACGGCTAAAGGGGCGGGAACATGGCTCGGACTAAGAGAGGCGTGCAAGCTCACGCGCGCCACAAAAAAGTTATCAAGGCGGCGAAAGGTTACCGGGGTCGACGGAAAAATACCTTTCGGGTAGCCGCTCAAGCGGTCGATAAGGCGCGTCAATATGCCTATCGTGATCGGCGCACAAGGAAGCGGAATTTCCGCGCTTTATGGATTCAGCGGATTAATGCGGGCGTACGCTTGCAT
>JAPYRI010000059.1:5673-16975 GCA_029941135.1 Alphaproteobacteria bacterium | reverse complement strand
GTTTCACAATTGCATCCACATATTTTTGTTCTTGCGGCGTTGCAAAAGTTATCGCATGGCCTGATCGTCCCGCCCGGGCCGTGCGGCCGATCCGGTGAATATAGTCTTCAGGTTGAGTGGGGACGTCATAGTTGAAGACATGTGAAACTGCGGCAATATCGAGACCCCGGGCAGCGACATCACTGGCGATCATAATCGGGACATCGCCCGCCTTAAAATTTGCAAGAACTTCCATACGGTATGACTGGGCCATATCACCATGCAAGGCGGCGACGCTCAGTCCGGTGCTTTTGAGTGACTTGAACAAGGCATCTACGTCCCGTTTGCGATTGCAAAATATTATTGCAGTTTGCACTTCGGCCGCTTTAATAATTTTTCGTAAGGTGAGGTCTTTCTGCTGAGGGCTCAAATACACGATTCGTTGTTCAACATTTTCGACGGGTGAGGAGGGGGGCGCGACTTCCACGCGGGCGGGGTTGCTCATGAAGGAATCCGCTAGTTTTTGAATTTCCTTTGGCATTGTGGCTGAAAATAAGAGGGTCTGCCTTTTGCCCGATATCAATTTGCAAATACGTTCAACGTCAGGAATAAACCCCATATCAAGCATGCGGTCAGCTTCATCAATTACCAATACTTGCACACCGGTGAGCATAAGCTTGCCCCGCTCAAAATGGTCTAGAAGGCGACCGGGTGTAGCAATGAGCACATCTACACCTCGGTCCAGTTTTCTCTCCTGGTCTTTGAATGATACGCCACCGATGAGCAGTGCCATGGTCAATTTTTGGTACTTTCCATAGACCTCGAAATTTTCTGATATCTGAGCCGCAAGCTCCCGGGTGGGTTCGAGAATCAGTGTCCGAGCCATGCGAGCCCGCGCTCGGCCGGCTGCCAAAATATCGATCATGGGAAGTGTAAAGCTAGCGGTTTTCCCCGTGCCGGTCTGGGCAACGCCTAAAATATCACGCCCTTGAAGAACAAGAGGAATACCCTGCTCTTGGATTGGCGTGGGTTCGGTGTAACCCGCGTCATTTACTGCACGCAGGGTGTTTTCGCTTAAACCCAGATCGGAAAATGACATTTTTATGTTCTTGCCTCATGACGCCAGTGCCGTGGAGATTAACTATACCTCGGTAACGGCATTTGGCGCGGACAATAGGGAAAAGATAAAATCTGTCAACATCCCGGCTTTGATTTGGCCGTTATCCAAGGTGAATCAAAATATTAAAAAAGGCGTTACCACGACATTATCTGCCGATCTCCTGTTTCGGTAAACCGCCGATGTTTTGGTTTTGTCTCATTGCTTTACTATTTGTTGAGACAGGAGCAATAATGTAGAACATTGATTTGCCTGGCTGAGGGCAAAACCATACCCAGGAACCGCATAATTGACGGAAACAGGAATGCAAGTATCTGTCTACGACAATGACGTTGACAAAGCGCTGCGGCAGCTTAAGAAAAAACTGCAACGGGAAGGCGTGTACCGCGAGATGAAATTGCGGCGGCACTATGAAAAGCCTTCGGAAAAACGTGTGCGCCAAAAGCAAGAAGCAAAGCGCCGCGCTAGGAAACTTGCGGCCAAACGAGCGCGTTCGGAAGGCCGTTAAATTCTTTCGATAACCGCCAGTAAATGTCTGAAAACTGGTTAAACATCCAAATCTTGTACGAGACTTGCGTTTTCCTGGATGAAAGCGAAGCGAAGTTCTGGGTTTTTGCCCATAAGGCTTTCCACTAGATCGGAAGTTTGTTTATCTTGACCCTCAGGCAATTTGACTTGGAGTAGAGTTCGCTTGCCCGGCGCCATTGCCGTATCGCGCAATTGCGCGGGGGGCATTTCACCGAGACCTTTGAAGCGTGTGACATCGACTTTTCCGCGTTGTGAAAATTCGAACTCCAATAACTCATCTTTATGGTCGTCGTCCTTGGCGTACAAGGTTTTGCCGCCTTGACTGAGCCGATACAACGGCGGCACGGCAATATACAAATGCCCGTCGGCGATGAGTTGCCGCATTTCCTTGTAGAAAAAAGTCATGAGCAGGGCGGCTATATGCGCGCCGTCCACATCGGCATCCGTCATTATGATGACTTTACCATAGCGTAAATCATCTGCTCGATAGCGTTCACCCGTGCCACACCCCAAAGCTTGAATGAGGTCAGAGATTTGTTGGTTGGCGCCGATCTTGCTCGTTGTAGCACTTTGCACATTTAAGATTTTTCCCCGCAATGGCAAGATAGCTTGAGTCTTCCGGTCGCGACCGGTTTTTGCGGAACCGCCAGCACTGTCGCCTTCAACAATAAAAATCTCGGTGCCGTCGCGTGTATTTTTGGAACAATCGGCGAGTTTGCCGGGCAAACGTAATTTACGGGCGGCGGTTTTGCGGCTTACGTCTCGTTCTTGCCGTCGCTTTAAACGCTCCTCTGCCCGATTTACAACCCACTCCAATAAGGTGCGTGCGGCTTCAGGGGCGCCGCTTAACCAATGGTCAAAATGGTCGCGAATGGCATTCTCAACAAACCGGGCTGCTTCTGCGTTAGCGAGTTTTTCTTTGGTTTGGCCGCGAAACTGGGGGTCGTTTATAAACACTGACAGCATGGCCGACGCGGGACCCAAGACATCATCCCCGGTAATAATGCCGGCGCGTTTATTTCCGACAAGTTCTGCATAGCCCTTTAAGCCCTTGGTGAGAGCGGACCGGAGGCCGGATTCGTGAGTGCCCCCTTCCAGGGTGGGTACAGTGTTGCAATAAGAGTTTATGAAACCTTCTCCCAAAACTGGCCATGTCACTGCCCATTCGACAGTGCCTTGCCCACTGCCATTTTCTTCCTTGCCAGCAACGCGACCCACGAAAAATTCTGCTGTTACCGTCTTGCTGCCGTTCAGACTGAGCGCGAGAAAATCTTTAAGGCCGTTGGGGAAGTGAAAAACTTCTTCCGCCGGAGTTGTGTCATTGCTTTTGAGGAGTTCATTTGCACAATTCCATCGAATTTCCACACCCCTATATAAATAAGCTTTGGACCGTGCCATACGATAAACACGACCCGGCAGAAAAGTAGAATTTTCACCGAATATTTGTCGATCGGGCCGAAATCGGACGGTCGTTCCACGCCTGTTTTGGGTTTGGCCCACAGACTTAAGTTTGCCCATGGGTTTGCCGCGCTGGTAGCTTTGACGCCAAATATTTCGATCCCGTGCGACTTCAATGTCGAGCTCTTCGGACAAGGCGTTGACAACCGAAATGCCTACCCCATTTAGTCCACCTGAGGTTTGGTAGGCTTTATTGCTGAACTTTGCACCCGCGTGCAATGTTGTCAGAATGACTTCGAGCGCTGACAGTTTCTTGAATTTGGGATGAGGATCCACGGGAATGCCGCGGCCATTATCACGGACCGTTAAACTGCCGTCAGTGTCGAGGGACACATCTATGCGTGTGGCAAAACCTGCCACTGCTTCATCCATCGCGTTGTCGAGAGTTTCGGCTGCTAAGTGATGAAGCCCACGTTCGTCCGTACCGCCAATATACATGCCGGGACGCCGCCGAACGGGTTCAAGGCCCTCAAGGACCTCGATATCTTTGGCGGAATAACCATCTTTGACCGGCCGGGTTTGGTCGAACAAATCTGCCGCTTTGGTCATGGGTTTGGAACCGATGGATTGAGATAAATCTAGTAGGGAGTATAAGGTAGGAAACGCGCCACCTTCAACTACATATGGGAGTGTTGGCGTGATTAAACGCAATATCTCGGAGAAAACAGTGTCTGACCACGAGCCAACTATTAGAGCTGTACCACAACCCGCTGACGTAAATAGTAACGGGGATGTTTTTTGGCGGCTGGATCATGTCGCAGATGGACATTGCGGGAGGGATCGTCGCCAGCCGCCGTGCCGGTCAGCGCGTAGCCACGGTTTCTGTGGATTCAATGCCCTTTTTGCGGCCCGTGTACGTGAGTGATGTGGTCAGCATTTTTGGCGCCGTAGAACAGGTTGGCACGACCTCGATCGCGGTGAAATTGGAAACTTACGTTCGACGGCACGATGCAGTAGAACAATTGAAGGTGACCGAGGGTACTTATGTTTACGTGGCTATTGATCGGGCCGGCCGGCCAATACCGGTCGGCAGCGGTGACTAATCTATAAATATTTCTGATGAAGGGAGAACGGGCTTCGTGACGGCAGAATTGACACGCCGCTTACTTGTTGCGTGCGGCGGGGGGATTGCGGCCCTCGTGATCATTGCCTTGGGGGCAGCAAATCTCAAAGCGGCGACGTCTGCACGTGGCAATGCTGAGTTGGTGAGGGAGGCACCGCTTTACGACCAATTTGCCAAGTGGCGTTGTGACGTCGATAACAAATTTATGTGTTTTGAAAATAAGTGCCGTCGGTTCAATGTCGCGCGATTAGGTGACGACCATAAGCGACATCTAAAGTATTGGATAGAAATCGATTTTGACCAACACAGCTACTCCCGCTGTGATCAAAGCGGCTGTGACACAGGTGATGTAGGGAGCACTTCAAGTTCCGGATTTACTTTCATTGAGCCTGGAGGAGGCGCTTTTTTGAAAGTGGACAATCGTAACGGAGAGTTTGTCGACATTGTAACCATGGGTACGGGTGTCACCACGAGTTTCGGTGTGTGTGTTCGCCAATAAAAGGGTGAGTGTGGGTGGCTTGGAATATACCCGCTAGCCATAAAGCTCTGGAAAACAACCCTTTTCGCCTCGGATCCACTTCACCCACTTTTCCAACTGATAGTCTTCGCGCGTATGGATGACGACCTTTGAACCCTCTGCGCCTGATTGGACGAGGATGTGGGTTTCGGCCCGATAACCAAATCCTTTCTTTTCACGGATTGTCGCCAGTTCTCCTCGCTCCATGTTTTCTTCCAAAAGACTATCCAAAATATAACCACGAAAAGTCGTGCGCGTATCCGCGAGGCAAATACGCATCTGAGTATTTAGGTGAAAATAGAGGGCCTTGTAATTTTTTGGTGATCGGATGATCAATGCTTCGGTTTCTGCGATGAGGTCTTCGGCGGGCGAGCTGCGAATATATTCGCCTTTGAGGTTCGAAAACTCAGGCAAGCATGCGCTGAGAAGCAACACCAGTCCGGCGGCACTTAACGTCGTGCGCAGGCCGGGAACCCACTCAGAAATCAACTTTACCGGACCCACGTTTTCATCAATCACATGGGTAGGCTTCTTGAAATGCATAGGCAACGAGATCGCTTCCCGTGTAGTGGAGGTTGCTCGGATTATCCTTGAGCACTTTACGAATGATCGTGAGAATTTCCGTATCATTTACCGTTTCAGGAATACACGCTTTGAACTTGTTGATTTTGTTGCCTTCCATCATCACGTCGGCAATGCCGGATAAGTAGCCTAAACATTGGGCTTCCTCATTCGAATTGAGTTCTCCCATACATTTAAATTTTAGGCTTTTTCCTAACTCGAATACCGCATGTCCCGACGTTGCTGTCAGACAAAATATCCCAGCGATAAGGATCGGTAAGTCAAACTTTTTGATCATAAAACGTCCCTTTATCATTCCCATAAGGATGTTAGCACAGGGAAGAAGGGGGTGTTAGGTGTCGGCTTTGGCCGGTGCGCATGACGATAGACTGCGGCCGCAAACAGAATAAGGCCGGCGCCCAGACCGGCGACTACCCAACTCTGCGGAATTCTAAGCAATTGCGATAATGGCGCCGCAGTGGCAATCATCACCATGCCCGCCAAAGCCGAAATCGCACTATTTGACTTGAGGGCGCGCCGTACAAAAATGAAATTATTGTTGATATTCGTCATGGTGACCTCCAATGCGTGAAATACCTGTTACGTGCGCTCACCGGATATATGTGCGCTTGATAGACCAAATATTGCGCCCGTTGAGGAGGCTAAACAATTACCTCGGAGGTAATGTTGTCGCCGCACCATCGGGTATATGGTGAATAACTGATCACGTTTGGAGGTACCAGATATTACGATGCCAACCGCGCCCTACAGGCTTGTCACATTCCAAAAAGATGACATCAGGCTCACCTGGTTCACGGTAATTTCGACATTAGGGACACCGCGCGATGTTACGTTTCAAGAGCTGCGGCTCGAGACATTTTTTCCGGCTGACGAAGCAACCGCCGCCCTAGGCCAACAGTTGGCCAGCAGCGAGTAGCGCAGATTTAAATCGTTAGTCGATTAGTCAGAGCGTAAGTGAGATTTTAATTCAGGCTTGGCCATTATTTTCTGAGCACTGCGCAAAAAGACCCGGGCCATAGTTTCAGCCGGAATACCCAATTGGGCCATGGGAATACCGCCGTTGGCCGTTTCGTGATATTCGGCGATCAATCCATCCCGCAAGCGAAACTGGCTCATTGCCTGAACCACAACTCGTTTTCCTCGATAGTCAGGCATGGTCGATGTAAAGCTGAAATTGTAGGTAGCGTATCCGAGTTTATCATCGCTCATCGGATCGACCATCTCCCACTGCAAATCTTCTGCGTCACCGTGAAACTTATCGGTGAGCATTTTGCTGATGTTCTCCCGGCCTTCAAAAGTCCCGTAAATATAATCGTGATAGACCCCATCATCAGTAAAACAAGCGGCGAAACCCTCGCCGTCGGCGCGCTCTGCAGCGTTTGTCATGCGGTTTATAAGTTCTGAGAAACCCATGCCGATCCCTTCGAATGAATGTTCAAGCCGATCATAGCACGCAAGTAAGCGGACTATTTGGCATTCGCCCGGTGTTCCTTCATGGCTTTATCAATAAAATATCGCAAGTTCTTTCGAACGACGGGATGGCCAGGCTGAGTTAAGACTTTAACCGACAAAGTGGGGGTCGGGTCGCGCCTTTGTCTGATGCGAGTGACTTTTTGTGGTTGTGACCGGCGAATGGTCCTTTCAGACTAAAAGTTTTGAACCGCTTTGGACGCCGGACCGTCGATGGCGGGCAGTGTTACCGAGGTGGCCGTCACTGTTTATTCGGCCGTGGCACCTCGACAGAATGAGGCCGGTGATGGTGGTTACTCGATTCTATTCGGTTGGCTGCCCGTATAACTCTCCGGGCACGGGTGTCTTGACGACGGTCGATGATAAGTTGAAGGCGGCATTGGTTAAATGGCGTGCTGTCGCGCTGAAATCTTAAGTCCAAACGTTCGAAGGAACTGTCGTGACAATCAGTTGGGAAAAACCTCGAGCTTGAGCAATGTAGCCGCAGGGACTGGCATTGCGGGACCAAAATGGCACGTGATCCTGGTTTGACCAAGTGACAGATCGGGCGCAAATTATTTGGTCTGGCGTTTGCAGATGTGCTGTTAGAAGCATATTTGCGCAAAATGTTGGCGACGGCCCACGGTTTAAAGCTGCATTGGAGAACATGGTTTCGTATCCGCCGTTGGCGAAATGTGGGGTGCCGTTTATTGGCTATATAACGGAGGATTCGCACACCTGCCGATTGGACATACCGGCGATCTGCTCCGGTGTTACGCATCTGCACAATGTGACGGTGAGAAAGGCAACCGCGAGATAGGGCCGGGCGAAAAGCACTGGTTTGCTTTTGATTTTTAAGGGTTCAAGACTGGGGCGGAAGTTTCGCCGGACCCCTAAGCCATGACCCGTCAGCCTGGGGGCAGGCCGTCCCATAAGCGTCAACATCGTGTCCACCGACAGTGACAATAGTTTGATATTCCCGTTGTTGGAGACAACTCGCATATGCCTGCGTGGGGCGTGCGGCCGTGGCGTCGGGCAGTTCTCGGACAACCGTCCTCTGTGGTTGAGTCACATACATTTGATGACTGTAGTATCGATAGGGGGGCCGATAAGGCCTGAATAAGTAATGGCTCGTATAGCCACTAAAAAGACCCGCAAAGAACTGGTCACTCTGGTGGTTGTGGTGGTTTCTGTAGCCGTGATCGCGCCCCCGACGGTAATTATGCTGGTAGTGGCCGGCATAAGCCGAATGGTGACTATATTGTCCCGGTGACTGTAATTGTCCCGGTGGTTGTTCTTGGCGGAGGCGGGGGCGCTGCAGGCAACAAACGCCAGTATTGTAATGAGCATACCCCAAAACCGGAAAATACCGAGGTCATTAGTTTGGAGGTTTCACTCATGTTTTGGACCCTTTGATCATGTTACGAACAGGTGCGCGTTTGTGTGAATTTCGGTTCAAAGTTATTTGTCTTAATGGCTGCATTATTTCTGGCATTTGCGCAATAATTATAGGATTATCGGCAATAGTGATGTCAGTTCTGAGCGTAGTCCGCTAGATTATAAAGCTCGGCGGGCAGTATTTCGGCGCTACAAGCAAGTCTAGTATCGAACTTACTCATGTACAGATTGTGCTGATAAATGTTTGAGTTTATGGCTGTGACGGTCGGTCGGAGAGGCAGTGTACCATTAATACTTGGGGGTGAATTGTTCCGGAGTGATGCTTGAAGTCGTATAAGGGGGCATAGATATGACAGGCAAGTATAGCGACGCGCAGCGTCGTGAGTATTTAGAGTTAATCGATAGGGTTAGTCGTGTTTGGCTCAGTGTGTTTGAAAACAATAGACAATTTTTTTCGACCGATTACTGGGATTTATTATCGCGAATGTGGCAGGCTGGGGCGCCCGTGCGAAAGACCGATGCCCTCAATTTTATGACTGCCATTAAAAGTACACATACTGCCGGAAAATACCTCGATACCGCCATGCGGTACGGCTATATCATTGAAACTGAAAATCCGAACGATGCGCGTTCTAAACTCGTTGATCTTTCGTCTGATATGCGCCCCCGCCTGGACGAATTTTTTGATATTGCCGTCGATGAAGTTTTGAGTGCAAGCGACGCGATGAAACCGCCAGATACACGCTGAGGCGTAGTCCGATAAACGACTAGAAAATTTGCGTATGTGCGCAAAAAAAAGGGCCCCTGCGACGTACCACAGGGGCCCTCTGGTATTTTGTCAGTTGCGGTGTGTTGAATTACACCGAGTAGTACATGGCAAACTCAACCGGATGGGGAGTCTGCTCTACCGCATAAACTTCTTCCCACTTTAAGGCCATGTAGCCGTCGATTAAGTCGTCGGTGAATACATCGCCTTTGGTCAAGAAACTCCGATCAGCATCAAGCGCTTTCAGCGCCTCCCTCAAGGAGCCGCACACTGTCGGTATTTCTTTCAATTCCTCCGGCGGCAAAGCGTAAAGGTCCTTATCAATGGCGTTGCCCGGGTCGATTTTGTTTTCGATCCCGTCAAGGCCGGCCATGAGCATAGCGCTGAACGCAAGATAGGGATTCGCTCCCGCATCTGGGAAGCGCACTTCGATCCGCTTTCCTTTAGGGCTTGTGGAATAGGGGATGCGGCATGAGGCCGAGCGATTACGTGCTGAATATGCCAAAAGCACAGGAGCCTCGAAACCTGGAACCAATCGTTTGTAACTGTTGGTCAGTGGATTGGTGAACGCGTTTAGGGCCTTTGCATGCTTGATGATTCCACCGATGTAATGCAGGGCCGACTCAGACAAATCGGCATAACCGTTCCCAGCAAACAAGGGGGTGCCGTCCTTCCAAATGGATTGGTGGCAATGCATACCCGAGCCGTTGTCTTCCCATACCGGTTTGGGCATGAAAGTCGCTGTTTTGCCATATGATTCCGCCACATTGTGGACAACATATTTGTAAATTTGAATTTTATCAGCGATGCGGACAAGAGAGTCGAACTTTAAGCCCAGTTCGTGCTGGCTGGGGGCGACTTCGTGGTGATGTTTTTCTACTTCAACGCCCATTTCGCCGATTATCGAGAGCATGGTAGCGCGTAAATCCGAAGCGCTGTCGGTCGGCGGCACAGGGAA
Organism: Alphaproteobacteria bacterium; assembly: GCA_029941135.1. Classification (GTDB taxonomy): domain Bacteria; phylum Pseudomonadota; class Alphaproteobacteria; order JAPYRI01; family JAPYRI01; genus JAPYRI01. The sequence continues at coordinate 7,160 of JAPYRI010000059.1, read as the reverse complement.
GTAGCCTCCTTTGATTGCCGGTCGATGGCCTCGGTTTCCTTCTTCGAAAACTTTATCGCTGTTATACGGCCCCTCGATATCGTCAATTTCATACGACGTTTTGTGCTGGGAAACTTTGAAGCGAACATCGTCAAATACGAAGAATTCGGGCTCGGGTCCAAATACGGCGGTGTCGCCGATGCCGCTATTGGACAAGTATGTCAAAGCCTTCTTTGCAACGGTTCTCGGATCGCGTTCGTAGGGTTCGCCAGTCGCCGGTTCAATGATGTCACATATGATAATCAGTGACGATTGTTCGGCGAAAGGATCCATCACCGCAGTAGCCGCGTCGGGCATAAGAGTCATGTCCGACTCATTGATGTCTTTCCAGCCGGCAATTGACGAACCGTCAAACATGACGCCCTCTGTAAAGGTGTCTTTTTCGATGGTCGACACATCCATCGCCAGATGCTGCCATTTGCCGCGCGGATCAGTAAATCTGAGATCGACGTATTTTACGTCTTCGTCTTTAATTAGTTTCAGGACATTCGCTACTTCGGACATTCTTTCGATTCCCCATGATAGTCAGGTAAAACTTCTATTTAGTAGGTTTCGAAGTTGAGTGGGATGGTGCGTCAGACAGCCTCTTCGCCGGTTTCTCCCGTACGTATGCGTATGGTCTGTTCTACCGGAGTGACAAAGATTTTGCCGTCGCCGATGCGTCCCGTGCGTGCCGCCGTTTGGATGGCTTCAATAGCACGGTCAACTTGGTTATCCGCGAGAACGACCTCAATTTTTACTTTAGGCAAAAAATCGACCACGTACTCGGCTCCCCGATATAATTCTGTATGCCCCTTCTGGCGGCCAAATCCCTTGGCTTCGGTAACTGTAATGCCCTGAAGGCCGACTTCATGCAACGCATCTTTCACTTCGTCCAATTTGAAAGGTTTTATAATCGCTTCAATTTTTTTCATGGATGGCCTTCCTCGTGCTTAATGTGGGCGCCACGCAGCGCTCATCGGATATTTGAATTTGATTGGCAGTCGTGTTCTCGTCACACCCACATAAGCACGTCGTGTGCCAGTTCGAAATGATCCCGAAACTGGCTTAAATCGGACACTCAGTAGTATAGATTCCAATAAATTAGGCGCCCATTGGATAAAATTTATGCAATCTGATGAAATTATAGACAACTACTATTGTGAGATTGATTTTGTTGCCGCAACAATATTTCTTAAGCGAATAAACGAACCATAAATCGACGAGTGAATGACCACACTTGACGGCTTCGCGCACAGACCGGTAAACAAGGCGCATAGTGTGGCGGGTGTAGCTCAGTCGGTTAGAGCGCTAGATTGTGGATCTAGAGGCCGTGGGTTCAATCCCCATCACTCGCCCCACTTATTCAATAGGTTAGAGAAGTTTTACGAAACTGTTCTAACCTATTTCTCTTTTAGGGGGCCATTCTCAGAGAGTTCACTTTTTCGTGAATAGAGCTGTTTAATTAG
>JAPYRI010000059.1:0-5573 GCA_029941135.1 Alphaproteobacteria bacterium | reverse complement strand
TTAGGGGGCCATTCTCAGAGAGTTCACTTTTTCGTGAATAGAGCTGTTTAATTAGGAAACTGGCTAGAACCGGACACCAATCCAACCCGGCACCGCCCCATTCCCTTAGCCCGAAAAATTCAATCTGCTTAGAAGTGTTCGAGTTTCCTTCTCCGCGTGGTCGCGGACAACTTGATTGCTAAAGTTTCTCCTTTGTTGGCATTGTTAAGTCTAACAAGGGCAAAATTGAGAGGATGCTATGGCGTTGGATCTATTTCGATACCAGGCGAAAGGCGTGTGTGGCCTGATTGGCCATGACAACACACCCCCTGGTACGCTTGAAGAGCTTGTAAACCTCAAAGCAGAAGACGGCGGTGAGAGCCGTGGAGTTCTTTATACCCAGGGAGGCGAGAAGACCGCTGTCATCATCATGCATCCAAGGGTGGAGATGACCCGTCATTACCTGATTCCAGCGTTGATCAACGCTGGCTATGCAGTGTTTGGACAAGAAAGTCGCTGGAATAACAACGATGCCGCGACAATTCACGAAATGCTGATGGCTGACGTCGCTGCTGGAATGGTGTTTTTGAAGGAAACCAGAAATTTCCAGCAGGTCGCGTGTGTAGGGAATAGCGGCGGAGGCTCGCTCTTCACATTTTATCAGGCACAGGCCGCAACTCAGCCACCGGGTCGTTTAACCGACACTGCTGCGGGCGACCCCTATGATCTCAATAAAATTACAATGCCGCAGCTTGATGGCGCGATCATCCTCGCAGCCCACGGTGGGCAGGGCCAATACCTCATGGGCAGTATAGATCCGTCGGTGACCGATGAAGTCGATCCGCTTTCACGGGATTCGGCCCTGGACATGTACAATATCGACAACGGCTTTCAAGAGCCGCCAATGCCGACCCGCTATGAAGCCGCCTTCGTAGACGCGTATAGACAAGGCCAACGGGCGCGAATTGCGCGAATTGATGCGATTGCCAAGCGTCACATCGCCGAACAGCGTCTCTATCAAGGGTTAATGCTGGCCGATGGATTTGCGGAACAACCTTTTGATGCCCGGGAGGAAATTAGCCAACGGGCAGTGACTGGGCGATATATGACGATCAATCGCACCGAAGCCAATCTGGCTTTCTGCGATCCATCTATCGATCCGTCCACCCGGGATTATGGCTCCTTATGGTCGCGGCGGCCGGATCTGTTTAATTACACGGAAGCCGGTTTCTGTAAGGTGATGACCCCGCGGGGCTGGCTCAGTACATGGTCTGGCCTGTCCTCCCGCGCGGTAACCGAGGAAAATATTGTTCTCGTAACAATTCCCACTTTGCTGCTCTATTTTGCCGGCGATAATTGCATATTCCCATCACTCGCACATGATTTGCTCGCGGCTTGCGGTGCGTCAGACAAGGAGCTTATTTTCATGGAGGGGGATCACTTTGGATATCCCAATCCAGATAGACCGAAAGAAGGGGGGAGGGCGCAAGCGGGTGCGGCCGTAATCGATTGGCTGAAGCCAAGATTTCCGCCGAAATGAGTTTCGATTAGATGATGTGACATATTATTAAAGATATACAAAGTATTGAAATTAAACACTTAAGACAAATTTGCCCCTGCTGATGGATAATGCCATTCACAAACACACCTTGTTTTTAGTCGCGCAAATGTCGGCGGCTGATGCGGCTTCAATTGCCGCAGGGGTGCCTAGTAAAGTCCTGATGGAAAACGCCGGCACCGCTGTTGCCAGAGAAATCACCAGACGATGGTCGCCAAAGTTGACGCTGGTTTTGTGTGGACCAGGCAACAATGGTGGCGACGGATTTGTGATCGCGAGATTACTGACTGAGGCAGGTCTCAAAGTTAAATTGGCGCTATTGGGGGACGTCGGCAGCCTGAGCGACGCCGCTGCGATTATGGCCGGGCAGTGGACGGGACCAATTGAACTATTGACCCCCGATGCGATAACCGGCGCGGATTTGGTTGTTGACGCGATTTTTGGTGCAGGACTGTCCGGGCAAGTAGATGGGGTGGTGGCGGAGCTGATTGCAGAAATTGAAGCGCAGGGTATTCCTTGCGTTGCGGTTGATATCCCCTCCGGAATTGATGGCGATACTGGACAAGTGCGCGGTGTCGCGGCTCAAGCGACAGTGACGGTCACATTTTTCCGGAAGAAGCCGGGGCATTTATTGGAACCAGGCCGCTCACTTTGTGGCGATATTATCGTTGCCGATATTGGTATCCCAGATGATGTTGTGTCGCAGATTGGTCCGCGCACCTGGGAAAATCATCCGGATTTGTGGCGGACTGAATTGCCCCGGCCGGTAAAAGTTGGACATAAATATGATCGCGGGCACGCGGTTTCGGTGGGTGGTGGTCCAACGTCTACGGGCGCGGCACGCTTGGCTGCCCGGGCAGCCCTGCGGGTTGGGGCTGGATTGGTCACCGTCGTCGTCCCCACCGACGCAGCGTCCGTAGCAGCTGCGCAACTAACTGCCGTTATGGTTCTGCCCTTTGCCGATCCGAAAGAATTTGAGCAGATATTGGCTGACCCAAGAAAAAATGCGGTATTGCTCGGGCCGGGAAATGGGGTGGGGGAAGTGACCCGTGCAAATGTCATTGCGGCTCTCGAACACCAAAAAAGGTGTGTATTGGATGCGGATGCCCTCACATCCTTTGAAGAGGCACCGGATGACTTGTTCCGTGCGATCCGCTCTCCCGTTCTGTTTACCCCCCACGAGGGCGAGTTTGATCGACTGTTCGGGAGGAAATTTAGACAACGGGGAAAGTTGGAGGCGGCGCGGTTAGCCGCTCAGTTGTGCGGTGCAACTATTATATTAAAGGGACCGGATACCGTCATTGCCGCCCCAGATGGTCGGGCGGTGATCAATACAAATGCGCCACCGACGCTGTCAACCGCAGGTTCGGGTGATGTCCTTGCCGGCCTCGCACTTGGACTTTTGGCCCAAGGAATGGATCCTTTTTCAGCCGGATGTGCTAGCACTTGGTTGCATGGCGAGGCAGCGCTAAAGTTTGGTCCGGGTCTTATTGCTGAAGACTTGAGTGAAACGATGCCTGCAGTGTTGCGGAGTCTGTGATTCGAAAAAGATTCTGTATTCTATAGCGTCGAGGAGATCAGGGACTGTTGACGCTGGTGTTTCAAAAAACGACTGTGCTATAGCTAAGTCTGCCGCCCATTCCAGGTGCGGAAGAGGCTATTCCAAAAGCGCGGACGTGGTGGAATTGGTAGACACGCAAGTTTTAGGTACTTGTGCCGCAAGGTGTGTGGGTTCGAGTCCCTCCGTCCGCACCACTATTGAAAACAGAAAAGGGGTTAGTGGAAAATAGGCCGTCGAAGGTTAGATTGTATTAGTGGTTGCCGAACAATATACAGTTAGTTCTTGTGTCTGTATCCGCTATATGTTGTGGTAATAGCAATTCTAATGTCGTCGATTTAGCCTTAGTTCCTGACCCCCGCGTGCAAATATAAATTCAGGCAGAAACACATGCAGGTTACGGAAACAAGCACTGAAGGCTTGAAGCGCGAGTACTCGGTGGTCATTGCCGCTGAAGACATGGCGCGCCGTTTGGACGGTAAACTCCAAAAAATTAGTTTAAACATCTCGATGCCCGGCTTCCGGCCCGGGAAGGTTCCAACCTCGCTGGTCAAAAAAATTCATGGTGACTCCGTGATGGGCGAGGTTTTGGATGAAGCTGTGCGCGAGACCACAGCGCAAATAATCCAGGACAAAGAGTTGCGACCCGCAGTGCAACCTAAGATCGAGGTAAAAGATTTCGTAGAAGGGTCGGATTTGACCTATGAAATTGCCTTGGAAGTATTGCCGGATATTGAATTACCGGACTTTTCAAAAATAAAAATGGAGCGATTGGTCGCCGATATCCCCGAGGAAAAAATTCAGGATGTTATTGGCAATCTTGCTTCTCAGCAAACATCCTTCGAAGACAGGGGTGAGGGCGCGAATGCTGAAGATGGCGATGCCGTGACGATCGACTTTGAAGGCTCGATCGATGGCCAAATGTTTGAAGGCGGTGCGGCCAAGGGGCATCAATTATTGCTTGGCGCCAATACCTTTATCCCGGGCTTTGAAGATCAATTATTGGGAACTTCGGTGGGCGACAGCCGTGAAGTGAAGGTAACATTCCCAGAAAACTACCAAGCGACCGAACTTGCTGGAAAAGAAGCAGTGTTCAAAGTAGATGTTTCTGCTGTTAAAAAGCCATTGCCGGTCGAAATAAATGACGATCTAGCCAAAAAGATGGGGATGGAAAATCTTGATGCGCTTACTAAAGCAGTGCGCGAACAAGCCGTAAGGGAGCATGACAATGTATCGCGCGTGCGACTTAAACGTTCGTTATTGGACATCCTCGCCGACACCATGAAATTTGAAGTACCAGCGGCAATGATTGAAATGGAATTTGAACAGGTCTGGAGCCAAGTAGAACAAGATATGGCCAACCAGGGTGTGGATACTTCCGGGATTGATCCGGCCGACGATGGTGCCTTGGATGATATGAAAACAGAGTATCGGGAGATTTCCGACCGCCGGGTCCGCCTCGGTCTTTTGCTTGCCGAAGTGGGGCGTATAAATAATTTGGAGATCATGAAAGAAGAATTGAGCCAGGCCCTTTCTCAAGAGGCGCGGCGCTATCCCGGGCAAGAGCGTGAGGTCTACGAGCATTTCCAGAAGCACCCCGAGGCCATGGCGCAACTGCAAGCGCCGCTTCTCGAAGAAAAAGCAGTGGACTTCATTATTGAACTTGCCGATGTCAGTGAAAATAAAATCACACATGAGGAATTAATGCGGCCCCCCGGCGAGGACGAGGACGAAAAAGCAGTTCTCGAAAGTTTTGAAAAAAAGGGCAAGAAAAGTAAATCGGACGGTGATGGTAAGGGAAAAGCTAAAGTAAAAGCCAAAAAGCCCGCATCCAAAAAACCAGTGGCCAAAAAATCCGAGGGTAAAAAACCGGCAGCTAAGAAACCAGCTGCCAAGAAACCAGCTGCCAAGAAATCGACGGCTAAAAAAACCGCGGGTAAAAAGGCCCCGGCCAAATCCACTAAGAAAACTGTGAAGAAAACGTGACGGATTAAGGGCTGGGTTACTTTTTCACTCCAAGAATAGCAATTGTCTTCGAACAGGACCGCGCTGAATGACCGATATCAATGAAGTTTACATGAACACTCTAGTGCCGATGGTGGTCGAGCAGACCAATCGGGGAGAGCGTTCATATGACATATATTCAAGGCTATTGAAGGAGAGGATCATCTTTTTGACCGGGCCGGTGGATGATTACGTGGCCAGTCTGGTCACGGCGCAATTACTGTTCCTCGAATCGGAGAATCCAAAAAAGGAAATAAATCTATATATCAATTCTCCGGGCGGCATCGTTACATCAGGCTTGGCGATCTATGACACCATGCAGTATGTCCGCCCGGCGATTTCCACATTATGCATCGGTCAAGCGGCATCCATGGGATCACTTTTGTTAACCGCCGGGGAAGAAGGAATGCGTTTTGCCTTGCCCCATGCACGGGTCATGCTGCATCAACCGTCGGGTGGTGCCCAGGGCCAGGC
>JAPYRI010000058.1 GCA_029941135.1 Alphaproteobacteria bacterium | reverse complement strand
TCTGTGCGCTCCTCAGGAGGGGGTTACTTGGTGTAAACGACCGATAGGGGCGACAACATTGGGTGGTAAGATTTGTTTCCCCGCTTCTCACCCGACTTTATCTGCCATGACGTTGCGCTCAATGCGCGATTCACTTTGAGCTATCGAGACATGGAGGAATTGCTTGCCGAAGGTACCCCGCCGATCAATCAGCGAGCATGCTCAATGCGGCGCGGCGGTCCCCCGACTTCAAAGCAAGAAACATTTTGCGGGCTTTCGTGATTTCTTGTTCGGAACCGTTCTCTGCGGCCGCCTTGAGGGCAACCGTAGTCGGATGATCCGGACCGCAGATGAATGTCAAAGCTTTAGCCAAGCGCCCCATGGCTTTGCGGTCGATTATTAATTTTTCCATTCGGGAGTCTCCCAAGCATCGGCTGTTTCGCCGTGGCGATCTGTAACTGGTGCGATGACGGCATTGTTACGTTAACAGAAAGTGGACATACAAAGCGCTGTCCGTCGGATTTTAGGGAGCGCGTTTAGTCACAGTCACTTATGCACGTTTTGGATCAAATCAAGCTATTCAGACACATATCGCCGTGTCCGCTTTGGGTCAGCCGTAGGCATTTAAAGGACTAGCCAAGATGTCCGCTTTCGGAGATAGAGCGGACATGGGGCGAAGTTGCAGGAGAGTCTGCTGTTAGCCGAGCGCATCGAAGGAACGGTAAGTGCGCGTCAGCCCGAAGCGTTGCTTGAAGTCCAGCCGCGGGTCGTCGGCAGGAGCCGATCCGTCCTTGGGCAGTGCACCCACGAGGTCGTGATTGCCAATGGCGGCGTGGTGTTCGCCCTCGATCGCGCTGTGCATAACCATGTAGGTATTCCAGCGCGGCGCGACTTCCTCGGACGTCGAGTCGAAGCCATCCGTAATCAGATCGCCACCACCCAGGACCAGGTCCGCCTTCTGGGCGTTGATGGCATCGGCGGCCATCATAAGGGCGGTGGGCGTCTCCCATTCCGTGCGGGCATGGACGTCGCTATAGAAGACTATTCGCAGGCGGCCTTGAACAAAGTGGCGCGCCAGCTGAACGAGCGACCGCGCAAGACACTAGAATACGAAACACCAGCAGAACGATTTAATGCATGTGTTGCGTTGACCAATTGAGCCCGCAGATAGGAATAGACATTCCGGCAATTCAAAGCTATGTCCGCTGTACTCCCAGTTGCTGACATTTGTCTTCATGATCCCATCCTCCCAATACCGACTACCGTTAACAAACAACTGTCGCTAGACTGCCCGGCATCGGTTTCTGCCAGGTGAGTATGTCGAAATGGGTAACTTGGGTACCAAAAGGACTAATTTATGTACGACGTAAAATTTGGTTTAATGCCACTCCCCGTGGACATGGCTGATGCGCAAGTGGTGGCACAGCGCGCCGAAGCACAAGGGTATTATTCGCTTTCCCATAACGATCATTTTTATTCTCCCCTCGGGGGCCCGGATTCTCCCCAACTCGAATGCCTCACTGTGATGACGGTCATGGGCATGGCGACAAAAACCATCAAGATCGCTCCCTCGGTAATTGCCGCTTCATTCCGCACACCACCCATGCTGGCAAAGATCGCCACATCAATTGATCTCGCGACCAACGGCCGCTTCATCTGTGGCTTGGGCGCCGGGTGGTACGACAAGGAATACGAAGCGCACGGGTATCCGTTTCCGCCCTTGAAACAGCGCTTGGAACAGCTCGAAGAAACGGTTCAAGTTTTGAAGGCGATGTGGACCGAAGAGGAGCCAGCGTTCGGCGGCGAGCACTTTAACGTTCATCATGCCTACAACAACCCGCGTCCAACACAAAAGTCGGGTCCGCCGATTATGCTGGGAGGATCCGGCACGGGCATCCTAAAGATGGCGGCGCGTCACGCCGACATTCTGAACATGATCCCGCCGACCGGAAACGGTAAGGATTTTATCCAAGATACGAGCGCATCATTAAATTTTGATATGGCGAAGATGAAAGACTGCATCGCGAAATTGCACCAGTTTTGCCGTGAGATTGATCGTGACCCCGCTGAGATTGAGCTCGGTGGCGTGTCTTTTGTGGCGCTTTCAACCGATGCGGATGACCCGGCGTTGCGCGAAGTCGCGAGCAGTCTCGGTTTCCCGGATTATGCCAGCGCCCAGCGCGCGCCGGTGGCCTTGTTCGGCACACCCGATGAGGTGAAACAAGAGCTTGCACGGCGTATTGAAGAGACCGGCCTCACCTATTTCATCCTTGCAATGGCGTCGCCGGAATCGCAGGATTTGTTTGCCGAAGAGGTGATGCCGGCACTACTGGCCAGATAAGCCTTAACCCTAACTCTGTGCGCCGTCGCGCGCTAGATAATGCTAAAATTTCCCGTAAAGCTCAGGGCCCCGCCATGAAAAATTCAACGGCGCAGATTGACACCGGCTCCCGCAGCGTGGGTTTCTTCAGTTACCTCGATGACTCAACCACGTCGTCACTTTACCGCAATGGCAAGGTGCGGATGCGCAGGGATACGGACGGGAGCGATAGTACCATGCCTGGTGTCAATCGCGAAAAGCACGAAATGACCGTTCACAATGGCCGCAACCTGTTGGGCGATCAACGTTGCACCCTTGCCGCCAACGGCTTTGAGATACTCACCCGGCCCCTGGCGAGCGCGGGTCTGGATTTCTTCGATCACCAGCAAGTGGTGGGGAACTACTACCGGCAGTGTACGCGTATCGTTGAAGAAGCGACCGGCGCGCGCGCGTTTGCCTTCGATCACAACGTCCGCTCGGCCCAGGGCAAGAAAAGCGGGAAACGGATAGCGGGCGGTCAGGAAGTACAGGGACCGGCGCACATAGTGCACGGGGACTACACGCTGACCAGTGCCCCCCAACGGTTGCGCGATTTGGCGAAACCGCCCAGCGGCAACGACACGCTGCGTGGCGTTCTGGCCGCGAACACGTCGCTACTCACCGATGAGATGGTTGAGCGTTCGCTGGCTGACGACGGTCGCTTTGCCATCATTAATCTGTGGCGCAATATTGCAAGCGAGCCGGTTGCCGTTCATCCGATTGCGCTCTGCGATGGCCAGACCGTCAAACCTGACGAGCTGGTTGTGTTCGAAATTCACTACGAGGATCGCATCGGAGAAAACTATTTTGCGAAATACGCCGAAGGCCATCGCTGGGTTTACTTTCCCAAAATGACGGGCGATGAAGCACTGCTCATAAAACAGTGGGATTCGGCGGGTCCGGTGGCGCGCTCCGGGGGCCAGCTGGGTGATGCCAGCGATCCTGACGCGCCGTGCACGTTCAGTTTTCACAGCGCGTTCAAGGATCCGGCCGCACCCCCGGATGCGCCGGATCGCTGGAGCATCGAAGTTCGGTGCATAGTTATCTACGATTAAGACTGTTGAAAGCTAAAGAGGAGCTTTTACGATGACACTCACAGAAATCGTCCAACGCGGCTGGGACTCCGTAGCAGCAGGTGACATGGATACCTTGGTCGCCGAATACACCGAGGACATGATTTTCATCATGCCCGGCCAAACTGACCTCATTGAGGGCATATCGAAGGCGAAAAAGAAGTTATGACCGCGAATGTCTACCAGCGGACAAGCCCGCCGCGTGGGGAGAGGAAATCATGAACACTAATTTTCAGCTCATGTGTGCGTGGGGCGGTGCGGTTCTTGTGATCCTATTTGCCGTTGGATTCTGGCCGCTGGCGCATTTCATTCCACCGCCTTTGCCGAGTGCGAGTGCGGCGGAGATCGCTGGCATGTACCAGCAAAATACCTTTGAAATCCGCCTCGGTTTATTGGTCATGCTCATCTCGTTTGGATTGATCTGCCCCTTCTCCGCTGTTGTTTCAATTCAATTGAACAGAATAGGACCCGCGCCCTCAATTTTTTCGTATGCCCAGTTGGCCTGTGGCATCTGCGGCGGGGCCCTCGTTATGATCCCGTTGTTGCTGTGGGCTACCGCCGCGTTTCGCCCGGAGCGCAGCCCAGAATTGACCTTAATGCTCAACGACATGGGCTGGATCGCGTTCCTATGGCCGGTCCCGGTGTTCTTCTTGCAAGTCGTCTTTACCGGTCTCGGTATTCTCAGCGACCGCAATCCGCAATCAATACTCCCCCGTTGGAGCGGATTTTTTTGCCTCTGGTGCGCCGTGATGTTTCTGCCGGGCTGCCTGCTGATTTTCTTCCAGATCGGTCCGTTTGCTTGGAACGGCCTGCTCACATTCTGGCTCGGGGCGACCGTCTTTTTTACCTGGTATGTGGTCATGTCCATGGTGATCCGCAAATCTATCCTTCAGGAGGCGCAAAGCGCTCACGCATGATTGTGTCGGGAGCCAATGAGTGCACTGTGTCCAAAATAGAAGAAGGTCGGCTACGTGCTCTGAACGAAATTCTGGATTAGTGCGATGAGTGTCACCAGATCGTCTTCCTGAAGAAAATCACCGGCATTTGGTAACTCGACCACAGGACGATCACCGAATACTTCTCGGAACATAGCGATCGGGACCTCGGGCGGGATAGCGCGATATTGCATGCCGTTAACAAGCAAATAAACCGGTGACAGTATACTATTTATTTAAATAAATAGTATACTGTCACCGGTTTATTTGTCACTTAAAAAGGATGCGGGATTAAAGTTCCCGCCCGAGGACATCCATGAGTTCGCGCCACTCGCGTTTGGAGAGGCCGCTATCGGGCTGCTCGGCAGCTTCGCCCGCGATCAGTTTTTTGACCACGTCGAGCCCGGCGGCTGACAAGCCCACACCACCCATGCGGTAATCCATGAACGCCTGGTAGGTAGCTGGTACCCAACGCCGGACCATGTCCAAGATAACGTCGGCATAGACACGAATTTCATACTGCGCGTGGTCGTCGGCGCGGAGGCTTAAGAAATGCAACAGATTGTGCAGATCAACTTTCCAATACCATTGAGTATAAAAGTTGAGCGACAGGTTCATTCGCGCAAGCTCGCGGGCAAGGCCCTCGCGATTGGGATCAGCAACCTCCCCGTCCGGGGTTTCGTTCAGCATCTCAGCGTAGTGATCGTAGGCATTGGCCGAGTCTTCCTTGAGTAACTGGAACACCCGCGCCGCCTCGTCACCGGTCAGGACATCACCCCGACCCTGCCGGTTGGACGTGGATTGCGCCGAGAGCTTGTCCGGTGCTGGGATATAAAACTCGTTGTCGAGGATCGAATAGCGCGCCGAATATTCGTTAACGTTGGCCGAGCGATGACGGATCCACTGGCGGGCAACAAAGATCGGCAGTTTGACGTGTAGCTTCAATTCGCACATTTCAAACGGCGTCGTGTGCCGATGGCGCATCAGGTAGCGAATGAGGCCCGAGTCTTCTTGGACCTTTTTGGTGCCACGGCCGTAGGACACGCGCGCCGCCTGCACGATGGCCGCATCGTCACCCATATAATCGATCGCGCGCACGAAACCATGATCGAGCGCCGGAACCGCCTCATAGAGAATTTCTTCCAAGGCCGGCACCGTGGTGCGCCGGGTTTGGCTGGTAACCCCGCGGGCCGCATCAATCGCTTTTTGTTGTTCGGAACTGATCGGCATGATGGATTCTGAGGGACTTAACTCTCGACAAATACGACTCCGTGCCGGGCACTCTACCCGCTCGGATCAAGCACCGCTACGCGAGACTTCAAATTGGCGGCAAGAAATTCTATATTAGGCGTGTCGGGCAACCGACTATGGAAATAAACGTCGTACGGAATAAACGTAGCGGACCCGGGGGCAGTACCCGGCGCCTCCACCAATTTAACAATAACCGGAAGGACTTAGCCGGTTTCCGAATGGGGGCGAACCAGGCTCGACGTGCGCAGTAAAGGTATAGACTTTTTCCCGGCATGATACCGCCGTTATCGGGTCAAACCTACAGGTGCCAATGATAATGCACCCATCGCTCTCGCAGCTTAATAACCTGTGAAAAGCGCGGCTCGGGGGGCGCCGGGCAACAGAAGCCCCCCACTCTTCTCGTTTCACTCGAGAGTAATAGCCACAAGTGTGGCTCGACGTTCAAGCGCCACTAGTGCTTACGCCACAGGGGCGGCGGCCTGCAGTCGCAGGCTGAAATAAGACTGCGGTAATGAATTTTTAGATAGATCGCCCCTGAGCCATCGGCGAACAGGCCGTGACTACGGCCCGGCGTCATTACGCCGCAAGCCTTAGCGGCGCCATTCTTCACTTGTCGCGCGACGCGTCGACGGGAGAGTGTACAGACCCGCTTGGGTCTGACAACTATTCAGCAGGAACGAGTTGTGCGTCTTGGCGCAGCTCGTGAACCGCATGTTTAATCACTTCGGACGCGCCCCATAAAGCAAGTCCCGCGATCACGACAGCGACCCCCAGATCGGGCCAGCCGGTGCCACTCAAGCCCACCCCACCCGCGGCCGCAACCACCAGAATGTTGCCGAGGGCGTCGTTGCGGCTGCACAGCCACACTGCGCGCATGTTCGAGTCGCCCGCCCGGTGGTGATAAAGCAACACCGCGCAAAAAACGTTGGCCAAGAGCGCCAATACGCCGACCGAGCCCATGAGGCTCGCGTTGGGCTCGCCCACGACGAAGGTGCGGTATATCGCAAGCGACAGCACAAATACGCCGAAACCGGCCATGGCGACGCCTTTGAGCAATGCCGTGCCCGCCCGCCAGCGCAGACTGTGGCCCAAAACAAAGATAGCGATGCCGTAATTGGCGGCATCGCCTAAAAAATCAAGCGCGTCCGCTTGCAACGCGACCGACTGGGCAAATAGGCCCGAGACCACCTCGATCCCGAACATAACGGCATTCACCAGCAGCACGACCCACAGTACGCGCCGGTAAATTGCCAGGGTACTTTCCAGGGAGGAAATTGGCGGCGGCGCGCAGCAGGCGTCAGACATTAGCCGCCCCTCCGCATTTCCCGGACCTTGGCATCTAAGTGTCCCCGCCCTTGCCCTCGGAAATGTGCTCGACCATATCGCCGAGCATGCCTCGCACGTGGTGATCGGCGGCACTGTAAAACACTTGCTTACCCCGTCGTTCGGCGCGCAGAAGTCGCGCCACCCGCAGCAGCCGCAAATGATGGCTGACCGAAGATTGGGAAAGACCGAGAGATTGAGCAATGTCGGTGACCGCCACATCCGCATGCAAACACCTGAGCACAATGCGCAGGCGACTCGGGTCCCCCATTAAATGAAAGATTTCGGCCAACTCCGCCGTCTGCTCGAGCGTGGGAAGGTCCACTGTCGGGACGCTATCTTCGAGGGTCATTCGATCTCTCCATGGCGGGTCATTAATATATGATCATATGCTCATATATGTGATATTTGAAAGGTATGGGAGAGTCAAGAGTGAGGCCATTTTGTTCAATTACTTCCTCAATGTCCGTTGAGCCATTTCGGAAGGAGCCATATCCAGGCCAAAAACAACCATTCAAATCGATGAACTCTACATAGCCCCTATTCGCTGGCCGATCTCGGCATAGCGGTCGAGCAAGTGCAGCACCGTGTCTTTGTCTTCATTTGGACAGCGCGGGACGGCGCGTTTGGTACAGCCCATGTCGGCAAACTCCGGCCAGAATTCCTCAGACGCCTCTTGCTGCCGAACGCAAAAATGTCGATCTACTATGCGTCCAACCCGTACACCCGGGTCGCGGTCCCGCGAAACATTTGGTCTTTTTCTTCCTCGGTGAAGTCGGAGACCATTTTTTTGAAGGCGTTCCACAGGATCGGGTACGACACTGCCAGCTTGTCAACGGGGAAGTTGCTTTCGAACATGCATCGGCTGGGGCCGAAGGCATCAATGGCGAAGTGATAGTACCGGGCTTGCTCGCAGACAATGTCGTCAGAGCTTGGCGGCGTTGGGTTTCCCTCAAACCCAAACCCGGTCCAAGGCATGGCTAAGCCGCCGAGCTTGACGGCGACATTCGGACAGGTCGCGAGGTCCTTAAGGCCAGCGGTCCACTGTTCATAAATCTCTGTTCTCCTGCCCGCGTAGGGGCCGATTCCCGGCGGCGTGCCGAGGTGATTAAGGATAATGTCTATGTCCGGAAACGCTCGCGCGAGGTCGGTCAGGAACGGGGTCTGGTGGTGGTAGTGGTAGGCATCGAAACTGAGATTCATGTCGCCGAGCAACGCAAATCCTTCGCGGAACTTTGAGTCGCCATAAAGGTTTGCGTTGTCTAGGTCAGGCATGGACATGAGCTCTTCACTTGCGTCCCAGGCCGCCGGTTGTCTTATACCGCGAAACAAGGGGCTTGCAGCCTGGTGGGCTTCGAGCACGGGTCGTACGGCAGCGCCCAGGCGTAATTCCGCTGTCCCGATCATGGCGCAAATCTGCGCCGCGTCCGGCTGCTTGCGCGCCTCCGCCGCAATCGAATGTACCCATTCGGTCTCGCCCACTGCCTGAAGCTCTTCAGGTCCGGATTTTCGATAGCCTTCCCAACATTGTAGGTAGACGGTTTGCTCGACTTTATGGGTTCCCGTATCGGCCCACAGATCGTCAAGGCTGTAGTGGGGAAAATGTTCCGATTCTGCGAAGAAATGATGATGGGGGTCGACGATCCGCCGATTCGGGTCAACGATGTCCTCGGTTACCTTGTCGAGCCAGTTTTGGCGAATTTTTAGTGGAGCGTCGCTATCAAATTCTGTCGTCATAGTTTTTTCCTTCCCTTACTTAGCCTTACACAGCCCCAATCCGCTGGCCGATCTCGGCATAGCGGTCGAGCCATCGCAGCACCGTGTCTTTGTCTTCAGTTGGACAGCGCGGAATCGCGCGTTCGATGCAGCACATGTCAGCGAACTTCTTGAGGTCGTCTTCCGAAGTCTCGAAGATATCGAACATAGAGATCGGCACCGAGTTGGGCGCGCGGCCATTTGCTTCCAATCGCTGATTGAGATCATCGATATCGGCTTGCAGGTCGCCATGAAACACGTCAATGGGCATCCACTCGTCGGCGTAGTCGGCCACCCGCTGGCGCCCCCATTTGGAGCCAAAAGTGCCCAAAACGATCGGCGGGTGGGGTTTCTGCACGGGCTTCGGGTGCGACCAAGCGTTATCGAAATTGACATAGTCTCCGTGGAAGCTGGCGGCCTCTTCAGTCCACAGCGCCTTCATGGCCTTGATGCGCTCTTCGACCACCTTCCAGCGGTCCTTGAACGCAACCCCATGGTCGGCCATCTCTTCCTTGTTCCAGCCAGCGCCGACGCCAAACAGAAAGCGGCCATCAGACAGCCGGTCAACGGTCGCAACGGCTTTGGCGAGGGCCAGTGGTTCGTGTTCCACGACCAGACAAATACCGGTGCCAATTTTGATGGTCTTGGTGACGACCGCAGCCGCACCAGCGCTCACTAAAGGATCACTCATATGAATGTATTCGCGGGGCAGAACGCCGTTGCCCGGCCACGGGGTTTCCCGGCTCGCCGGAATATGCGTGTGCTCAGGAAACCACACGGATTCGAAGCCGCGTTCCTCGGCAGCGATGGCGAGCTCGTCCGCACGGATACTATATTCGGTGTTGAAACTGATAACGCCCAACTTCATGTCGCTCCCCTGTCGGTTTGGTCCACTAAATGACGCGCATAGTTTACCCGAATAGCGCCCGCTGTCATTGACTCCTGCGCGGTGGCGATTAGATTTAGTATGAAATCAAACGAACATGGGCACACGGCCCGGGAATGAGCAGGTCATGACGGTCGACTTGATGGATTATGAAGCGCTGGTGCGCGATGCCTATCGGCTAATCGTTCGCAAAGTGCTGATTCGGGTGGCCAAAACCGGCCTGCCGGGCGATCACCATTTTTATGTTACGTTCGATATCAATGCGCCTGGTGTGGAAGTGCCGGATTATTTACACGCGCGCTTTCCCGATGAAATGACGGTTGTTTTGCAGCATGATTTTTGGGGCTTGGAAGTGGATGATGCTGGTTTTGAAGTCCAGCTCCATTTTGACGGCAAGCCAACCCGCCTGGCGATCCCGTTCGATGCGCTCACCGGTTTTCTCGATCCCAGCGTTCAATTTGGCGTGAAATTTCAGGGCGACGATGAGATTGAATTTTCAGTTGGGGATTTTGCAGGTCATGCTGGGCAATCTTCGAACGCGGCGCCAGATTTCACCATCGGGTCGGACAGTGTGACCGAAGCAGCGCAACCGGACAGCGTGGAAAGTGATGACGAAGATACAACTAATAAGACCGGTGAAGTTATTGCGCTTAGCAATTATCGCAAAGACTGACCGCAGCAGTACGCCAAAAGCGGCGCGCCTCTGGTTGGTCCGCGAAACCCTTATTTCAGCCCTCATTTCTTGACTTGGAGCAGAAATGTCAGCATTCGCATATCAACCTATGTTCCCGCAGGGGCTTGATGAAACTCCCTACCGAAAACTCACCTCCGATCATGTGTCGACAGAGAAAATGGACGGCCAGATCGTCCTCAAAGTGGAACGCGAGGCTTTGGTCCGCTTAACGGCGGAGGCATTTCGCGATACGTCACACCTGTTGCGGCCGGGTCACCTGCAACAATTGGCCAACATCCTCGACGACACCGAATCGTCAGACAATGATCGTTTCGTTGCCCGTGAGCTTTTGAAGAACGCAAATATAGCGGCTGGTGGTATCCTGCCCATGTGTCAGGATACCGGCACCGCCATCATCATGGGCAAAAAAGGCCAGTTCGTTTGGACGGAAGGGAGCGACGCCTCGGCTTTGTCGGAAGGAGTCGTTCGCACGTTTACCGAAACCAATTTGCGTTACAGCCAAATGGCGCCGCTGAATATGTATGACGAGGTTAACACCGGCAACAATTTACCGGCGCAAATCGATATCTATGCGACCGAAGGCGACGAATTTCATTTCCTGTTTTTGGCGAAGGGTGGCGGGTCGGCGAATAAGTCTTTCCTGTTTCAGGAAACCAAAGCGCTACTAAACCCAGAAAAACTGGTCAAATTTTTTGACGAAAAAATGCGCATGCTGGGGACCGCTGCGTGCCCACCCTATCACTTGGCGATTGCCATTGGGGGGACGTCAGCCGAAATGAACTTAAAGACCGTGAAGCTCGCCAGTGCGCGCGAGTTGGATGGTCTGCCGACGGAAGGTAACGCACAAGGTCATGCCTTTCGCGACCTAAAAATGGAGCAAACCATATTTGAACAGTCCCAAAGCACTGGCATTGGCGCGCAATTTGGCGGCAAATATTTCTGCCACGATGTGCGTGTCATCCGCTTGCCCCGTCACGGGGCCTCGTGCCCTGTGGGGATCGGGGTATCGTGCTCGGCTGACCGCCAAATCAAGGGCAAAATCACCGCTGAAGGATTGTTTTTGGAAGCATTGGAGACTGATCCGGCCAAATATCTGCCTGAGATCACCGCCCGTGAGCTAGAGGGCGAAGTGATCGAACTCGATCTCAATCGCCCCATGTCGGAACTTTTGAGTACATTGAGCCAATACCCGATTAAAACCCGGCTGTCATTGAGCGGCTCTTTGATCGTCGCCCGCGACATTGCGCATGCAAAATTAAAAGAGCGGCTGGACCGGGGGGAAAGCCTCCCTGACTACTTCAAAAACAGCATGATTTATTACGCCGGCCCCGCCAAAACACCTGAAGGGTACGCTAGTGGTTCATTTGGGCCGACCACCGCCGGACGGATGGACGGTTATGTGGACCAGTTTCAAGCAAATGGTGGTAGCATGGTAATGCTTGCCAAAGGCAACAGAAGCCCCCAAGTGACGGGAGCCTGCAAAAAACACGGCGGCTTTTATTTGGGGTCGATTGGCGGGCCAGCGGCGTCACTTGCGTTGAATTGCATCACCAAAGTGGAGGTGGTGGAGTTTGAAGAATTAGGCATGGAAGCGATTTGGAAAATCGAAGTCGAGAACTTCCCCGCTTTCATCGTCGTTGATGACAAGGGTAATGACTTTTTTAAGAACCTATGACCAACGGTCCGCCTGACAGAATGAAGAAGCGATCCGTCGTGGTCGCCAACCATCGCACCAGCGTTTCACTCGAAAATGTGTTTTGGGATGCGCTTCGGGATGCCGCCGATGCGCGCACAATTTCTGTAAACGATCTGGTCACAGAGATTGACAAGCATCGATCCAATAGTCTCTCGGGCGCCATTCGACTTTATGTCCTGGCGGTTGCCCGCGCCAGCGCGACTGGGCGAGCCATCCCCAAAGCCAGTCAACTTTAGTCGAAACGCCAATAGGCTTTCACTGCGAAGTAATGGGCATTCACGACAAGGTGTTGAACGCGGCCCGACGTTCACGGCAGGGCATTGAGCAGATCACGCAAAACGTCTTCGGGTTGGGTTATCACCGTCGCCGGCGGCGACTGTTCCGGTACGGACGCCGCGCCAGCCGGTTGCGCCTCGGATGTCGGCGACACCAATTTGTTCAGCATCGCCGCTGCAAGACGTTTGGTCAGATAACTTTCCAATTTTCTGGTTTTCAAACCGCGCCGGGGACTGTCGATGGATCCGCGCCAATCAATGCCAACATTCGGCGCCTGCGGATGGTCAGTTAAGCGAAATTGGGCCTCCGTATTCATGGTCCAATTGACCAAGTCCCATTCAGACGTGAAACTGGTTTCGACCGCATCCACGTCTGCGCGCACGTCGGTGGTGCGGACCACACCGTTATTAACTTCAACCGCGCCCTCGACCGAGCGGTAGGTGGTTCGTCCACCGGTCAGGGAGCCGGCGACCATTCCTAATACGTCTTTAATGTCATTAATATTGTTGAGCCGCTCACTGAGCCGCGGCAAATCGATGCCCTGGATAACACCTTCGCGGGCAGAGATACGTGCGCCGCCTTCAAGTGCCGCAATCATCTCCAACTGGTTGTGACCAAGTGTGTGAAACTCGCCACTAACCCCTGCCCGCCCGGTGATCGCCTCAAGACCTGACACCGCGGACAGGGCGGCGGCGAGATCAGCGTTGGTGAGACTCAGTCTTAGATTGAGTTCGGGTGTTCGGCGCGCGGATAATTTAATGCCGAGTTCAGCTTCGCCATCAAAAAGCCGGGCTTCGAGTGGAGCGAGGGTGGCCATCCCGTCATCTAGGGTGAGCGTGGTCCGCAGATCGTAAAAGCTAAATTCGCCTATGGTCAGCATCGGCGCACGCAAACGCAGCTCACCGTTAAAATTGTTCATAAAGGCAAGATCAAAAGATGATCGGGACCATTTCCCCCCGCCATTAGAGGTATTACTTTCGACTGAGACGCCGGTACTGGGCACCGACATGAACTTGTTCATATTGATCTCACTGGTCTCAAGCGTGCCGTTTACGTGCGGCTGATCGCCGGTCAAGCGCACCCTCGCAGCGCCTTTAAAATCAATAGGACCCACATGACCTTCAAAGTTCTTGATGTCGGCTTGAAGATGGTTGCCGCTCACCGATATTGACCCTTCAAGCCCACCCAGATCATTTGCTGCGGCTTGAAAATCAGCCCCCAATCCGCGCACAAATTTCTTGAGGTCACTGGCTTTCACCGCCACCAAAAATGAATAATCAGGATCGGTAAACGGATGCACCAAATGGCCGTTTAAAGATGCGTTCCCTCCGCCCACCTCCATTGATGACTGTAGTTCCAGATTATCGACTTTGCCCGACGCGGAGATGGAAACAGACAGGGGACCGTCGTCTTGCCCTTGGGGCGGTGTCATGGGGATCTCAAATTGTTCAATAATTGCAGCCAGGCTGCGATTTTCAACCCTTGCCTTGGCGTCTATCACCGGTGCCGCCGTTGGTGCAACAATGCCGCCATCGAGTGTCAGATGCGTACCCGAAAAGTATCCGTCCAAATTGACGGTTACGCGACCCTCATCGCCTTTGAGGCGGAGTGTGCCCGACCCCGCTCCAAAGCGCGCAATCCAGGCAGAGGGCGCCAAATTAAATAGGCGCTGAAGCGTATCAGCATCGCTCAGATTAAATTCGAGTTTAAGGTCAGCAGTGGGCCGGCGCGACAGATCTCTCGCTGTCCCCGACAGGGCGCCCCTTGCGCCCAAGTAGTTACCGATTTTGAGTTCGTTTATGGTGATTTCGCCGTCGTAAATCGCACCATCAAATGACGTATCTTTGATTTCGTAACCCGCCCCGGCAATGCGGCCGAGTTTAAGTCGAATATTGGCATCGAATTCGTTCAATCCCTTCAATTGCTTTTTGATATTTCCAATGGTGCTGCCACCGTTTATCAAAGCTATATTGGATTGTTCAGGCGCGGTACTGTCCAAGGTGGCGCCAAAATACCGATCCACGTCAATCTCATCGACAAACAAATCGAGACCGAATGCCAAGCGGTCGCTAACCGCCAGGAAAATTCCGCCTGTCGCATGCATGGCGTCGAGCCGCGCATCGATCCCAAACACTTGGATGACTTTGGGAGAAACCTCGAGGGAGCTGCTAAACGACAAATTGGTAAATTGGCCCGCAGTTGCAGTGTCGACGCCGACATCTAGCCAAGATAATAACTTTCGAATGTTGTCGGACGTGGCGGTTAATCGACCAGAAAAATGCGGTTCTGCCCCATCGGTCGAGAATATTCCGGCCACATCGACCGCCGAGCCACCCGGCAACAGGACGCTGCCGTTTTCAATTCCTATCCGGCCATCGCCCATGCGAAGCGCGAGTCTGATTTGCCTGGCAATGCCATTGTTATAGATAACCGCACCGACCGACACTTTAAAGGTGCCACTGACGTTCCCGGGCAGATCGAAATAAGCCGGGCCTTCGTTCGTCACTTCGCCCGATGTTGAATTGTCTTCGGTGACGGGTTCAATTTCACGTGTCGCCATTGTCAGCCAGCGATCCAAATCGATACTGTTAATGTTGAGGTTGCCGTCAAATACAGAGTGTTCTCCCAAAGTTACGTGCAAACCGCCCGTGGCCGTATCATCGCCAAGCTGGACCGTTAAATTCCGCAGGCGGCCTTCATTCGAGCTGGCCACCACTTGGGCTTCAGCCGAAAATGACGATTTTGCGGCCTCCGTGCTCGTAAATTCTAAACCCGCTGCGCCATCAATTGCCCCCATTATCTTACCGATGGTATCGGCGAGATCAGTTCCCTCGACAGTGGCACGGCCGTTAAATCGGGCGTCAAGGTTCGGCTCGCTCGCCCATCCAGCAAACGTTAAATTTGCGGCTTCACCTAGTAGGGCAAGCGAAAAGCTGACCGGGACAGCTCTGCCGCTGACGAGGTTGCCGACCAACACCTGAAAATCTACAGGAAGATCCTGAAAATTAAGGTTTCCCTTGGCGGCAAACGGACCGTCCAGGGATGTCGCAGATACAGTTGCTGAAATATCTTCTAGCCGCAACGATGATCCGGTTGCGATGTCATGATAGGTGACAATGCCATTTTCAATCACGACTTGCTCGAAGCGAACATTAACTCCCACATCCGTCTCCGGTTCATTTGCCGTTGATGGCGTCAGATCCGGCGCATGAAATCTCCAGTTGGGCCGCTCACCGTCGCGCACTTCGAGAGCAAGCACCGGGTGATTGAGAGCAATACTCTCTACCTGTATCCGGCCGCCGAGTAGAGGTAGAAATGACAAGCGAATGTCGAGCGATTCGACACTCGCCAAATAGGCCGCACGTCCATCTGCAACATTGGCAAACGACAAACCTTGGGCTGAAAAAGCGGGCGAGGGTAACACTGTAAAACTGACATCACCGTCTATATTGAGTTTGCGCCCTGTGAGCCTTTCTATGGGCTCGGTGATTTGATTTTTGTAACGGTTCCAATTTATGAAACTTGGCACAATCAAAACCGCGGCCAAAACCGCAACCAGTATCGTACTCACCACCTTCACATAGACGTTCAACGTTTTTCACCAGGCAACGTATTTCTCCTGACTGCCAGTCCATCACTAATCACAAAAACATGCGTCGTTTTACATTATAGCGGTTGATCCATTTCCTAATTCCGCTAATCTGTACTCGGTCTTAGTATTGTGTGCCAAGAGACCAGCTTGTTGGAACCAGCAAGCCAAAGGCAAAGGCAAACATGAGTATTGTTTGATGGGTGAGATTATCAGCCTTAGCCAATATCGTAAGGAACGCAATCGAAGTACCCGCCACAGGCAATCTTCGGGAAAACGCGTTCGGTACGGGTTAGCTGACCTGGGTCACTTAGAAGCTAACGAAGAACGGGTTCAATATATCGCCGAGTTTAAGAGCAAAAAGCCTGAAAATTTGGATGGCGAATCCGAGGACGTTTAGCCGCGGGATCGCTCCCGCCCCAGAGTTAAGTTGTTGTTCCGCGTGGTCTTGCGTCGCGCGGTAGGGGTTCAATCGCACTTTTCAATATTCCAAACATTGCCCCTAAATACACTGGCCTGTCGCTATTGACGGTTCATCCGGCAGGCCCATTTTCAATTTGAGGCATCAGCACCCGATAGCTGGTCATACTATTTTTTATTTCGTCTGACATATACTTGGTCACCATCAAATTTCCGAATGTGCGAACGGAGGCCACACGGGGATTAAATAAAACCCTGAAATGCTGAACAAATGGTTGAGGGCCCCGGAATACTAGATATTACCGGGCAAAAAAAGGGGCCATCCGAAGATGACCCCAAATTCAATCCTGATTCATAGCAGGATTACATTCCCATACCCTCGGGCATTCCGGCAAAGCCGCCATGATCCGCCATGATCGCTGGCG
This sequence comes from Alphaproteobacteria bacterium, assembly GCA_029941135.1. Taxonomy (GTDB): domain Bacteria; phylum Pseudomonadota; class Alphaproteobacteria; order JAPYRI01; family JAPYRI01; genus JAPYRI01. The sequence continues at coordinate 792 of JAPYRI010000058.1, read as the reverse complement.
CTTCATCTGCCGGTGCATCGGCGATGGTAGCTTGAGTGGTCAGCATCATCCCAGCCACGGAAGCCGCATCCTGAAGGGCCACCCGGACGACCTTGGTCGGATCTATAATTCCGGCCTTAACCATGTCCACGTAAACTTCCTCCTGGGCATCAAAGCCTAGCTTACCGCCCTTGCTTTCCAATACCTTAGCGGCGACGACGGCGCCATCAAAACCGGCATTCTCAGCGATTTGACGTATCGGCTGTTCGAGGGCCCGGCGGACGATTTCAATGCCCGCTTTTTGGTCTTCGTTGTCAGGGGCAACGGCCTTCAAAGCTCGGTTCGCATTCAGCAAAGCCGTACCGCCACCGGGAACAATCCCTTCTTCGACCGCCGCTCGTGTGGCATGAAGCGCATCGTCAACCCGGTCCTTACGTTCCTTAACTTCGATTTCGGAGTTTCCGCCGACCCGAATCACGGCAACGCCACCAGATAATTTGGCGAGGCGCTCAAGCAGTTTCTCGCGATCATAATCCGATTCGGTGGCTTCCCCCAGAGCTCTGATCTGACTGCAGCGGTTTTCAATATCTTTCTTTTTGCCACCACCATCGACAATAACCGTCTCGTCCTTGGACATTTCGATGCGCCGTGCAGTACCCAGCATATCAAGCGTCGTTTCTTCCAACTTCGCTCCGGTTTCCTCTGTAATCACTTCACCGCCCGTGACAAACGCGATGTCCTTCAGGATTTCCTTACGGCGATCCCCAAATCCAGGCGCTTTCACTGCCGCTAACTTAAGACCACCGCGCAATT
>JAPYRI010000057.1 GCA_029941135.1 Alphaproteobacteria bacterium | reverse complement strand
GCCGCTTGCATCCGAGACGACGACTATTTTGTGTTTTGGAAGAGCGATCAGCTCTTTGCGGTTCCGGTAGATTTGACCGCGCCATAAGACACCGCGGAGGCCGCGGTAGGTGAACACAATAAATTTACGAAAAAGAGTTTGAAAAAAGTATCCCAATTGAGGTTTGCCGGCGGACAGAGCCCCTCGCCATGTTCTCAAAAATGTGTGGTAGTTCAACTTGATCGATGGGGCAACCGATATTCCCTTATAGGTGATTTTGCCGGTTGCGGCTGCAAATGAGCCCACCCGCTCAAGGATTTTCGCATCATTGATGGCCATGGTGCACCGGTCTTCAAACTTCTATTTTCTGGGTTTCCCCAGCCGTATCGACAAACTCCAATTGGGCTTTCGATGCGTGACGCGCCCAATAGTCTTCCTGATGGTGGAGGTTCAAGCTGGCGACTTCCGGATTTTCCCTCAGGAATCGAATGATATCCGACAGGCCCGGCAGGGATTCCATATCACCCAGCCCTTCAAGGATGTGCCGGAAAACTGTCAAATCGTCCTCGTAATCCAAGGTCAGCCGAATTTTATCGTCCACGTGATCGGGGCTTACGGGGCCCAAACTTCCCACATTGCAGAGACCGGTTTTAGTGAAGTAGTAGGCAAAACCGGTGTCGTTTTTTGACGTTCGGTAATGGCTGTAAACCCGTTCCAGGGCCGCCATCGTAAAGCTTTTAGAATTGATTCCGAACGGCAGACCTTCCGAGCACATCACGTCAAGCTCGGAGTTTTCCAGGAGTCCGCCGATTGTCAGGTCCATGTATTGGGTGTCACATAGGATATCGTCACCGTCGACCTGGAGGATAATATCCAGATCGAACGTTCGGGCGGCATCGAAGAGACGCTTGATCAGATCGTCCCGGTCGCCCCTAAATATACTGGCGCCATGGGCTTCGACCGTGGTCACCAGTGGGTCGTCGCTTTCGTCTTCCGTTGTGCAGACGATGACGTTTCGCGGGTCCGAAATATGCCGGCAGGAAAATACGCGATCCAGTAAATGACAGACCATGGGTTTGCCAACGGCATGTTTCAGCGCTTTTCCAGGCAACCTTTCGGACGCCAGTCGGATCGGGATCAGCGCGCCAATCTTCGAACCGGTCATGCGAAAAAGTCGATGGTTTTTTGCAGGGCTGCGACCTTTGGCACAATTTCTTCGCGGCTACCGTAATTGTTGACGAACTGCATTAATTGCGGCTGTACTTTCTCAGCGTTTGGGCATGAAATATTGTCGTAATTCAAATCATTGTATAGTGGCGGGCAAACTTTCCGCCAATCCCCGGACGAAAAAAGGGTCTCTTCGTACAGGAGCGCCCAGGCCGCGTAGATCCCATCGCCACCAAACTCAATGTACTTCTGGCGAAATTGGTCCCAAGTGACGTCTCCCCGAATGTATTTGACCGTGTAGCACCAATAGGCGGACTTATAACCTTCCGGTACTTTCTGAGGGACTAGGTAGTCGCAGTTATTTACAACATCATCGTACATGGAGGCGGCCTCGTAGCGGATGTTCATGAAGAAATCCATGCGCTCGGTCTGGGCCAGCCCGAGTGCGGCCGCAACCTCGGGCATCCGGTAATTGAGGCCCATTTGGTCGTGGCGTTTGTAACTGGGCTTCTGAAAACTATCTTTACTTATTCGAATGCGCCCTTCTTTGGCTTGCAGGTTCTTATAGCCAAGGCTTCCGAATTTTCGCATTTTGACCGCGTATTCTTCTTCCGTGGCGACAATAATGCCTCCATCTCCAGTCGTAATATGTTTTGAATTTTCCAAACTGTAACTGGTCATCGGGCATATTTCAGCGATCGGACGTCCCTTGTATTCCGCCATGAATGCCTGCGCTGCGTCGTTGATTATGACCAGATTATGTTTTTCCGCCAATTCGAGAAGAGGGTCGTAATCGCAGGGCAGTCCATACAAGGGCACCGGCATAATCGCTTTCGTACGCTCGGTTATTTTGCGTTCAACGTCCACTGGATCGATATTGAACGTATCGGGATCGATGTCCGCAAATACGGGGATCGCGTTCTGTGCCAGGGTTACACTCAGATTACATATTACCGTCAACGCCGGAAGGATGACCTCGTCGCCGTAACCGACACCGGCTGCGAATAATGCCGCATGAAGAGTCGAAGTGCCCGAATTAAACGTGATCGCATAGGGCGCACCGACTTTTTTAGCGAATGCTTGTTCGAAACGCGAGTTCATACCGCCAGATGTGCCTGAACCAAATCCGGAATCCAACACTTCCCGGATATACTGAAATTCCTTTTCGCCAAAACGCCATGTGTTTTTCACGTTTAATTGCCCCCGTTTGTCATGAGTTGCCCGATCGATTAGCGGCGGACCGGTTACGGTTTGGTGTGCACTTATGGCCGCGGTCAGTTTTGGTGCGTGGACTTTCGAAATTCCGGTTGAAAACAACCTAGATAAATATGGTCAACAAGTTCATTTTCGAAGCGAAATTGCTCTCGAAAAAGGGCTTCCCTGACATAACCATTATTTTCGAACGCCCTGATGACGGCCAGGTTGTTTGAAAGGGCGCCCGCCGTCAGTTTGCGAAACCCGAGACTTTCGAAGAGATACTTGGAAACAGCATTGATGGCGTCCGTGGCAATTCCGCGTCCCCAGGCTGATCGATTACCGATCAAGATGCCGACATCAGCCAGTCCATGTCGCCAGTCCATCTTCGCGACCCTGACAGTGCCAATAAATTCGTCGCCATCTTTCATGTAAAGCGCAAAGAATATATCGCTATCCGATTCTAAAAGGTCGTTTACATAGGAAACGACTACTTCAAATTCTACAGGCATCAAATACTCGAGACGATTGATTGTCTTCATCACCTCATAATCACTCAGCCATTCGAAATAATTCTTATCTCTTAAGTGAGTGTCCCCAAAGGGCACCATGTACGATAGTTGTCCGTCGATTCTGAACATTCAGATACTTCCCGATAATTCAGTCGTCCACAGGGGGCAATTTGAAAGAAAAGGCCATAGGAAGAGCGTCAGATTGCGAAACTTCAAAAGTCTGTCCGTATGCTTCAATCCGAGGTGGAAAACCAGGGTAATTAGTTGCTCTAAATCGCGCCACAAATTCGTCCTCATTTGACGACGGGTCCAATGTTTTGAGCTTTTCGAGCATGCGTCGGGTGAACGGTTTGCGGGACCAAGTGATACCCGCGGTTGGGATCGCTTCTCCCGCCGCATAAAGTTGCAGGAAATTATCCAAGAGTGACATAAGGGTCTGGTATGACCGAAATTGAAGGCTTTCGACAGTATCGTGTGGAAAAATTGGAAAGGTCATTTCTTCAATAATTTCACCGGTATCAACCTTGCTTTCCATGTGGTGGCTAACCGCACCGTAGGTCGTCGCGTTTTCATATAGGGCAAAATTGAAACATCCACTGCCAGGATAGTCGCTGGTCCCAGGGTGAAAGTTAACAGACATTTTCGAATTGCTTAGGATTGACTGCGGGATAATAAACGGACTCAAGAAAGATATAACCAACTCCAGACTGGTGTTGCCGATACCCTTTGGCAAAACGCTTCCTTTTTTGCCACGAACAAATTCTACTCCCTCCGGGAAGTAACACTTGATCAGGGCGCCCGCCATTTCACACCACATATGACTGTCGGTGAACACCAGAACCCGCGTTGCTTTGGTCATCGCGGCTTCATACCCCCGGATTTATATACTGGTCGATGATTTGAGAGCTAACCTACACGTTGTCATGGGATGTCATCAACACCCTTGATCCAACTCGTAGGGGGGTAGAGCGGGCTGCAACAGCAGCTTTTGGGTGTTTCAATTAGGGGAGATGGACAATTGCAATTTTGCCCCAAAAACAATGGGTGGCCAATATATCGCTATGAATTTGGGCTTGGCTCGGTAAACTGCCGTTTTCCTATCAGGACATTTGAAACTCGAGGATTGCTCTGTTTCCGGCCAGTCCCTACTATGCGGCGCCAAGATTACGCCTTTAACAGCGCAGAAGGCATTGGTTTAAAGCTGTCAGCTCTGGGGAGCGGGGGGTTTTTAGATATACGGGATTAAGGCTATAAATTGCGCCAAGACTTGGGGAGAAAATAGTGTATTTCGCGGGCAATAAAACGATCGTAATTGCGGAAGCTGGTATCAATCATGATGGCGATTACGATGCGGCTGTGGACTTGATGAAAGTAGCCGTTGAAGCTGGCGCGGATTTCGTGAAATATCAATCGTTCCGGGCAGAAAGGCTGGTTTTGCCTGAGGCCGAACGGTCAACTTATATAGTTGACGGAAGTTACGAAGGTGAAAGTTTTCGTGACCTGTTGAAACGTCTGGAATTGACTTTCGACCAGCAAAAAACGTTGAAGAAATTGTGCGAAGAGGCGGGTATCAAATTTTTATCGACTGCATTTGACCCAGATGGTCTGGATTTTCTGTGCGAGGACCTCAAATGTGAGGTCATCAAGATTGCCTCGGCCGATCTAAATAATCTTCGATTCTTGCGTCATGCGGCGACGAAAAAGTTGCCGATTATCTTGTCCACAGGGATGGCGGACTTACCCGAGATCGACGAAGCGATGGATACCCTTAAGCGCGCCGGTGCGGGGGAGGTTTGTTTGCTGCACTGCGTGTCCTGGTATCCGGCAGCCCATGACATAATAAATTTGCGGGCCATGAACATGCTAGCAGATCGTTATCATGTGCCGGTTGGCTATTCCGATCACACCCTCGGTGTCACGCTGCCACCGACCGCGGTCGGGATGGGGGCGACAGTCATTGAAAAACATTACACCATGGATCCCGGTGCCTTTGGCCCCGACCACGCCGCATCGCTTTCCCCCGATGAATTGAAAACGATGGTAAAAATGATCAGGGAAGTTGAAGTGGCGCTCGGTTCCGGATCGAAATCTCCGTCTGATATACCTGATATAGAATTGAGTCAGCGGCGCGTGCATCGTCGAAGCGTGGTAACGACGAAAGCGATCAAGAAAGGTGAAACTTTCTCCGAACTAAATCTCGATATCAAGCGACCGGGCACTGGAATCGCTCCGCGTGAGTTCGATGAAATCTTGGGAAAGAAAGCCTCAGTCGATATTCCTGCAGATGTCTTATTGCTACCGGATCAAATTAAAACTTGATGTCAATTCCGGTGGCCGGATTTCTGCGTATTTGACACAGGTACTTGTGTGACAATACCCGCGTTACTAGGTGGCGAGCCTGCGTTCCCTGACGGGCTAAGGCTCATGAAGCCGTCCATGCCGTCCTACACCGAGCTCAGGCCGTACTACGAAAAAATATTCGCCAGCCGCTGGATGTCTAATTTCGGTCCGTTTGCGGAGCAATTGGAACTCAAACTCGCGGCGCGTCTTCAGGTGAAGCATTGTCTGGTTCTCTCCAATCTGTCCACGGGCCTGATGTTCATGCCGGGCGCAGCCGGCTTGACGGCGGGGGAGGTCATTGTTCCCAGCTTTACGTTTCTTGCGACCGCTCATTCGATGAAGCTGGCCGGTCTTACCCCAGTTTTTGCAGATGTCGACCCGGAGACGTTAACTCTCGACCCCCGCTCGGTGAGTGCTGCAATCGGCCCAAATACAGTGGCGGTTTGCGGCGTACATGTTTACGGAACACCCTGTGATATTGAAGGACTAGAGAGCGTTTGTAACCGCCACGGTTTGGTTTTATTTTTCGATTCCGCTCACGGATTGGGCTCCTTCCACAACGGGCGTCCACTTGGGGGATTCGGGTTGGCGGAAGGGTTTTCAACCTCGGTAACGAAACCCCTAACGACTCTTGGCGAAGGAGGTTTTTTGTGCACGAACGACGACAGCTTTGCCGAATATATTCGGCTCGCTCGTAATTGGGGGCACGGGGGAGACTACAACTCTAAATTCGCCAGTATTGTATCGAAAATGCCCGAGGTATCAGCAGCGGCCGGCTTGATCGAGCTGGAACGGCTTGATACCTATGTCGCCAATCGGGGAAAATACGTGGCGCAACTAAAAAGTGATTTACAGAACTTGCCTGGTTTGACTTTTCCGAAGTTGAGAAAGGGCGATGAAAGCAGCTGGAAAGATTTTTCAATTTTGGTGGACCAAATCCAATTCGGTCTTACCCGGGATCAGTTTCAAATTGCGTTGGCCGCAGAAGGCATCGAATCTAGGAAATATTTCGCTCCGTGCATTCACCAGACCGGTGCTTATAGCGGAACCGAAGGGTGCACGCGCGTGTCCCTTGAAAATTCAGAAAGTGCCGCCGAACGCGTTATTTGTCTTCCGCTGCATAATCAGATGGAAGATGACGTGCTTAACCGTCTATATACGGTTGTTCGCCGCATTCAAGAAGCCGGGCAAAAAATAGCCACTCAATTGATCGAATGATCGTTAGTATTTTTTGATGAGACTCAACAATGATTGAAAAGAAAAATAGGATACTCATCACTGGTGGTAACGGATTCATCGGGAAGTATTTGGTGAAGTCATTATTGGATGATGGCCAAGAGGTCATTAATCTCGATAAACTGACATACGCGGCCGACAAACAAGCGTACGCAAAGTTTTTTGGCCGGCCCAATCACAGTTTCATTCACGGTGATATTTGCACTATAGATTCCTTTCCTGAGTGCGACATTGTCATCAATGTTGCGGCGGAATCCCATGTCGATAATTCGATACGAAGGGCGCGCCAGTTTTCGACAACAAATACTTTAGGTGTTCAAAATCTATTGGAATTGGTTCGGGCATTTGATGTCGAGTTACGACCGTTATTCGTTCAAATCAGTACAGACGAAGTCTATGGCGACAATTTGCATGGCATATTCACGGAAACATCCCGGCTAAATCCTTCTAATCCCTATTCGGCGTCAAAAGCCGCAGCCGAACATATGCTGACGTCCTATTCCCGCACTTACGGCATAAATTATAAAATGCTCCGACTTAGTAATAATTATGGTGTCAGGCAGTATCCGGAAAAATTGATCCCGAGGACCATTATGAGGCTGCTTGGCGGAACGAAGGCTCAGCTTCACGGGGATGGAAGTTATCTGAGGTCTTGGCTCCAAGTGGAAGACTCCGTGTCCGCGATCTTGACCGTAATCGCACACGGAGACATGAACGAAACCTATAATGTTACTTCAGATGTAGAGATGTCGAACAAAGCCGTCGTGCGGTACATAACCGATAGCTTAGGTTTGGATTTTGGCGAATGGGTCGAATACGTTGCGGATCGCCCTGGACAAGATGTCCGATACGGAATTGATGACCGTAAACTGAGGGCGCTCGGATGGAAACCAGAAAAAGAATTTGCGAATACCCTGAACGATATTATCGCTGACGCCCGAGAGAACCCTCACTGGTGACCGAGACTAAGCCGACGAAAATAATTGACGCACCCGGTGCGCGTTCCGAACTCGCGATTTATGTCGATGGTAGCAAAGCTGTAGGCCTAGGCCATTTGACTCGAATGAGGACTCTGGTTCGGCGTGTTGACGCCCAATCCAGAATATTTACACGTACACCGCTACTATGCCGCCAAGTATTTGCTGAAATCGAAGTTGAGGTCGTTGCCCTGACAGAGGGAGAACAATTGTCAGACGCAATCTCAAATTTTTCGCCCAGCGCCCGTGTCGTTGTTTTGGACCCACCCTACGAGCCACTTTTTCCACATGATTGTTCGGGACCTGCTTGGCAACCAGAGATCGATCGAATTCGGGCGCGAGGTTTAAAAGTCGTTCGGTTTACTGACGAGGAAAGAGCGACTGCGCATTCTTGCGATGTTCTGGTCAATGATCACCCGGACTCGGAATTATTCGCCGAAACCTACCGTGTATTTGGGGAAATTTCGAAAATTATGGCCGGCGCACGCTATTTTTTAATCGAATTTTCGCCGAAACCACCTGCGGTCAAAGCCGACAAAGTATTTGTGAGTTTTGGAGGAAGTGATCAGTCAGATTTGGTTAATAGGTTTGTGCCATCCATTTTTAACATTGCCAAAACTTACTTCGTTGAAATCTGCGTCGGAACTGGAAAACAGCTGAGTCATAAACTTCCCGATAACGTTATCGTGCACAATTTTTTGGAATCCGAGGACTTTGCCCAGAAAATGGCGTCGGCAAAAGTTTCAATAACTGCGAGCGGAAACACATTGTTCGAGAGAGTAGCATATGGTGTTCCTGGTCTCAGTGTGGCTCAGTTCCCACGTCAGGATCGTATCGGATGGGCGTTCCAAAATATGGGACTAACCAAGCACCTGGGCTTGGGAACAGAAGTTGAACCGCGGCGGCTCATTGGTGCGCTGCATCATTTAATAAACGATCAATACGAGATGCAAGCTCAAATAGCGGCTACGTCGGATATTAGTATGCGATCCGGTGCCGCTGAGATCGTTAATGCAGTGCAAGATCTGATCACATAGTTTGACAAATATTTTGACATATTTCGGCGTGCGTAATGTGAGAACGTCTGAATCTAATTCAGGGAGATACTAAAGTGACTTTCACTGCAATGGACTTAGAGATGCTCGCAGAATGTCCATGGTGTTGCAGCTCAGACCATGTCGAATGGGGGCGCCCGGTCCGCAACTTTCTTTCGGCTGAGTGTATGTCGTGTAAGTTGATATTTGTTAAAAATAGGCTAAATGAAAAAGCACTGCAGAAATATTACGCTACCTATCTCACTGATATGCATAGGGCAGATGCGTTGAAAAACAAGCAGCGTGAACTAATGTACGAATTGGAATTTAAATTTATAGATAAGATTTCTGGTCCTGGAAAAGTATTGGATGTGGGTTGTGGTGCAGGGCTGTTCCTAGACGTGTTTAAAGCAAACGGATATAGCTGTCACGGTGTTGAATTCGGCGCAGAGGCAGCCGCAGCAGCTTCTAAAAAGCACCAGATATACACCGGGAACTTTTCCAAACTGGGCATTACGGAAAAATTTGACTTGATTGTATTTCGCGGTGTGATCGAACACATTCCTCAACCTAGAGCATATTTGGATGAAGCGGTTCGGTTGCTGGATAATGGTGGATACATATTTATAACCAGTACGCCCAATGCCGATGCTTTTTCATGTGAACTATTTAAAGAGAAGTGGAATCAGCACGTACCTGAAGCTCATTTGATGCATTTCAGGCCGGATCATTTTGAACAATATTTTAGGTCTGTGGGTTTAGAAATTATCGCTGAATACTTTTTCTACGAGGAAACACCCTACGCCAACTTTGAAGAAGATATCATCGCAGTTGCAAAAGCCATTGAAATGAGACGGGCGGGCAAACCGGTTGATTTCATATCCCCTGGTTTCTGGGGAAATATGATGAGCATCGTTTATGTTAAGCGATAACTTGGGTTCATGAATTAATGCCTTCCTAAAGGGCCGTCAATCCGCCGTCGATTACCAAGTTTGCACCGGTGATGTAGTTGGCTCCTTCGGAACAGAGAAAAACGATCGGCCAAGAGATTTCTTCTGCATTCGCCATTCGTCCGAGCATGGTTTTGGCGTTGTACCGGTCCGCAAAAATGGCCGGTTGCTGATTGGTTATGCCGCCCGGGCTGACAGCATTAACTCGCACGCCCTGTCGGCCGTATCGGGCAGCGAGGTGCTTTGTATGGGCGATGATGCCGCCCTTGATAGCCGAGTAGGCAGACGGAGTAGACATATCTAGGTTCGCATAGAGTTCTGGGTCTGGAGCCACAATTCCGTAAATTGAGGCCACATTGACGATCGCACCGCCGCCGTGCGTCGCCATTCGTGCAGCGATAAATTCCGACCAAAGACAGTACGATGACAAATGCATATCAACATTCTGCTGCCAGCTCGCGGTATTCAATGCCTGAGAATATTTTGCCCAGTCGGTCGTCCGTGGATAAGCGGCGTTCACCCATATGTCGATGTTCCCTCCGGTCTCTTCCAAATCTTCAAGGCGTGAATCTAGGTTATCGGTGTCGGTAATATCGAAGCATTCAAAAGTCATTGCCCAGTTGTTGTCGGACGCCTGCTTTTTATATTTCTCCCAATTTTTATCAGTGTAATCCAAAGCGGTGACAGACGCGCCGCTCTGTGCCAAAGCTTTAGATATTGCCGAACCCAGTAGGCCCAGCCCACCGGTAACGACAGCGCGCTTGCCTTTTAAGCTAAAGGGGAGGGGATTCATCATTACTATCTCCAACCGCTTCCTTCATTCATCCATGGCGCCGGTAAGGCGAACTGGAATTCCAGCCTTTCGCATCCGATTTTTTACCATATTGGGCGTAGTTCTGCGGTAGAGGAAAATACTGCTGGCCGACACTGCCGATGCACCAGCTTCCACAATAACCGGAGGAAAATCATCTACCACCCCAGCGCCGCCAGCGGCAATAACTGGGATTGATACGGCAGTTGTAATCTGTTTGATCAAGTCAAGGTCGTAACCCTCCATCATGCCGTCATGGGATATGGAGTTCAGCAATATCTCGCCGGCACCCAACTGTTCCACGGATTTAGCCCAGTCAACGGGATTCAACCCGGTTGGCTGTCCGCCACAATGTGTGAAGACCTCGTAGCTTCCGCGTTGATTTATCTTTGCATCGATCGAAACTACAACACACTGCGACCCTAGCGTTTCGGCACCATCTGCAATCAGTTTTGGTGTTTCCACCGCAGCTGAATTTATAACCACTTTTTCGGCGCCAGCGTTGATGATTCCGATCATATCGTCGAGAGTTTTTATGCCACCGCCGTACGCGCAAGGGACCGATAGCTCTTCGCACATATCCATGACAATTTCTGCATCCATCGAATCTCCTTTGATGGTGCGGCCAATGTCCAGTAAAACCAATTCGTCTACTTGGCGTGCTTCAAATACACGCACGATTGAAATCGGGTTGGAGAGTGTGCGGGGATTGGTGAACTGGACCGGCTTTTTTAACGAACCGTCGCGCACCAATAGGAGGGGGATAATGCGTGTTTTGAGCATATTTCCGGTACCTAAGCCGAGCTGGAAGTCTGGCTAATCTCGGCAAATGCCTTTAGCACTTCCCGGCCATATTGTTGGCTTTTTTCAGGATGAAACTGAACGGCAAAAATACTCCCCCATTCTGCCGCACAAACAAAATCATTACCATAACTGCATATTGCAGAAATAATTGAAGCATCGGTGGGGATTACCCGAAAGGAATGCACAAAGTAGAAATCAGGGTCCGGGGTTTCAATTCCTTGAAATAATTGGGAGTTTGGAGAAACGGATATGTTGTTCCAACCAATGTGGGGCAATCTCAGGTCGGTATTTTGGACACTCAACTGTTCTACTTCCATGGGCAATAGTCCCAGGCCTTTCCGCAAGCCGCCACCCTCTGTGCTTGTTTTGGCTAATAATTGCATCCCGAGGCATATGCCCAGTATTGGCGTGCCGACAGCGGCCCGGTTATTCAAAACGCTGTCCAATTCTAGGCGTTCAATGTTGTCCATCGCTGTCCTGAAGGCGCCGACGCCAGGAAGTACGATAGCGGGTGCGCTCGAGATAACGTCGGGATCGCTTGAGATAATAGTTTCTGTGTTGATTTTCTCGAAGGCTCGTTGAACATTTCTAAAATTGCCAACTTCATAGTCGACAATGACGATCGTCACGACGGATGCCTTCTAGCTTCAAAATATTTAGATTTCATAACGAGGCTACCGTCTATATCCCGGACGAACTTTCTATCGCGGCGTTCAAAAAGTTCTTTGTTGGTAAAAGAATCGCATATGTCGTCAAATTCATTTTGCGACAGCCCAAAACGAACACAAAATTTTTCGACTAAGTGCTTTGGATACCGACCATCATAGCGCTCAGCCAAACGAACGCCCTGCTCGCGATCTATTCTACTATTTCGTATGTCGCGACTGGCGTCGTCGGATGCCCGGCCAAACCCGAATTTGCAGTACTTTAAATAATCATGGATGTTCATCGAGTAGCAATCTAGGCCTTCATAATCGGTGTATGTTGTTTCGACCCGCCCCTTTCGCCGCCGCCAGCCAAGGGTCTCAATGGTATCAACAGCGGTGGGTATGTCCCACTTGAAGTAATAACCGAGGAATACGCCTTGTAAGCCACGGACGTTGTTTACGACGACTTCGTCCAATTTTTCCCGCAATGGGTAAATGTACATTTTCATATCGGAATGCGAGACGCCATTTGATTCATTGATCATGTCTTCAGCGCGCAGACCGTTTAGGCAGCCGAAATCATTCATCCAGTCTTCGTCGAATAGGCGTTTATTGATCTCTTTTACGCGATGCAAACCCCCGTACTCCATCTGTGGCGATTCACCCCACAGGATTAACGGGATATTAAAGGCAACGGCAAAGTTAACTGGCACGGTCCAAATCCCGACGTGATTAATCCATTCCGGATCGCCCACGCGCCGAAAACCCTCCATAACAAGTCTGTCGTAGATGATCGGGTTTCGTTTGAAATGAATGAGATCGACACCCATATTATTCAAGTTGTCCAAATTTTGCCGGCCGATTTTTGTTGGCAGAGTTGGCTCAAAACAAATACACAGCGGTTTCAGACCATATTGAAGTGCTATGTGCGTCTGGTAAGTACTGTCTTTTCCACCACTGACTGGAATAATGCAGTCATAACGCATGGGGTCGCCGGTCTTGAATGGCTTTATAAATTCGACAAATTCTTTCTCACGTTGCTCCCAGTCAAGGCCTTTCCGATAGCCATGCTTCATTTCATAAGCACGGCAGGCGTCACACTCCCCTCCCTCATTAAAATCTAAATCCGGCCTGGTATCGGGTATGACGCATTTGCTACAAAATCGCATTGAAGATAAAGTCCATGTAAAATTAGGAATTACGGAGTCGGATACTTTAAAGGCAGAAAGTATCCATCAGCTAAAAGGCTTTGATCGAATGCCTATTCAAGTATTCCAGGCTAAATCAAATTCATTACAAAGTCGGCAATGTACGTTATTTTTTTTTCGAAACTTCATGCAGTTCCTTAATCCACCCCGTCAGAATGATTATTATTATGGTCGCAACTATGGCAATCAAAGGTGAGAGAACAAGAGTAAGTGTGTAATTCGGATATATTGAATTTGAAGAGGCTTGGGGTCCATCCAATATTTTTGCTGCGTAAGCCGAACCATCTTGAAGCAACATAATCTTCTTTTCTTGCTCCATAAGAAGGCTCAATAACGTATTTCGGTACTCGGAAATATCTACATTTGGAATGAGTGCTTTTAAGTACTCCGTCCTTGCTTGGGATTGCGCTAATGCTTCGGCACGCAATATATTGTCAGCCCCATTATACAGCGTAAGTAAAAGTTTCTTGCCTTCTTCCGGGTCGCTGTGAAGTAACTTTAATTCCGTGAGATCAGTGTCTTGGACTTCGCGCACTCTTACCTTCATGCGCAACCAGTTTGCTACATCAATAGCGACTGCTTCTCTCGGGCTTGGTTGCTTCGTCAATCCGCGTACTAGCTTTCTAACCCAATTTTCCTCCGCGACGAAATCAATCGGCCCATAGATTTTTTCGACCAAATTGATCTCTTTATTCAAGTGTTTGACAAGTCGTTCAGAAGTAATCAGGTAGAGCAATCGGCCAATTTCTGTTCCCGCATTTTGTTTGCCCAACTTCAGAAAGCTGGAAATAGCTCTTCCATCCTGAAAATCGTTAGTTTTACCCGTTGATTCTGCTGGACTAAGCACTAAGTTGACTTCATAGAGTGGCGTTTTCGAGCGGAGCCACAATACCGCCAAAATAAAAGAAGCAATGATCAAAACCGCAATGAGTTTCTTGTGCTGAAAAACCCCCAGAACGAAGGCCGCTAGCGACAAGTTTTTCACGTAGGGGCTCGCTTGATCGGTCACTTTTTTTCCTTCGTGTAACTTTCGCTCCATCGGATTCAGTCCGAGACTGTTAGCAAAGTCGACAATACAGTCAACTCCAAAGGACAAAATTCACTGGATACAATAGCCAATTACTGATTTCAATTTGTCGTCTAAAATTTTGGTCATAACATCTCTCCGCGAATAATACTTCGAGGTTAGTCGGAGAGAACTTTGATTACGCCTTCAAATTTAAACCATCCAATACAAGTTGGCTCCTGTCACTCCAAGAATATTTTTGCATAAGGTCCCGGCTTCCATTGACTATCTTTTGCGCGAGGCTGGGGTCGTCAATAAGACGAAGAGCAGCGGCAACCCAGGAGTCAATATCATCAGGCTGAACTAGAATAGCCGTTAGATCGTTGCTAAATATCTCTCGAAGTACAGGTAGGTCTGACACAATTATTGGGCGGCCAGCTGCCATGTACTCGAATACCTTTAGGGGCGACATCCATTTTGCCGTTTCCAGCCCGCCAACAAGTCGTACATTGCGCTGATAGGGTGCGAGCAATATATCTAGTTGAGAAAAGTATGACGGCACTAATTTATGCGGCACATGCCCATGAAAAAACAAATTAGGGGGTAGTCCCTGCTTTTTCCAGTCTTCTAGATCCTGGTCCCTGCCTCCCACCAAATGGAAGTCGGCGTCAGGTATCCTTCGGGCCATATTGATAATAATATCAATCCCCCTACCGACAAATAGACTTCCGACATAGCCAATTTGGGTTTTGTTTTCTCGACCGGGCCACAAAAGAACACGCTTAGCTGGCTCTTCCTGAATGTTTGCACCGTCTCGAGCAACGATGATTTTCTCTTTTTGTATAAAAGGAAAAATCATTTTGTATTCGGCGGACAATGCCTCCGATATAACGACCACTCGCGCAAGATTGGGGTGTTGTACTAGGCGCTTGGCTAAAGTGCGGCGAAGTCGGCTAGAAGGTGGTGAATGGACTTCCAATACAAAGGGTCTACCTCGGTCTGCTGCTAGAGTCAGAGACCATTCATCGCGCGCATAAAATATATCCGGGGCAGGCATTCGGTTTAACATGGCCCTGACATGTGCCAAGCGTGACACACCACGGAGTCGCCGAATCATTGGGTCTTTGCTGACCACGAGATCAAAGGGGAACTTAGCATCATAGTAGTCGAAAATACTGGCATGATTTCGTGTCGAACAATGACCGAACAAAGAAACTTGATGCCCATTTCTAGAGAATGCTTGGCACATTTCCATGACATGGACGCTGTTCGCATCTCTGGATGGCACGGTTGATGCCGATAAGTAGTAAATTTTCATTCGATAATTAGATTGTCGTTAGGATGGTCTTGATCTGCTTGATCATTAAGACGAGCGCACCTGTGTACCAACATCCGTTCTTACATTCGAGGCAAATTAACGCAAATTTGTCCAAAACGAGGGAAGTTTTGCACTATTTAAATGCTTCAATCGACTTTGATCGCGAGCGACCTAAAAGTAATTGATTTACGCGTCCCTGAAATCGATGCGCGGAATAGCCATTGGATTAGAATATTGTTGCCTGCCTTGGCCGGTTTGACTTGTTGTGAAGGCACAACGAAATCCTGTCGCCTTCACAATTTTTCGTGCTAGGTAGGAGTTGGCTCCGTAGGGGTAAGAGAACAGATCCACAGGGTGACCAAGTTCCTCTTCCAGTCGGATTTTCGAGGTCTTAGCTTCGGTGTAAATTTGCCCGGGCGATGCTAAATCAAAGCGTGGATGAGTATGGGAATGTGCACCAATTGTTATGAGTGGATGCCGATCCAACCTACGCACTTCTTCCCAATTAAGAAATAAGTCCGGTTCAGGTGGTGGTACTGACATGTTATTCAGCTCAGCGAGCTTTTCCAAATAATCGGTTCTAGACTCCAACGATCCATACTTTAATGGGCGTTGAGCCATGTTCCAGGCAATTTGGTGCTCCTCGGGGGACCGCATCGGAAGGATGCCTGACGGTGGAACAGACATTGGCTGCCGTCCCGTAATAAAACGACCTAGTGTTGTTACCCATGGAATTGTTGGCACCCGAATTTCGGTTAATCCTACCATCATCGTGGAAAGGGTAGATTCGAATGGTGAGGTAACTCGATCGACAAAGCCGGTTGTGACAAAAATTGTGGCGGGCATATCGTACTGTTCCAAGATCGGTAACGCTTGGGTTAAATTGTCCCGGTACCCATCATCGAATGTAAGACATAGGGAATTTGAAGCCTTTGTCACTTCTGAAATTTCAGCCAAGGAGAAGCCCAGTAACGACTCGTGAGATTTCAAATAGCTATGCAGCTCTAAGGGATCTGATATTGCGGCGAAGACTGTTCCTTCGGGCATCTCGGATCGTTGTGCGACACGATGCAAAGCCAAAACAATGGGAAAAGGTGAAGGCGTTTTTCTCTGCCACGGTCGAGTTTTGCCAAAATCGGTGAAGAGTGAAGAAACGATTGTCATGCCAATTTTTTACCTGGATTTTTTTTGCGGGTGAACTTCGATACTTTACGGCAATTCTTGAGCGGACCGCCTAAATAAGTATGTTGCACTGACAGGGGCTGTTACCTATAAATTTAGTCGCGAGTAAGCATATAGCGATTGGTATGGCGATCGCGAAATTCTCATTCAACAGTGTGGAAAGGTCTTACTCCTTGGCTTGCGGAAAAATTACATACGAAACGCTTACCTTATCCAATGCGGACTTGAAGGATATCCGGCGAGCTATTTTTCACAGTGAAGGTCCTGGCTATTTTATATTTTCAGATTTCTTGAATAGTGATTTTACTGCCCAAATATCGAGTTTTTGGGCTGAAGGCAGCGCTTCAGAGAAGATGAGAAGATTTCGCAGTAAAGCGCATATTCGATACGGCTGTCCAAATTTTTATAATCGTGGGGACGGAAACAACGAATGTTACTATAATTATTTCTGGAATACACCGTTGGATTCAGCATCTTATGCAGCGGCATTTGCTGCGACTATATTGCGGAATAGAATAGAAGGTTACGAACCTTATAGAGAGTTTTTCCCGCTTCCGGGGCATCCGACATTTTCACGTATCCCGTACAGTGTTTCATTCAGGATCATAATTAGTCGGTCTGGACAAATCGTCGTCCCTCCCCACGGCGACAGAGATTTCTACGGCGCGATGGAGCCGTGGAGAACACAAATGACACTCTTTCTGTCCGAACGTGACGTGGATTACACTGGAGGAGGTTTTTTCTTCGAAAACAACCAAGGAGACAAGTTGTTGTTTGGCCGCGATATCGATGTGAAGCCGGGGGATCTAGTAGTTTGGCGGTATGCAAACATTCACTCCGTAGAAAATATCCAAAGCACCGAAACCGGTCGTGGATTTATGCGAATAGTTTTCCCGCCGGAGCGTGTCCATAAACCGAACGCATTTATTCGATTTTCCGAGAGAATAATGGCAACAGGCCCCATAGATAAATTGGTCGGTAGTCTAAAATCGACACAATTTGCCAAAAAATACTTACGACCACTAGCCATTAAGTTGCGAGGATTGTGAGGCCTTGATTCTTGAACTTGTCCCACCGACATGGCTTGTAGATTTAGCCATCGAAGAAAATATTGTGCCTGACCGCATATTTAACCAATGGGAGGTACTTTCTAAATGGCAATTGAAGAGTCTGATCGATTTAGGGCTAAGCTCGGATCACTATTTGATCGACGTCGGGTGCGGACCAGGACGACTGGCTGTGAAGGCAATACAATATCTTAAGGCTGGCCGATACTATGGGATGGATCCGTACCCGCCTTATGTT
>JAPYRI010000056.1:12277-18113 GCA_029941135.1 Alphaproteobacteria bacterium | reverse complement strand
GAGGAAATCTGAGGACGTCGCCGACTTTGACGCTCGCGCTGGATTTCATTACAAGCTGGCGATTGATCCGCAATTTGCGCCCTTTACATAAGCGGGACGCCAGCGACCGGCTCTTAAAAAATCGCGCGTACCACAGCCACTTATCCACCCTTTGCGTTAGGTTATTGGCGTCAAAACTATTCTCTTGGGTAGCCAGTAATTTACCGTCGGTCACGCTGAACGGACTTTTTTTGGCCGCGCATTGCGGCCCCGCCGCGGCCTGTTATTCTTTACGAGCCGGGTCTTCAACTCTTGCAAAACGGCAAACGGTGAATCCGCATCGATAGGTTTGGCCGGTGTCCGTCTAGTGGATTTCGCTGGTTTCGTTTTCCTTCCCGGCGCTTTCCGCCCGGTATGGGGCGCAGTCTTTTCCAGCGCTATAGGTTGAGTCAGTCTTTTTCGCGTTTGCGGCCGTTTTCTGGGGATGGGCCCGATACGTATTTCGCCTTCAATCTCAACCAGGCGAAAGCCGATCTTTGTCAAAATTTCACCAAATCCTTCTGCCCCGCATCCGACAGTCGACATCAGGGCAGGATCCATTGGAAACGGTCCTTTTCGCGATTTGCCGCGCAGAGTTCGCGCTAGACGATCCAAAATGTCGATGCGAACAGCGCGCTGGCCGCAGGGCGCAAAGCCCGCCGCGTCGTAGAAGCCCTCGGGGGCATTTGGATCTACAAGTACCGACATCAGTGCCGGATTCGGCATGGCAACCGTACTGTCTTCGGTCTGCTGTAGTCGCCACAAATCGAAACGCAACTTTGCCGGTGATGCCTTCAGTAAGGCAGGCATATACAAATTGTGCTCGGCAAAACGGACACCGTAGCCGCGCAAGGCCCGGCGGCCTTCACGGGACACAACGTTCACCTGCTTAGCGACCACACGCCGCGAAACCACGCCCATGTGTTCAGATAATTGATATGCCAATCCCCGCGCGCCCGCGTCTAATGATGGGTCACGGTTGGCATTTTGTTTGAGGTGAAGGAGCGGTCCCAATAATTGCTTTATCCGGTCCCTTAGCCAGAGAGTGAGACGCTCTTCCACTAATGTTTTTGCGATCCCGGTCAACAATTCGTTGGGGATAAGACTAATCGCTGGTGAGAGTATATCCGTGCCACGCCCCAACCGTGCGAGGGAACTGTTTTGCCATAGAATGACGGGACGACCGCTTTCTGTGCCCGACGACAGGGAAAACGCACCGTCTTTTGCCTGCACAAAATTACCGGCTCTTGCAATAATTTCATTCGCCAGAACTTTACGGGCTGCCGATACTAAATTTTTCTGCTCTTCGCTTTCGGCGTCGGCATCGGGCACAAAACTGAAACCATTGAGTTCGCCCACGTATTCACCTTCCACCAAAACTTGACCGTCGCTGTCAATTGCGGCAACCAGATCAGTTTCATTGCGTCGGGCCAAAATCGATCCCCGCCGGTCGACGAAGCGCTGGGTAAGACTGGTGTGAAGCGCATTCGATAGCCGGTCTTCGATTTCGCGGACCCGGTCCCGCCAATGGTCTGGGTCGCTAAGCCATCCTGGTCGGTTGGCAACGTAATTCCACGTTCGCACATGGGCAAGGCGGTTTTGCAGGGTGTCTAAATCGCCATCAACCCTGTCAACACGGTCAATATGTCGGGCCAGCCAATCGGTGGGCAAAACGCCGTCGCCCGTAATCAGGTGATTGAAAATACCGCCCAACAGGCGGGCGTGAATGTCCGGCATGGTCTTTCTGAAGTCGGGAATCCGGCAAACATCCCACAACAATCGCACCGCTGCCGGTCCCTTCGTTTGATCGAAAATCCGACTGTCGCGTGAGAGCGTGCGTAGGACGTATAGATCTTCATTCTCCCGGGTCCGGCGTAGACGATCCGCCGGCGGCGATACCTGCAAGCTGCGGAGGAGCCCGGATATGCTGCCATAGTCGAGCGCGGCATTTCGCCACTGTAGTTTTTCGATTTGCGGGAACCGATGTTCGGTCACCTGCTCTACCACATCCGGATTAATTTGCCCGGCGGCGCCGGTGGTGCCAAAGGTGCCGTCGTTCATGTGGCGGCCCGCCCGTCCCGCGATTTGAGCAATCTCGGCCGGATAAAGTTCGCGCACGCCGTGACCATCGAATTTGGTCAGTCCCATGAACGCCACATGGTCGACTTTAAGGTTGAGGCCCATGCCGATCGCATCGGTGGCGACGATAAAGTCGACTTCGCCGGATTCATACATGGCGACCTGGGCATTGCGGGTGGCCGGACTGAGCGCTCCCATAACAATGGCGGCACCACCCCGCTGGCGGCGAATAAGTTCGGCAGTTTCGTATATCTCGGGGATCGAAAACGCGACGATGGCCGACCGTGGCGGCAAGCGGCTAAGTTTACGTTGGCCCGAGTATTCCAGCCGCGAAAAGCGGGGACGGCTGATAAATTCTGCGTCGGGCAACAGATACTGAATGAGCGAGCGGATGGTGTCGGCGCCGAGAAACATAGTTTCTTCATCGCCTCGAGCTCTTAACAGCCGGTCGGTGAAGACATGCCCCCGGTCCGGATCGCCACAGAGTTGGATTTCATCGACCGCGAGGAAGGCGACCGGTGTATCCAGTGGCATCGCCTCCACCGTGCATACAAAATACACGGGGTGTGCGGGCATGATTTTCTCTTCGCCGGTAATCAAAGCGACCGATGACTTGCCTTTAATCGCGACAACCCGGTCAAACACTTCCCTCGCGAGAAGGCGCAACGGCAGGCCGATCATGCCGCTGTAATGGCCAAGCATACGCTCGACGGCGAGGTGTGTTTTCCCAGTATTCGTCGGTCCCAGAACCGCCGTGACGCGCCCTTGTCGAGAGGGTCGACCCACTTTTGACCTGTAATCGGAGACGGCAACCATATGTCGATAACAATCGGGCTTTGCCGGCAATTTGGCAAGGGTTGAGCAGGGTTCCTGCACGACATTGAATGCTGTCAGGGCATTTGACACCCTGCGGCCCCTTGGAGATACTGCGCCGCAGCATAAATTTCCAACGGACACGACATGACGGATTCTCGGAAAACGATCGAAGACTGGCGCGCATTGGCGGAAAAAGACCTGAAAGGCCGAGGTCCTGACGACCTTGTTTGGGAAACCCCGGAGGGGATTCCGATTAAGCCCCTGTATACCGCTGAAGATTTGGAAAACATGGAGCAAGTCAACACCTTGCCCGGGTTCGAGCCCTATGCGCGCGGCGTGCGGGCAACCATGTACGCCAATCGGCCCTGGACGATCCGGCAATACGCCGGATTTTCGACCGCCGAGGAATCGAATGCTTTTTACCGCCGCAATTTGGCCGCCGGGCAGATAGGCCTGTCCGTTGCTTTCGATCTGGCGACCCATCGGGGATATGATTCCGATCATCCGCGGGTAAAAGGTGACGTGGGTAAGGCCGGGGTTGCCATCGACTCGGTCGAAGACATGAAGATTTTGTTCGACCAAATACCGCTCGATAAAATGAGTGTATCGATGACCATGAACGGCGCGGTATTACCCAATCTTGCCAATTATATTGTGGCTGCGGAGGAGCAGGGCGTTTCCCCTGACAAACTTTCAGGAACCATTCAGAACGACATCCTGAAGGAGTTCATGGTCCGCAATACCTATATCTATCCGCCCGAACCTTCCATGCGGATTGTGTCCGACATAATCGAGTACACCTCTAAATACATGCCCCGATACAACTCGATTTCGATCTCGGGTTATCACATGCAAGAAGCCGGGGCGACCCAAGTCCAGGAACTGGCTTATACGCTGGCGGACGGGTTGGAATATGCCCGAGCGGCCATGGAGCGCGGATTGGAAATCGATACATTTGCCCCACGGTTATCGTTCTTTTTCGCCATCGGCATGAATTTCTTTATGGAAATAGCTAAATTGCGGGCCGCACGCATCCTGTGGGCGCGGATCATCAGCCGCTTTGAGCCGAAGGACCCGCGATCGTCCATGCTGAGGACCCATTGCCAAACGTCTGGGGTCAGCCTGACCGAGCAAGACCCATACAACAATGTGGTGCGTACAGCCTTTGAAGCATTGGCGGCGGTTCTGGGAGGCACCCAGAGCTTGCACACAAATTCGTTTGATGAAGCGATTGCCCTACCAACCGAAAACTCGGCGCGGATTGCCCGCAATACCCAATTGATTTTGGCCGAAGAGACCGGGGTGACAAAGGTCATCGATCCTCTGGGGGGGTCTTACTATATTGAAAGCCTGACCCATTCTCTGGTGCAAGAAGCGTGGAAACTGATTGAGGAAGTTGAAGAATTGGGTGGCATGACCAAAGCGGTTGAAGCCGGCATGCCCAAACTGAGGATCGAAGAATCGGCAGCACGCCGGCAAGCGCGCATTGACCGGGGCGAAGAAGTGATCGTCGGGGTGAACAAGTATTCACGCGAACAGGAAGAAGAGATTGATATTCGCGAGGTCGATAACGCCGTGGTGCGCGAGCAGCAGATTTCCCGACTGGAGAGAGTCCGTGCCGAGCGGGATGATGTCAAAGTGAAAGCTGCCCTGGAAGCTCTGACCGAGGGTGCGGCGGGTGACGCCAATCTGCTCGAATTGTGCGTGAATGCGGCCCGCGCGCGTGCCACAGTCGGCGAAATTTCCGATGCCATGGAAACGAAATTTACCCGTCACAAGGCGGTAATTCGCTCAGTGGCTGGCGTTTATGGCGCCGCCTATATGGGAGATGAAGGGTTCGCGCGGATCCAGAGTGATGTGAAAGATTTTGCCCGGGAAGAAGGCCGCCGGCCGCGTATGCTAGTGGTTAAATTGGGTCAAGATGGCCATGACCGTGGGGCTAAAGTCATTGCGACTGCATTTGCCGACATCGGCTTTGATGTGGATGTGGGATCGCTGTTCCAAACATCTGATGAAGCCGCACGGGAAGCCGTAGAAAACGATGTTCATGTGGTCGGAGTGTCCAGTCTTGCTGCCGGCCATAAAACGCTAGTGCCGGAACTAATCGATGCCCTTAAGGATCAGGGAGCAGGCGATATATTGGTGGTCTGCGGTGGGGTTATTCCGCCCCAGGATTACGATTTTCTCAAACAAGCTGGCGTTTCTGCTGTGTTTGGCCCTGGGACCAATATTCCAGCAGCGGCAGTGAATATCATGGAAATGATCCGCCAACGGCAAGAAGCCGCCTGAAGTCAGATAGTAAGAAAGACCGGCGGAGCCCCCAGGGGAAAGATCATGGCGAATAAGAGAAAATCGACCGCCAGTGATGTCTCAGGCATAGACGTGTCGGAGATCGCCCGTAAACTAATGGCCGGAGACCGGCGGGCACTCGCGCGCGCGATAACATTGGTCGAATCAACCCGCGACGATCATCGAGCCGATACGCAGTTGCTATTGGACGCCATACTGCCGGCGATTGGAAAATCAACACGGATTGGTGTTTCGGGGCCACCTGGGGTGGGGAAATCAACGTTTACAGAGGCGTTCGGTACGTTTCTCACCGGCCGCGGCAAGAAAGTTGCCGTATTAGCCGTGGATCCGTCATCGAAACGCTCTGGCGGCTCGATTTTGGGGGATAAAACCCGGATGGAGTTATTGGCGCGTGACCCCAGTGCCTTTATCCGGCCATCACCCGCCGGTGTGACACTTGGTGGGGTTGCCCGCCGCACGCGTGAGGCCATGCTGCTCACCGAAGCCGCTGGATTCGATGTGGTGCTGATTGAAACGGTCGGGGTGGGGCAATCGGAAACCGCTGTTGCCGACATGGTTGATCTGTTTTTGCTGTTGCTGTCGCCGGGCGGTGGGGATGAATTGCAGGGCATTA
>JAPYRI010000056.1:0-12267 GCA_029941135.1 Alphaproteobacteria bacterium | reverse complement strand
GTATTACCGAGCTTGCTGACCTGGTCGTGGTCAATAAGGCCGATGGCGATTTGAAATCAGCCGCTGAACAGGCCGCCGCCGAGTACACGTCTGCTCTCCACTTGATGCGGCCCCGGAGCGAAAACTGGACACCCCGGGTGATGCTTGCCTCATCCTTGAAGAAGCAAGGCATGGAGGATATTTGGCAGGCGATTGAGAGCTACATGGCAGCCTTGGGCGGGACCGGCGAAATCGCAACCTGCCGATCGAGCCAAGCAAAGGCATGGATGTGGAGCGAGATCAGCGACAATCTAATGGCGGCGTTTCAAGCAAATAATTTGGTTGCCGGTAAATTACCGGCTCTCGAAAAGAGCGTTGACACCGGTAAAACGACGCCGACAGCTGCGGCCCGCGAGCTTTTGCGATTGTTTGAGGAAAAAAGGTAAACCGACACGGCTAAAGCGCGTCCAGTCTTGACGGTCGCCGGGGGCTCAAGTATACCTCCCCGGCTTGGCCCCGCCCGGCGCAGCCCCGGTAAACATTGAGGCAATAAAGGTGCTAACTGGCGCCTATAAGATAAAAAGGTTTCGAAATGCCCAGACGTTGCGAACTCACGGGAAAAGGTACGGCTTCCGGAAATAACGTGAGCCATGCTCACAACAAAACCCGCCGTAAGTTTTACCCCAACTTGAACAAGGTGACCCTGATCAGCGACGCGTTAGGCGAAAAATTTCGGTTGCGGGTATCGACCCAAGCTTTGCGCTCGGTCGAGCACAATGGGGGTTTGGATAATTTCCTCTTAAAGGCGCACAGCGAAAAGTTGTCGCTAAAAGCGCAACGGTTGAAACGCCGGCTGGCGAAAAAGGTGGCCGAAGCTAGCGCTACTGCTTAGTCGCGTTTCATTGCGGCCGGCTGATTTGAGCTAGATAATTCAAACATCATCAGAAGTGTACGCTGGCCGGGTAGGAAGAGACTGCCAAGGCTGGTTCTGAAATTGTCGTCTGACATCACGTAAATCAGCGTTTCGCCGTTTGGCCCCGAGCGCACCGCCAAGCCTTCCATATTATCAACGGTGAGGGGCGGCGGGATGGTAGCGAGCGTCGTGCCCACCAAACGCGCCCCCGGAACAATGGCTTCACGCGCGATCCGCCGCAAACGCATGGACCCACCTTTGACCGCCACATAACGTCTCTCCAGTACTAGGACATCGCCGTCCGGAAGTAGGGCTGCGTCGGTCGGATGAAACAGGCCGCTTACCGCGAAGCTCACTTGCGCGGCTGTGCTGTTAATGGGGTCGCGGGGATTACTCAATATCCAACCGACCGTGTCCAGATCGTCGTTGCGGTAATCTTCGGTGAGCAGAAGGTAGCGCTGTGCATCGAGCGCTACAATCGCTTCAAGACCTTTGTTAATCGGGGCTTTGGATAAATTGTTCGGCGTTGTAAGGGGCGCTGGTAAAGTGCCTGCCGGAAGGGGGGCGGCCGAATAATGGTTCAGCCGATGCTGACCCTCAAAGCTGATGACGTAGCCGCCATTGGGATCATGGGCAAGGGCTTCAGAGTCACGATACCCAACCCCCAAGTTGACACCGTTGGTACTTAGTATAGGCGTAATTCGAGCGTTTTCGATCCGGATAAGTGAACCACCCTCGTAAACGAGATCGGCTTTGAGCCAGGTTCCCTGGTCCGAAACGGCGATCAGTTCTGATCCGTTCGCGCTGACAATGAGACCCGAATATCCGCCAAATAACTTATGGGACGAGCTGAGTTCCAATCCACCCCGGTAGATGAGGTCGCCCACCTGAAGGTGGTTCGGACTTATTGGATTGAGGGCCACTGTGCGCGCCGCTATTTCAATCGGTATCGTTCGATCCAGATCCGCGCTTCGGGTGCTGTGATTCCACAGCAAAATGACCGCGACAGCAATGACCGCTCGGCAATTTTTTGTTGTTAACATGAGTGCACTCAATGGAGTTCTCGAATAGCGATGATCTCGTAATATCGCTAGTCTCGTAAATTGGTATTAATAATTACCATCACGGAGGCCGCAATGACTAAACACCAACAACCGACCAAAGAAAAGATTGGCCGGAGGGAAATAATGGCTGGCACCGTGGCAGTTTCGTTAGCCGTTGTACTGGGGAATTCACGTTTGACGCAAGCGGCTGCCCAATCCACGACGGAAATCACCTTGGCCACGAAGTTGGGGGGTACGAAGAAAAAAGCTGCGTTCGCCCAGCCTAAAAATGCAGCTCCGCACCCCGGCATCATTCTCATTCATGAATGGTGGGGTTTGAACGATCAAATCAAAGCCGTGGCTTCCAGTTTGGCCGGGCAAGGGTATATGGCCTTGGCGATCGATCTATACGACGGGAAAGTTGCCACCGCGCCTAATGATGCGCGGGCGTATATGCAGGCAATCGATGCCGATGACGCGACCGAAACCATCATATCCTGGGCAGATTGGCTGGCCGCTCAGCCTGGATGTAATGGTCGATTGGGCTCGGTGCGCTGGTGCTTTGGCGGCGGGTGGTCGTTGAATGCAGGCATTGTCGCGCCGATCAATGGCGTCGTGATCTATTACGGGAATGTGCAGCGTTCGTCGGATGAGCTGTCGCTTCTAAACGCTCCTGTGCTGGGGCATTTCGCCACTCGAGATGGCTGGATAGATCAGGACATGATCACTGCGTTCGAGGCTGAAATGGATGCGGCCAACAAAACCTACACCACCCACTGGTATGAGGCAGACCACGGTTTTGCCAATCCGACAAGCGCTCGCTATGACGGCGAAGATGCGCAGTTGGCCTGGCAAAGGACGTTGGAGTTTTTCGAAACGGTTCTGTAGCGGTCGCGCAATACCAGCTCCCGGGAGCC
The DNA here is from genome assembly GCA_029941135.1 of Alphaproteobacteria bacterium. Classification (GTDB taxonomy): domain Bacteria; phylum Pseudomonadota; class Alphaproteobacteria; order JAPYRI01; family JAPYRI01; genus JAPYRI01. The sequence continues at coordinate 9,415 of JAPYRI010000056.1, read as the reverse complement.
AGTTACCGGGTGCCGATGGCGGCCTTCTTTCGCGTTTTGGTTTGTTGGGCTTGCATGCCGCTTTCTTCTTCAAATAAAGAGGCTAAATTGTCGATAATAGCGCCACCTAATTGATCGGCATCGACAATGGTGACGGCCCGCGAGTAATAGCGCGTAACGTCATGACCAATGCCGATGGCGATCAATTCAACAGGTGATTGGCATTCAATCCAGTCGATCACGGAGCGCAAGTGGCGCTCCAAATAGTTTCCCGTATTGACCGAAAGCGTACTGTCGTCCACCGGCGCACCGTCCGAGATAACCATCAGGATACGGCGCTGCTCAGGGCGACCAATTAACCGATTATGTGCCCAAATAAGTGCCTCGCCGTCTATATTCTCCTTCAATAATCCCTCTTTCATCATGAGGCCGAGGTTTTTGCGAGCCCGTCGCCAGGGCGCGTCCGCCGACTTATAAACGATGTGACGTAAATCGTTGAGGCGCCCCGGCTGAGAAGTTTTTCCAGCCTTTATCCATTTTTCCCGCGACTGGCCCCCTTTCCAGGCTCCGGTCGTAAATCCAAGTATTTCAACTTTGACGTTACAGCGCTCAAGCGTGCGCGACAGGATATCGGCGCACATGGCGGCAATGGTGATGGGGCGGCCGCGCATGGACCCTGAGTTGTCGAGTAATAACGAGACAACCGTATCTCTGAAGTCGATATCGGATTCCATCTTGTAAGAAAGCGGCTGCATGGGATCAGTAACCACGCGCGAGAGGCGTGCGGCATCCAAAATCCCCTCTTCCAAATCGAACTCCCAAGTTCGGTTCTGCTTCGCCAGAAGCCTGCGCTGAAGTCGATTGGCGAGCATTGAAATGACATTTTGAAGCGGCAAGAGCTGTTGATCCAAATATCCTCTTAATCGGTTTAGCTCTTCCGGTTCGGCAAGTTCATTTGCGTCAATTACCTGATCAAATTCGCTTGAGTAAACTTTATAGGAGGGTTGTTTTTCAGGACCTTCGCCAAAATTGGGCCGCACACCCTCTCCAGGTTGTTCACTGCCGTCTTCATCAATCATGTCGTCCGATATTGTTTCGGCCGAATCCGCGTCAGATGATTCTGCATATTCAGTTTCTCCGGCAAGGCTGCCGTCTTCGCCCATTTCGTCTGACGGGTCGGAATCGTCATCCCCAGATTCACTATCTTGTTCCTGATCTTGCTCCGCATCCGGGTCAGACTCGGAAGAATCGTCGTCGCCCAGCTCTTCGGCTAGGCCCATATCGGCAATAACTTGCCGGGTCGCGCGGGCAAACTTCTCCTGATCACCGATCATTTCGACCAGATTGTCGATATCCTCACCGGCTTTCTTTTCAATCCACGGCCGCCACAGATTGACGATGGTTTGCGCCGATTCCGGCAATGCTTTGCCGGTCAAACGCTCGCGCATCATCAAACCCACGGCTTCGCTCAACGGGGATTCTTCCTGAGCCGTTATTTTATCGAAACCTCGGGTCCGGCAATGATGGTCGACCAAGGCGTCAATGTTTTGGGCAACGCCTTTCATCTGACGGCAACCGATCGACTCCACACGTGCATTTTCGACGGCTTCAAATATGGCGCGCGCATTCTCTCCGGGGGGAACTAATTTGGCATGTACGCCGGTGTCATGGTGCCGGAGCCGCAAGGCATAGGAATCAGATATCCCACGGGTTAAAGAAATATCGGATTTGGTGAATTCGCGAGGGATTTGCGGTAAGCGTGCAGCGGTGCCTTGTAGTGCCGGAGTTTCGGCGCCAAAGGACACTGTCAACTCGTCGTTCTTGGCGATCGCCCGCATTGTTGACGTGATCGCGCGTTTGAACGGTTCGCTCGGGCTTTCCGGTTTCGCCATCGCGGCAGGACCTTACTCAGTTAATGACGATGTTCGCCGCAGATTCCTTCAACTCTTCACCAAAACAGCGCTGATAATATTCGGCGACCGAAGGTCGTTCTATTTCGTCGCACTTATTGAGGAAAGTCGCCCGGAAACCGAAACTCACGTCGCCGAAAATCTCGGCATTTTGCGCCCAAGTGATGACCGTGCGCGGTGACATAACCGTCGATACGTCGCCATTGCCGAAGCCTGCACGGGTCAAGTCAGCGACCGAAACCATGGCCGAAACGGTTTTGCGGCCTTCCGGCGTATTGTAATTCGGTGCCTTGGCTAGAACAATTTCGACTTCGTCATCATGGGGTAGATAGTTCAACGTAGCGACAATGTTCCAGCGGTCCATCTGGCCTTGGTTGATTTGCTGAGTGCCATGGTACAAGCCCGTGGTATCCCCTAAACCAATGGTATTTGTGGTTGAAAAAAGACGAAACGAGGGGTGCGGTTGAATCACTTTATTTTGATCCAACAATGTCAACCTGCCTTCAACTTCGAGAATTCTTTGAATAACAAACATCACATCAGGGCGACCGGCGTCATATTCGTCAAAAACCAATGCTGTCGGTGACTGCAGAGCCCAAGGCAGCATACCTTCCCTAAACTCGGTCACTTGTTCGCCGTCGCGGATGACAATGGCATCTTTGCCAATGAGGTCTATCCGGCTGATGTGACTATCCAGATTAATACGAATGCAGGGCCAATTGAGGCGCGCCGCGACTTGTTCAATATGGGTTGATTTGCCGGTGCCATGATAGCCCTGGATCATCACGCGCCGATTGAAAGCGAACCCGGCGAGGATTGCCAGCGTGGTATCGCGATCAAACCGGTAGGCCTCGTCCAGTTCCGGAACATGGTCCTCCGTTGCCGAAAAAGCGGGGACTTTAAGGTCTGAATCGATGTCAAATAATTGCCGAACGGAAACTTTAATATCCGGTAGGCCGTCCTTGGGAAATTTGGATTGGGTAGTGCTCATAATCTTACGTTTCCGCTATAGGGTTCGAATGCTGAATGAGATGACCGAAAGTGAGTATCATACGTAAAATGAAAACCGATTTAATTGCTCATACCATTTCTTTTTGACGCCGTAAGCACGATTAACTGGTTTCAACCGGTTTTCTGCCTTCTGGCCCCCAACTATTAAACGAGCGAAGTGGTCGTTCCACCAAATGCTTGCACTGTAACTTTTCGTTCTCCAAAGTCGAACCACGTTCCAAAAGGAGGGCCGTCAACGCTTCATTTGTATAAATTAAATTTCGGGTGGCTCACATACGAGAGGAATCTCAGGATTAGATCGACTATCCGGTTCGAACCGATCACCGCTAAAAGGTGGAGCCTGCCACCATGTACCATTGTTTGGGCTCAACTTCCAAGTGGGTCGACGCCAAGTCGGTTATCTATTCTAAAATGAATCGATTTTTAGGGCATCCGCGGGTAATGCGTCGCCGTTGGTTTCCTATCGACGAAAAACAATGCGTCTCGCTGTGCTATTGCTTGACAGGGTTCAGGCGGTCCGCCACGGTGCCGAAATTCGTCAGTTACCGGAGCGTTTATGACCATATCAGACACCATTCACCGACGTTTGGTCGAAGCGCTGTCGCCAATCCACCTTGAAGTTATTGACGAATCTCATTTGCACGCTGGGCATTCGGGCGCCAGACCAGAGGGAGAAACTCATTTTCGGGTGGTCGCCGTTTCTTCAGTTTTTGACGGTCAATCGAGAATCGGGCGCCAGCGTCAAGTTTACGCACTTCTGAACGACTTATTGGAAGGGCCCGTTCACGCCCTATCATTAGCGCTTTCCTCGCCTGAAGACAGCTAAGAGCTATGGGAGGGTCTATAAATAATGTCGGGATATGAGTGCCGGGCCCATATTTATTCATTGCGGACGTTTTCAGCATTCCGCATATACAACTATAAGTAAACGATGTATATAATTCATTAAACTAATGGTCAGTATGATTATGGCTACAGGGAGAGCGGATTTGCGTGAGGTGCTTAGTCGCAACGTACGGATTAGCGGTCGTCGAACCAGTGTACGTTTAGAGGCACCAATGTGGGATGCTTTGGACGATATTTGTGATCGAGAGCGAAAATCAGTCAACGAAATCAGCACACTTGCTGCGCAAACGCAACGCGATGGCGGTTTTACCTCTGCGTTACGCGTGTTTATTTTGAACTACTATCGCGCTTCCGAAGCAAATTTTGGAGATGGGAAATTAAGTAACTGAGCTTGTGATCAGTCTTAGATTTCTGAGAATTTAAATACCGCACCGAATTTGTCGACACAATTTAAAGTAGAATTTAAGATCTATCAACGCTTGGCTTGGTGTTGACACGTAAGGTGACTCGCAGGGTCGTGATTTGGTTGCGTTTCCGTCGCACAATTTCAAACGTGTTCCCGTGGACGACAAATCGCTGACCTACATCGGGTATTGATTGGGCGTGCTCGATCACCAGTCCGGCGATTGTGGTCGCTTCTTCATCCGGCAAATCCCACTCGAAATGACGATTGAGGTCACGAATAGTGACGTCGCCGTTTATCAGGTAAATGCCATCGGATTGGGGTCGAATGCCATGGGCAATTGCATCGTGCTCGTCGTGGATGTCGCCGACAATTTCTTCCAAGACATCTTCAAGCGTGACCAATCCCATTAATGACCCATATTCATCAACGACAAGAGCAAAATGAGCCCGGCCAGCTAAAAAAGCAGACAATTGCTCTCTTAATGTTGTTGTTTCGGGCACGAACCAAGGGGCAGTCGCGACGGTCGCGAAGTCCACACTGTCCACATGCCCGGAATTATCATTGAGAGATCGCAGCACGTCTTTGGCATGCAATACGCCAATAATATTTTCAGGTTTGTTCCGCCATAGGGGAATTCGCGTATACGGGCAGTTAAGTGCCTTCCGAACAATTTCTGAGCCAGGTTCGTCGGCGTCAATCATCAACATGTTCTTGCGATGAACCATAACTTCGCTTACTTCCACCTCTCCGAGATCAAGGACGCTTTCCAGCATATTGCGCTCGCGTTTAACCATGCCGCTTTCACGGGCGTGCAAATCGATTGCGTGGCGTAGTTCTTCGCTCGGAGATAAAACCCGGGTCATTCGGTCAACCTGGACCCCAATTGCCATCAAATTGAGCCGAACAATCCACTGGACTGCAGCCACAACCGGCGACAATACCTGTACAAATACGTTGATCGCCGGGGCAACAGCCAGCGCGACCCGGCTTGGGTTTGATATGGCATAAGTTTTCGGGAGCACTTCGGCAAAAATCAATATGAGTGCCGTCATGACGACGGTTGCGTAGAGAACGCCGGCATCCGGAAATACGCGGACAAATGAAGCTGTCGCCAACGCTGAGGCCAGGATATTGACCAGGTTATTGCCGAGTAGAATACCCCCGATGAGCCGCTCTTTTTGTTCATCCAGACGGTTGACGAGTATTGCCCGGGCGTTCCCCTTGCGGGCTAAATGATGAATGCGAGGCCGGGATGCTGCCGTCAACGCCGTTTCTGAACCCGAAAAAAATGCGGACAGTAAAACTAGTATGAAAATTGCCACGGCAACGGTTATCAATTCGGTGATCATATCTCTTTTCCAGAACGACAAGCTCAGCTGGAGAGCCTAAAAAAAGACTGCCACAAATTATGCGGCTAAACTTTCTTCGAGGAGCGCATTAAGGGACTCAGGCGCTACATCTTGGGTGATAAATGCCTGCCCAATCGCCCGGGCGAGGATAAATGTGAAACGGCCTTCTGAAACTTTTTTGTCCAAGGCAATAAAGCCACGCATGGTTTCGGAATTCCAGTGCTGCGCTTCGTGGGCAAGGGCAGAGGGGCTATCGGGCAATCCCATTTGACGCAAATGAGCATGAACCCTCTCTGTGTCCTCGGGCGGGCACAGGCCCAGCCGCGAAGACAAATCGAAGGCCATGGCCATGCCGACGGCGACCGCCTCACCGTGCAGTAAGTCAGGCCCGTAGCCGGTCATGCCTTCCAGCGCGTGGCCAAATGTATGACCCAAGTTAAGCAGCGCTCGCACGCCTCCTTCACGTTCATCGGCAGCTACAATTCGGGACTTAGCCCGGCAACTGATTTTGACCGCATATCGCCGCGCGTCAAAGTTCCCGTCGCGCATGGCAGTACCATTGTTCTCAAGCCAGCCAAAAAAATCAGCATCATTAATAAGGCCGTATTTAACCACCTCCGCGTAACCCGCTAAAAAATCCCGTAGCGGCAATGTGTCGAGCGTTCCAATATCTGCAAGCACGAGCCGGGGTTGATGAAAAGCGCCGATCAAGTTCTTGCCTTGGACGGTATTGACCCCGGTTTTGCCACCGACCGAACTGTCCACCTGCGCCAGTAAAGTGGTTGGGATTTGGATGAAATTTATGCCCCGCAATAAGATGGCGGCAGCAAAGCCAGTTATGTCCCCAACAACGCCGCCACCCAAGGCAATTAAAGTATCATTGCGCTCGACTCCCATCTCAAGTAGGTCGTTCAATAAGCGTTCCAGCTCTTGCAAGCTTTTGGTTTTTTCACCGGGCGATAGGACAACTTTGTCATGGGCAATGCCGGCAAAAGCGAGCGATTCTTCCAGCGTTTGCGCATGCAATTCGTTGACCGTCTTGTCTGTCACAATCACGGCGCGCGGTCGTTTCAGGTAAGGCTTTACGAGATTTCCCGCATCAGCAACTAAATTGCGACCAATCAGAATGTCATAACTTCGCGCGCCCAATTCGACGGTGATTGTTGAGACATTGTCTTTTGCCGACGAGAGGCCAGTCATCAGCCGTTGCTCTCTTTGGCGGCACCATCTTCGTCAACTTCACATTCCAACCGCGTTAGCGCGTCCAATATGCGATCGACAACAATTTGATGAGGACCTGCACCACTCTCGACCGTTATATCCGCCTCTCCGTAAACCGGGTAGCGTTCAAACATTAGACGGTCGAGAATCTCCTTTGGATCCCCGGTTTTCAACAAGGGCCGATGGTTGCGCCGGCTAACCCTTTCTAATAACACAGGTAAAGTGGCCTTCAGCCACACAGATATTCCGTGACGAGTGACGGCCTGGCGAATGGACAGGTCCATAAATGCACCGCCCCCCGTGGCGATCACTTGCATAGGCCCCTTTAGAAGCCGCAGCATGACTTTGCGCTCGCCTTCCCGGAACGCCGCTTCGCCATACTTGTCGAATATATCCTGTACTGAATAACCCGCAGCGGCTTCGATTTCAGCGTCGGAATCAACAAACGAAACGCCTAATCGCGCCGCTAAACGGCGTCCAATCGTTGTTTTTCCTGCCCCCATTAATCCAACCAATACCAGTGGCTTGGTCAGCGATAAGGAATTTAGGGCAGGGGCGCCCGGGGATTTTTCAGCCAATTTACTCATGGGAAAGGAACGACTTAATGATTGTTCTTTGCGCGCGCAATAAGACGCGCCATTGCATGCCAGCCAGCGAGCCGATACAGTGAAAAACGGTACTCATTAGGGCATTCTAGCACATGTAGTTGAGCACATGTAGTTGAGCACAATTAGTTGAGTACCGGTAGCAAAGAACCGCCTATGGGGGCGGTCGTGCTGATGCGCCACGTTTATGGCGACAAGAGAGTAAAGCGTACCATGTCGAGAGCATCGCTAATTGCCACACTGGTAATCATCGGCGCCCTAGTTGGCGGCGCTATTTTTCTTTCCGGCTGGAATATTCCTCCGCCGTCGGCAGAAGTCGAAATCACCCTTCCTGATGACCGTTTCCCTAAATAAGTCCGGCGCCTGCAACGGAAAAACAACGCCCTTCCTGAACCGGATTAGGTTCGTTGTCTGCACGGCATTGTTTGCGATTTGGACCGGCGTGGCGTTGGGACAAACGCCCTTCGAAGAAGACGCCTCAATTCTGCCAAATGGTATCTTTGAAAAAACGATAACACCGGCTCCGCTTGGCGGAATTTCTACTCTTTCCCAGCCGGATACGGTCGACCAGGATCGAGATAACACCGCCAATGTCGCGTCGGACCCAGATTATTCCAACGCCCAAGAGCCTATGGTCAGGACGGGCGAACTGGCAGCCATGGATAGCGCGGCAATTGGTGTCTTAAATATTGCTGATGGTGGCTTTGCCCCCTCATTGTGGGAAGGCATTTCACGTGCGCGGGTCGAAAAGCTGCTCCCGGGCCTTCCCGTTGCGACGCCATCTCCGGTGATCAACAGTCTTGTCCGGCGACTATTGTTGAGCCGGGCTGAGGTGCCCGACGGCCCTTCATCTGTGCCAAGTTTTCTCGCACTTCGGGTCGAACGACTGATGGCTGCGGGATGGCCAGCGGATGTGGTGCGTCTCGTCGGCCGGTCGGCGACGTCATCGGACAATCCCGCCGTGGCGCGGGCGAGATCAAATGCTTTGTTTCTGTCCGGTGATTTACCGGCGGTCTGTGCCACGGCAGAGATTATGATCCGGGATAGTGATGATCCCTATTGGCTGCAAGCGGTGACACTATGTCGAGCTAAGGCCGGAGACACTGCAGGGGCGGCGCTGGCCGTGGAATTGGTGCATGAACTCGGCGAAGCAGACCCCGATTTTATCGCTTTGTCGGCGGCATTACTGGGTGGCAGCAAAAAAGCCCCCCCTGAGCTCTCGAATTTGAACGCTCTTCAATTTGAAATGCTGCGGGCAATGGGCGTAGAAATTCCACCGGAGCTGGAAGCGACGGCGACGCCGGCAATATTGCACGCCATGGCCCATGATCAGGCAATCGATTTGGATCGTCGTTTGGCGATCGCAAATCAGGCGGCGATGATCGGCGCTGTTTCAGGGGAAGATTTAGGGCGCATTTATAGCAATGTCGCCTTCGCACCGGACGATATCCCACAAGCTTTAAATCGGGCAAAAACTAATCCTGGGCCCAGGTCTAGGGCGTTATTATTTCAACTTGCTTCAGGCGATCAGGAAGCGGAGGACACAAGACTTCAGGCTTTGCAGACACTTTGGCGTAGTGCGGACAAAGAAGGGGTTCTCAGAGCGGAGGCGGCCGCCACTTTGGGAATTTGCCAGCGCCTGATCCCGCGCAAAGAATTCTCCTGGTTAGCCGCCGACGCAGTCCGTGCATTGCTCGCCGCGGGTGACCTTGATCAGGCCATGCGGTGGTACGCAACTTTATCTGACGAAACCAAAGTACGAATGTGGCCGCTGTTGGCGGTTGCAAATGCGACGGGAATTGTGCTGCCGCCTACCCAAGCGTTAAATCCGTGGCTCAAAACATTGGCTGACTTAACCGACATTCAAAAACAGGATCGCACGGCACGGGTTTTCTCTCTCTTAGAGGCTCTGGGCCTGTCGGTGACTGATGAATTATGGCAGGCCGCTGTGAGCGACCGGGCCGATAAGATCGAGACGCCGGATCTTGCGGTATTGGCATTGCTGGACCGGGCACGCGGCGCGGCGCGGGTTGGCGAGGTCGTTATATTTGTCCTCAAAGCATTGGCCCCTGCAGGACCCGCCAACAC
>JAPYRI010000055.1 GCA_029941135.1 Alphaproteobacteria bacterium | reverse complement strand
GCGGTCGTGGCGGAACTGGTAGACGCGCAGCGTTGAGGTCGCTGTGGGATAATATCCCGTGGAAGTTCGAGTCTTCTCGACCGCACCAAATCGCTCAGGCCCGTGACGCCATCCAGCTTCATGGGCCTCAGTGTTCATACGATACACGCGGCTCAAAAGCGTTGGTCGCCGGGGATGCCATGAACGACGCGCCCGATACGCCGGAAACCGCTCCAGAAAGTGACATTGCCGTGGACCCGGTGTATGCGATCACGCCCGCATTCGTACACGCTGTAGCGCAGGAATTGGAAGACCGTGAAGCCGGCCATATTCGCGAACTGATTGCACCTTTGCATGCCGCTGATATGGCGGATCTGCTCGGTTTCTTGTCCGGCGATCAGCGCAGCGTGCTTCTTGATCACATTAGTTCTGATTTGCTACCCGATGTTTTGTCGGAGCTGGACGAATCTATCCGCGACGACGTGGTCGAGATGTTCGAGCCAAGTGCCTTGGCGGCGGCGGTCACCGAGCTTGAAACCGATGACGCGGTTTATGTCATTGAGGACCTCGACCAGGAACAGCAGGCCGAAGTACTCAAAGCCCTTCCGGCAGAAGAACGGGCGGCCCTTTTGGAAGGGCTCAGCTTCGGTGAAGACACCGCCGGGCGCTTGATGCAGCGCGATCTGATTGCCGTCCCCGCCTACTGGACAGTGGGGAGGACCATCGATTATCTACGCGAAACCGAAGACTTGCCCGACGCTTTTCACCAAATATTTGTTGTTGATTCGACCTATCATCCCATCGGCGCCGTTGATTTAGACCGAGTTCTGCGGGCAAAACGACCGGTAAAAGTGGTCGATATTATGGACTCCGGTTTACGCCGGGTGCCGGTCGATATGGATCAGGAACAAGTCGGTTACCTCTTCCAGCAATACGGGTTGCTGTCGGCACCGGCGGTTGATCCTGAAGGGCGGCTTGTAGGCGTCATCATGGTCGATGATATTGTCGAAGTTATTCACGAAGAGGTCGAAGAAGATACCCTACGACTGGCTGGGGTGAAGGAAGACGATCTGTATGATTCTGTCACTGAAACGGCGCGCACGCGCTTTTCTTGGCTGTTGGTCAATCTCGGCACAGCGGCGCTCGCATCTTTGGTGATCGCCGCCTTTGGCGCCAGTATTGAGAAAATGGTCGCGCTTGCGATCCTGATGCCGATTGTCGCCAGCATGGGCGGTAACGCCGCCACTCAAACCATGACCGTTGCGGTGCGATCCATCGCCACCCGGGAGCTCACCGCGTCGAACGCCGCGCGTATTGTATGGAAGGAAGTTATGGTTGGGGGGGTGAACGGGCTGTTGTTTGCCGCGCTCACCGGAGCGGCGGGCGGCTTGATATTTCAGGATTTAGGTCTGGGGCTGGTTTTGGGTGCAGCCATGATGATAAACATGATTTTAGCAGGTTTGGCCGGCATCGTTGTCCCCTTGGGCCTTGAGCGTCGGGGCATTGATCCCGCCGTTGCCTCTACGGTGTTTGTCACCACCATCACCGATGTCTTTGGTTTCTTTTCATTGCTTGGACTGGGTGCATGGTTTTTGCTTTGAACGAGGTTTCGACATGATCCCTAACGCATTCAGATTTCTCGATTTCGATTTGGGCGAAACCGCGGACATGCTGCGGGATTCTGTTCAATCATTCTCGGAAAAAGAATTGGCGCCACGCGCTGCCGAGATTGATGAAACCAACACCTTTCCCATGGACCTTTGGCCCAAAATGGGCGTCTTGGGTGTGTTGGGAGTGACGGCGGACGAGGAATACGGCGGTGCGGCCCTTGGGTACCTGGAACATTGCGTGGCCATGGAAGAGATCAGCCGGGGATCGGCCAGCATCGGTTTAAGCTATGGGGCGCACTCCAATTTGTGCGTCAATCAAATCAACCGCAACGCCTCCGACGCACAAAAAGCAAGATATTTACCTAAGCTCATCAGCGGCGAATACGTGGGTGCATTGGCGATGAGCGAGACTGGTGCGGGTTCTGACGTGGTCAGTATGCGCCTGCGTGCTGATAAAAAGGGCGATCGCTATATCTTGAACGGCACCAAGATGTGGATTACCAACGGCCCTGATGCGGATGTGCTGGTGGTGTACGCCAAGACCGACCCAGACGCCGGACCGCACGGCATTACGGCTTTTTTGATCGAAAAGGGGATGAAGGGCTTTTCGACGGCACAAAAGCTCGACAAACTCGGCATGCGCGGCTCGAACACCTGCGAGCTGGTGTTTGTCGATTGCGAGGTGCCTGATGAGAACGTCATGGGCGGAGTTGGCCGTGGGGTCAATGTGCTGATGAGCGGCCTCGATTACGAGCGCGCAGTGCTATCGGCGGGCTCCATTGGTATTATGCAGTCCTGCATGGACGTGGTCCTGCCCTACATTCACGAACGCGAACAATTTGGTCAGGCAATCGGCGAATTTCAGTTAATGCAGGGCAAAATTGCAGACATGTACTCGACCCTGTGCGCCAGCCGTGCTTTGGTTTACGCTGTGGCGAAGGCTTGCGATCGAGGCCAGACAACCCGTAAGGACGCCGCCGCCGCCATTCTCTATGCAGCGGAAAAAGCAACATGGATGGCATTGGAAGCCATTCAGTGTTTGGGCGGAAACGGTTACATTAACGAATACCCGACAGGCAGGCTGCTTAGGGACGCGAAATTATATGAGATCGGCGCTGGGACATCAGAGATCCGGCGCATGCTGATTGGCCGGGAGCTGTTTCTCGAAACAGCCTAAAGGGACACCGGCTGCAATTTACTTGGTAGATGGGATTGGGCCTCCAAGAGGCCAGAGATAAGGGAAAAGGAAAAGAGCATGCTTGAAGATCCAATTGTCATCGTCGGAATGGCCCGCACCCCCATGGGTGGTTTTCAGGGTGATTTATCAGGCGCGACCGCACCGCAGTTGGGTGCAACGGCAATCAAAGCGGCGCTTGAGAGGTCTGGCGTTGCGCCGGCGGACGTGGAAGAAGTGTTGATGGGTTGCGTTCTTCAAGCGGCCCAAGGACAAGCGCCGGCCCGTCAAGCGTCACTGGGCGCCGGTATACCGAATGCCGCCAATTGCACTACCATCAACAAGATGTGCGGCTCGGGTATGAAAGCCGCCATGATGGCGCACGACATGCTGGCAGCGGGCTCGAACAACGTCATGGTTGCGGGCGGGATGGAGAGCATGACCAACGCGCCTTATTTGCTGCCCAATGCGCGTGGAGGCCTGCGCATGGGCCACGGCGACGTCAAAGATCACATGTTCCTCGATGGGCTTGAAGACGCCTACGACAAAGGCAAGTTGATGGGCCATTTTGCCGAGGCCACCGCCCAGCATTTCCAGTTTACCCGGGAAGCTCAGGACGCCTATGCGATTGAGTCGCTCAACCGTGCGAACAAAGCCATCAACGACGGCAGTTTCGACAAGGAAGTCACTCCGGTCACTGTGAAAACCCGTAAAGGCGAAACTGTCGTTGCAAAAGACGAGCAGCCGGGCAAAGCCAAGGTCGATAAAATACCGCAGCTTAAGCCCGCATTTGCCAAAGATGGAACGGTCACCGCGGCCAACTCGAGCTCAATCTCGGACGGGGGTGCGGCGCTGGTTATGATGCGCCGCTCCGAGGCCGACAAGCGTGGCCGGACCCCGATTGCGACCATTGTTGGGCATTCGTCATATGCCCACGAGCCCGCGTGGTTCACCACGGCGCCTGTAACCGCGATCAGGAAGCTAATGGAGAAGGTCAATTGGACCGAGAAAGACGTTGGCCTGTTTGAAGTGAACGAAGCCTTTGCCGTGGTCACCATGGCGGCCATGCGTGAACTCTACCTACCGCACGAAAAGGTCAACGTGCATGGCGGTGCGTGTGCATTAGGTCATCCGGTTGGCGCTTCGGGCGCGCGCATTATTGTGACGCTCCTGTCCGCACTTGAGAAATACGGGCTGGAACGGGGGGTGGCGTCCTTGTGCATTGGTGGCGGCGAAGCCACAGCGATTGCGGTTGAGCGCGCCGCATAAATCTCGTCGTAGGATCAGGAAAACGGGTTCCGCTTGAGTACTGGCGGGGCCCGTTTAGCCGTACATCTTAGGCTAACGGGGAGCCCCCATGATTTTGACTGAAGAACAGCAGCTCATTCGCGAGAGTGCGCGCGCATTTGCACAGAACGAGCTGTGGCCCAACGCCGCTGCATGGGATCGGGATAGTCATGTGCCCGTGGACAAGTACAAGGCCATGGGTGAATTGGGTTTGATGGGGATCATCGTTCCCGAGGAATGGGGCGGCGCGGGGGCAGATTATGTGTCTTTTGCCTTGGCGATGATCGAAATAGCTGCAGGCGACGGCGGCTGCGGGACCTTGGCCAGTGTAATGGGGTTGCTCAGCAACGCCCTCTACAGATTTGGCAGCGAAGCGCAGAAAAACAAATATCTCAGTCCCTTGGCGAGCGGTAAAACCATCAGTGCCTTTGCCTTGACCGAACCCCAGGCGGGATCGGACGCGTCAAATCTGCGAGTGAGGGCCGAAAAGCGGGATGATCACTTCATCCTCAACGGCACCAAGCAGTTCATCACCGCGGGCAGCATCGCCGATTTCGCCATCGTATTCGCAGTAACCGATCCGGAGTTGGGGAAAAAGGGGATTACCGCGTTTCTCGTGGATGCCGACACACCGGGTTATCGGGTTGTTTCCATTGAAAAGAAGCTGGGCCAGCACAGTTCAGACACCTGTCAATTAGTGTTCGAAGACCTCAAAGTCCCGGCTGAGAACATGTTGGGGACACGCGGGGAAGGATACAAGATAGCCCTCGCCAATCTGGAAGGCGGGCGCGTCGGTATTGCCGCGCAGTCGGTGGGTATGGCGCGGGCGGCCATGGAGGTGGCTATTGAATACGCAAAAGAGCGAGAATCTTTTGGTAAGCCGATTATTGAGCACCAGGGGGTCGCCTTCCGGTTGGCCGACATGGCAACGCAAGTGGAAGCGGGGACGCAAATGGTGCTGCACGCTGCGGCGCTGAAGGACTCCGGCGCTTCGTGTCTAAAGGAAGCGTCGATGGCCAAACTGTTTGCGTCGGAGATGGCCGAGAAAGTGTGCTCCGGTGCCATTCAGACTTTAGGCGGATACGGGTATTTGAGCGATTTTCCAGTCGAACGCATTTACCGGGACGTTCGAGTGTGTCAAATCTATGAAGGCACCAGCGACATCCAACGGCTGGTGATTGGCCGTGCTTTGGCGGCCGAATAGTGATTTCTAGCGATTTTGTAGTCAACGATAGGCTGAGGCGCAAACATGGCGGTACTTAAGAGCGACATCAAAGTCCGCTCGGACGAGTTTAAGGCAAATGTAGCCCATATGGAGGGCTTGCTCGGCGACCTCGGTGAAAAGATTGAGGTGATTAAGGGCGGCGGTGGTAAGCGCTCCCAAGATCGCCACGTGGGCCGTGGCAAACTACTGCCGCGGGACCGGGTGCGTGGCCTGCTCGATCCAGGCGCTCCGTTTCTCGAATTTTCTCAGCTGGCCTGCCACGAAATGTACGGCGGCGATATCCCCGGCGCGGGTATCATCACGGGTGTGGGGCGGGTCAAAGGCCAGGAAGTTGTCGTGGTTTGTAACGATGCGACGGTCAAGGGCGGCACCTATTGCCCGATTACGGTTAAAAAGCACCTGCGGGCCCAGGAAATCGCCATGGACAATAATTTACCTTGCGTTTACCTAGTTGATTCCGGCGGGGCTAATCTGCCTTTCCAAGACGAGATTTTCCCCGACCGTTATCACTTTGGCCGGATTTTTTACAATCAAGCCACCATGTCGTCACGGGGTATTCCCCAAGTCGCCGTGGTTATGGGCTCGTGCACGGCGGGTGGGGCCTATGAGCCCGCCATGTCTGACGACGTCATCATCGTACGCCAGCAAGGCACCATCTTTTTGGGGGGGCCACCGTTGGTCAAGGCGGCAACCGGTGAAATTGTGTCGGCTGAAGATTTGGGCGGCGCCGACATGCATTCGCGCACCTCAGGCGTCACTGACTATTACGCCATGAATGATAGTCATGCGCTCGCCATGGCACGGCAAGTGGTCGGCACTTTTAACCGCAAAAAGTATGTGTCGGTCGATGTGCAGGCGCCACGTGAGCCACTGTATGACCCGGCCGAATTACACGGGGTGATCCCCCGAGATATCCGTACCCCATATGACGTGCGCGAAGTGATTGCTCGCCTCGTGGATGGCAGTGAGTTCGACGAGTTTAAAAAACTTTTTGGCGCCACATTGGTAACCGGATACGCCCATATTCAAGGTTACCCCGTGGGCATTCTCGCTAACAATGGCATTTTGTACCGGGAGTCGGCATTAAAGGGTGCGCACTTTATCGAGCTCTGCTGTCAGCGCAATATTCCTTTGCTGTTCCTCCAAAACATCACCGGCTTTATGGTCGGCCAAAAGTACGAAGCCGGTGGCATTATTAAGGACGGCGCCAAACTGGTCATGGCCGTTGCCTGCGCCAAGGTGCCCAAATATACAATTATGATCGGCGGTTCTTACGGCGCCGGTAACTATGGCATGTGCGGCCGGTCTTTCAGTCCGCGCCTGTTGTGGAATTGGCCCAATGCGCGGATATCTGTCATGGGCGGTGAGCAGGCGGCGAGCGTGCTGTCGACCGTGCGCCGTGATGCATTGGAAGGACGGGGCGGTACTTGGCCGGTGGAAGAGGAAGAAACTTTTAAAAACGAAATTCGGGAACAGTACGAACATCAGGGACACCCGTATTACTCGGCTGCACGAATTTGGGATGACGGCATTCTGGACCCGGCTGAAAGTCGGATGGCGATTGCCTTGGGAATATCCGCGTCGTTCAACGCGCAGCCCGAGGAAACCAAGTTTGGCGTGTTCCGAATGTAAGACGAAGGCCTGTAAGACGACGCTGAATAGCAATTATAGCTTCTGAGGACGAACCCAGTGTTTGATAAATTATTGATTGCCAATCGCGGTGAAATAGCCTGCCGGATCATGGAAACCGCACGTCGCATGGGAGTGCGCACGGTTGCCGTATACTCCGAAGCCGACGCGGGTTCGCGCCATGTGGCCATGGCCGACGAAGGCTGGCTGATTGGACCGGCGGCAGCGGCAGAAAGCTATCTGGTCGCCGACAAAATTCTCGAAGTTGCCAAAAGCAGCGGCGCTGGCGCCATTCATCCGGGTTACGGCTTTTTGTCCGAGAACGCTGCATTTGCCGAAGCCTGCGAAGACGCTGGTATTATTTTTGTCGGCCCAACTGCCGATGCCATTCGCGCGATGGGGCTCAAAGACGCGGCCAAAGCGATTATGCAAAAGGCCAAAGTGCCAGTAGTGCCGGGTTACCATGATGAAGACCAGTCGCCGGACGTGCTCAAACAGGCCGCCGCCGATATAGGCTATCCGGTTTTGATTAAGGCCGTTGCTGGCGGTGGCGGCAAAGGTATGCGGCAAGTGCACGCGGAATCCGATTTTGACGAAGCGCTCGAAGGCGCGATGCGGGAGAGCAAAGCCGCGTTCGGAGACGATCGGGTGCTGATTGAAAAGTACCTCACCAAACCACGACACATCGAAATTCAAGTGTTTGGCGACAAAGCCGGCAACGCAGTTCATTTGTTTGAGCGTGATTGTTCACTTCAGCGCCGTCATCAGAAGGTGGTCGAAGAAGCGCCCGCGCCGGATATGCCCTTGGCACTTCGGGAGCAGATGGGCGCGGCGGCGGTGAAAGCTGCGGAAGCCATCGGCTACGTGGGCGCGGGCACGGTCGAGTTCATTGTTGATGTGACCAATGGTTTGGACGGCGCTGAATTCTTCTTTATGGAGATGAACACGCGCCTACAGGTCGAACATCCGGTCACAGAAATGATTACCGGCTACGATTTAGTTGAGTGGCAGTTGCGGGTAGCAGCGGGCGAAGACCTGCCGGTTGGCCAAGACGAAATATCCATCAATGGTCACGCGATCGAAGTGCGCCTCTACGCCGAGGCCCCGGCCAATAATTTCCTGCCCTCCACTGGAACATTGTCACGTCTGCGCTTTGGCGCGACCGGCCCCCATGTGCGCGTTGATACCGGCGTGCGGGAGGGCGATCAAGTGTCTATCCATTACGATCCGATGATTGCGAAAATGATTGTCTGGGACAGAGATAGATCGAGTGCTCTGCGGCGCTTGCGGGTAGCGCTGGCTGATTGTCAAATCGCTGGGCTGAACAGCAACACTGCGTTTTTGATCCGCGTTGCCGCCCACCCGGCATTCATCGACGGCGAATTGGATACAGGCTTTATTGAACGCCATGCCGCCGATTTGATTCCAGAAACGGGTGGTGTGCCCTACCGGGTGCTGGTGTTGGCCGCATTAGATCAAGTGTTACGCCGGGCGGTGGATGCCCGTCATATGGCGACCAAGTCAAATGATCCCCACTCGCCATGGGCCCAAGTGAATGGTTGGGTGATGAACGACGATGCCCATGAAGTATTGAGGTTTGCCGACGGTGACGAGGAGATTGCGGTTACTGTTCATTACCAAACCAACGGGTACATCATTGATATGCCAGGTGGCAGTGTGCGTGCCCGGGGCGAAATCGACGTTGAAGGTAATCTGATTGCAAATATCGATGGTGTGCGCTCGATTGCCGCCGTGGTTAAAGAAGGTCAACTGATAACCGTGATGAGCCACGGTTCAGCGCAGCGGCTGACCCTTCACGATCCTCTGGAAGTCGGCGATATGGAGGACGGCGGCAGCGGCGCCATCACGGCACCGATGTTCGGAAAAATTGTCCAAGTGATGGCGATGCCCGGCGACGTGGTCGAAAAGGACATGCCGCTGGTTATTTTGGAAGCCATGAAGATGGAGCATACTTTGTGTGCACCCGAGAACGGTGTGGTTGCTGAGGTAAACGTGGTGGCGGGCGACCAAATTGACGATGGAGCGGTCCTGGTATCGTTCGAAGAAAAAGAGTAACGGCTGATAATATGGATGACCGAAGACGATGACCGTCAATATGATCCGGATGGCGGTTGGAGTTGAAAGCTTGGACCATTTTCGCCAACTCATCGAATCCCGCATTGAGCACGGGGACAACGGTCCCTTTTTTATCACTACCACTCGCTTTACACCGCGTCGGGCCGAAGAACTCCTGGATGGCGGTTCGCTCTATTGGATCGTCAAGCGTGCTGTACGCGTTCGCCAGCGTTTTCTCGACATCAGAACCGTAGACACGGAGGAAGGCGGTACCCGCTGCGAGTTGGTGTTGTACCCGACAATGATTCTCACCCAGCCCCGGCGGCGGCGCCCCCATCAAGGCTGGCGTTATTTAAAGCCTGATGATGCACCGCCTGACTTGGCGCGCCTCGGCGGTGGCGTCGCTGAAGGCGATGATTTGCCTGACACACTTGCTGAAGATTTGCGGACTTTGGGTCTGCTTTAACCTCGAGTTTCTTTAAGCCAGATTGACGGCCACATTATCGATCAAGCGGGTTTTGCCCAAGTGGACGGCGACCAGCAGACGTCCAGGCCGATCGAGACTGACGAGTGGTACTAGCGTTTCAACGTCCCGCAACTCAAGATACTCAACGTCGTCGAAGCCAGCAGCATTCAGCGCTGTGATCCCTTGCTGAAGCGCTAGATCGGGAGACACATGCCCTGACGCAATGGCCAAAGCGGTGCCTTTAAGTATTTGTGGCAGGTGGCTTGCGATCCCCCGTTGCTCATCACTCAGATAAGCATTTCGCGAAGATAGCGCGAGGCCGTCTTCTTCGCGCTCAGTCGGCCCGCCGATGATTCGGATCGGAAAATCCAAGTCGCGGGCAAAACGTTTGATCACTTGAAGTTGCTGGTAATCCTTTTCACCAAACACCGCAACATCTGGCAAGCACTGCATAAAAAGTTTTGACACGACGGTTGAAACCCCATCGAAGTGCCCTTGTCGTTTACCGCCGCACATGCCTTCAGACACGCCTTCGACTGAAACTGTGGTTGAAAAGCCGTCCGGATACATTTCAGTGACCTGAGGAGCAAAAAGAAGATCAACATTTGCGGCGGCCAACTTATCTGCGTCTGATCGCTCTTGCCGGGGATACTTGTCCAAATCCTCGTCGGGACCGAATTGGGTAGGGTTGACGAATATACTGACCACCACACGGTCAACTTCTGTCTGCGCAAGTGTCATCAATGACATGTGACCGCGATGGAGTGCCCCCATGGTGGGCACCAGACCAATGGTTTCGCCCGCCCGCCGCCATTTAGCGACCATTGCGCGCAAACCCGCAACAGTGCGCACTGCGGCTAATGGAAGGGGCGTGTCGGTCTCAGAGGGTGACATGTTTATGCTCGTCCACGTACTATGAAAAACGCCGGGACATTAGAGGATCGGGGTGGTTATGCCAAGAGAGAGACCACGTGATCGGCAATGGCCAGCGACGAAGTTAATCCTGGAGATTCAATTCCATACAAGTTGACCAAGCCGTCGATGTCGTGATCGTCAGGACCATCAATCTGGAAATCGGCAGCGGGTTCACCCGGAGCTTGGATTTTCGGCCGAATTCCAGCATAGGCTGGCTCCAGCGCA
This sequence comes from Alphaproteobacteria bacterium, assembly GCA_029941135.1. Classification (GTDB taxonomy): domain Bacteria; phylum Pseudomonadota; class Alphaproteobacteria; order JAPYRI01; family JAPYRI01; genus JAPYRI01. Next base: position 7,775 of record JAPYRI010000055.1, on the reverse strand, counting down.
GCTTCGTCCAGGCCAGGATAGTAGCGGCGAATGGCGTCACAGAACGGGTAGACCCGGCTGCGATCGACTTGGTAATCAATCTCGTCGATCCACTCAACGTCAGGACCAAAACGCGCCTGGCCGCCTAGATCAAGAGTGTAATGTAACCCGAGGCTGGCGGCGCCGGGAGCCGGATAAATGAGACGCGAAAATGGCGCTTTACCGCTCAAGGTGAAGTAATTGCCTTTGCATAATTGGCGGGCGGGCACGCGATCTCGAGGATGGCCGGCCAATTTCAGCGCCAGTTCCTGGGCTCCCAGACCGGCGGCATTGATCAAGGTGCGGCAAGCAATCATCAAACGACCGCCTTCGCGGTCAGACATTTGGATTTGATGGCCTTGGTTGTTGACTTCACCTGCAGTGGCCCGGCTCCAATAGGCGATTTGTCCTCCTGCATCCTCCAAATCTCCGACCAGGGCGAGCATATACCCATGGCTGTCAATAAGACCGGACGAAGGCGAATGAAGCGTGCCCACGGAATTGAGCCGGGGCTCCATTTTATGAGCGACTTCCTTTGACAGCCACTCAAGGTCGTCAACGCCGCATTGCTCGGCGTTTTCCTTCAGCCGCTCAAGATCAGCCACATCGTTCGCGTCAGCGGCAACGACAAACTTGCCGCAACGGCGATAGTTGACACCGTGATCGTCTAGAAAGTCATATAAGGAGGCGCGTCCGGTCACACACGTGCGCGCTTTCAAGCTGCCGGGCGTGTAATACAATCCGGCATGAATAACTTCGCTGTTTCGGGAACTGGTTTCTTCGCCGAACGCACCACGCGCTTCAACCACTAATACTTCTAAACCTTGCCTTGCCAGCCGCCGGGCGATGGCAAGTCCAATCGCGCCGGCACCGACCACGACGCACTCTACATTTTCCATACCATCGCACCCTCACGAAAGCTTGATTGCACTTGATTTTCGGCCTCGCGTCCAGCACGACAGAATGAGACCAGCCAAACCGTTCAGGCAGGTTGTGTGGAGGCGGACATGGTGGTCCTATATAAAGTCGATGGTAGCAAAATACTGGGCATCGCTTTTGGCGCTGTGTTGCTTGATTTTATTGCCTACATGGGTGCGGCAACCGCCTATGCCCGCCCCTCCAAATGGCGGCATGAATGGCCACGGACAGATTTCTCTGTACATTCGGTTGATTATTTAGAAATTTGCTCGGGCGGACCGCCCAAAAATGGTATTCCGCCCATCGACCGTCCGCAATTTCAGCCGCAAACTGATGTAACCGGCCTCGGTCCTCAGGAACCCGTCATCAGTGTTGTGATCAAGGGAGACGCGCGCGCATAGTCGCAGTGTTCAAGAAGCTGCCAGCGGCACTCAGGAAGTGACGGAAAATATTGCGACGATCTCCCAGGGATCTGAAGAAACTTCCGCCGCAGCGCAACAAGTCCGGTCGGCAGCCAATGAATTGTCAAAACACTCGAGTTCTCTAAGTTCGGAGGTGGAAAAATTCATTACGGATATGCGTACTGATTGACGAACACGGACCCATTGATTTGGGAGAGACCCTCGCCATAAATGGCGGGGGTCTTTTTCTATCAGAGTTTCAAAATGTTGGGAGCAAATTTGAGCGGTTCTTGACTTTGAGGAGGGAGGATGGCCACTATCCCGGAAGTACGGCTCAGTGAGGGAAATTTGTATTAGTCAAGGATCGGTAATCCGATCCCGCCAATCATGGAGTATATGATGGCGGATACCCAGAAGGCGCTGGGGCAAAAAGCCATCGCAATTGCTCAGGTAAGAGGGCCGATGATTAGCAACTCAGGCGCTCAGGCGACTGCCCAGGTGGCCGTATCCAACCCGCAAGCTGGCCCTGCGGGCAATGTTGCCCCGGACGGAAAGCAAGGCAGCGGCGGTGCCACGAGCGCCCACGTAATCGTTCTTGGTAATGAAAAAGGTGGCTCCGGCAAGTCGACCATGGCAATGCACATCGCAGTTGCTCTCATGCGCGCCGGTTTCTCGGTTGCATGCATAGATCTCGACGCCCGCCAACGGACTCTTGCTCGATACCTGGATAACCGTCAGGCGTATGCTGCAGCAATCGAAGACGCGAGCCTTGATGTGCCTGATTTGAGGGTTATCGAGCGGTGCCGTCATGGCATTGTCGAGGTTGCGGAACGTGAGGAGTATGATCGCTTTACCGCCAATCTGACGCAATTGAAGGCAACCAATGATTTTGTCGTCATCGATAGTCCCGGCAGCGACAGCCATCTCTCGCGATTGGGTCATTCATATGCTGACATCCTGATCACACCCATGAACGACAGTTTTGTCGACTTGGATTTACTCACCCGGGTCGATCCGGGATCTCATGAAATTCAAGGACCAAGCTTGTACGCGGAAATGGTCTGGGAATGCCGCAAACGCCGTGCCATGCGGGATCGTGGCTCGATTGATTGGGTGGTTATGCGCAATCGTATATCGAGCCTGGACGCCAAAAATAAACGCCGGGTGGGCGAAGTTTTGAACAAGTTGGCCCCGCGTATCGGCTTTCGAACAGCCGTTGGGTTTGGCGAACGTGTCATTTACCGGGAGTTGTTCCTCAAGGGCCTCACCCTTATGGACTTGCGCGAAAACGGCTTAGATGTGCCCCTTACCATGTCGCATGTGGCGGCGCGGCAAGAAGTGCGCACCCTCATTAATATGCTTAACCTGCCGGCTCTCAAGGGTCAGGAAATAGCCCTTTAGTCTCCTTCGTTGCGCGCAATTCTGCTGGTCGGCCACAATTGACTTTCGTCAATCGAAACTTCGCTAAATGTTAATTAAACCAGCGTAAGTTTACCACTGTCGGAAGATTCGGTAGTGGATGAATTATCCTCGCTGTTGGACAAAGCCCGATAATCTGATCTGGTAGCAGAATGGTGGGTGGAAATACTGTGGCTGAGGGAGCAACAAACGACGAGCTAGCGGTAGACAATCCTAGCGTTGAAGTAGTTGCGAAATCCGATCAGTCACAAGCAGAACCCGGATTTATCGGCATTGGGGAAAGTCGACCTGAGAAAGTATTGTTGGTAGACGATTCAGCGACCACGCGGCGCATCATCAAAAATTTGTTACAAAAATTTGGATACCGAAATATCGTCGAAGCCGAAGACGGTGGCGACGGGTATAAAAAATTACACAGTACCGAGTTTGATCTGGTGATTTCAGATTGGACGATGAGCCCGGTCGGTGGCCTTGATCTCGTGGCTAAAATTAGAGCCACTGAAACGGTCAAAAACCTACACTTCATTATGTTGTCAACGGCCAGCAGTGTTGAGGATGTGGTCCGGGCGAAGGCCGCAGGCGTCGACGCTTATATTGTGAAGCCATTTAATGCCGTTGGATTGCGTGACAAAATCAAAATGGCTACGCAGGACGCCAAAATATAGACCAACGTTGATTGGTTTTTCCCGAACCGAAATTCACAATTCAAAAAAAGATTTGGATGTCTGAGCCTAATGCGGCTTTAGCTAGCGCACCGATGCGTTGTTCAGCACAAACGTAAGATAAGGCAAGCGAAGAACTTCGCGTGACGTTATGGCATAGGCATACAGCAACGTAACGAGACACGACAAAAAGTAACCGTATCCGTAATACTCGAAAGCCAACTGGGTGCTTACATATGTGAACGTGGCGTTGGCGACAAGAAACACGCAGCTGACGAGGGTAAACATGATCGTCGCCAAACCAATATTGAAGCCGACCAGTAATCCACTGGTGCCATAGTCTTCACCCAGCCAGATTGCACAACCAAATGCCATGACCATGCCGGGCGCTTGTTCTACCGATGCGCCGTAGATCTTATCAGCCAAATAGCGGGTGGCGATTAACATGACCGGTCCGGTCAGAACCAGGGAAAAACTAAAACTGTAAATTATGGCGATACGGAAATCGGCCAATTTCGCCGGTGACGCCCATGATTCCGAAAATATGTGGATGGCGGCAACGGCCAAAACGGTAAATAGCCATGGTCCTGATGAAACTAGGGCCGAGTGCATATAGCCCTGGACGACCCCCATTAAGTCTTCACGTTGGGTGAGTCTTCTGAGCTCAAAGCCAATGCCCGCCATTAGGTTGTCTTATCGAAACGGAATCTCTTAGGGATTCCAATGGTATTCTGCCCAGAGTCCTACAAATATATCGTTAATCTAAAGGGAATAATTGGGGGAAAGGCCATTTGTTTCGCGCCAGGAACGTTGTCTAGGCCAAACTAATTGCCAATGTTGGGTATATCGGAGGTCAGATAATGCCGCCCTTCCGGCATCGGAAAACAACTGATATTGGGCGAGTTGAAGAGGGTGAAATTTTTAATAACAATTCATTAGAATCACCAATTCATCTTTTACTCAATTGTTCCACGGCCATTCAAAAGTCACTCTCTAACCCCATAAATCCGCGGTTGCGGGGGAGATATTGCTGTTTGTGTAAGCAAGACCCGAATTTCTGTCTCGCTCAAGAAGTAAGGGCCCGTCCAAATCAACATATGAAGCGAATGAGTTGAGAAGTGTCGCTGGTGCCATCGCCAGAGATGTGGCAATCATACATCCAATCATGATTCCGAGGTTTGCCTTCTGGCACGCCTGCACCATGAATAAGGCCTCGGTCAGACCGCCTGTTTTGTCGAGTTTGAGGTTCACAAAACGATATAGTCCCGTGATTGACTGTAAAGACGCGGTGTCATGACAGCTTTCGTCAGCGCATAGGGGGACCGGGCAGTCGACGTCGGTGAGCTTGTGGTCTTCACCGGCGGGCAGGGGTTGCTCGATTAATTCGACCCCTAATTCAGCGAAGTAAGGTCCAAATTCGCTTAAATGTTCGACGGTCCAGGCCTCATTCGCATCCACGATCAAGCGCACGTCTGGCGCCGCCTGCCGGATTGCCTTCAACCGCTCCATGTCACTGTCCCCGCCCAACTTAACCTTGAGTAACGGGTGGTTTGTGCTTGCGCTGGCGGCGTTTCGGGCCATCTGTGCTGGTGTGTCCAGACTAATGGTAAAGGCGGTTGTAGCCGGCATGGGGGAAGGGAGGCCTGCCCGGCGCCACACAGGGACGCCGGTTAATTTTGCTTCAAGGTCCCACATAGCACAATCGATGGCATTTCGTGCCGCCCCGGCGGGTAGTAGAGATTGAAGCTGATCCCGGCCGAGCCCCTGAGCCACACGCGATTTCAAACCATCTAATTGCTCTATAACGCCGTTGATCGTTTCGCCAAAGCGCGTGTAGGGAACACATTCACCGCGCCCCATCACGCCTTCATGGGCAATTTGGGCTACAACAACTTCCGCTGCGCTTTTGCTACCCCGAGATATTCTGAAATTGCCTCGAATGGGCCAGGATTCACGGTTGACGGTAAGAATGGTCATGGTGCGAGAAGGGCATCGACCAGGCGTCCAGCTCCGCTGGCGAAGGGGTCCACGGCAGGAATAGCGAGTTCGTCTTCGATCTGGTCGAGAATGACTTGGACTTTATCCTGGGCGATGTGTGAGGTGTTTACCGCTACCCCCACACAGCGCACATGGGGGCATGTGAGACGAGCGGCTTCAAGATTCGCCTCTACACAGATACTGAGACTGGGAAGAGGCTGTTGCGGCAAACCGCGCATATGAGTGCGAGTGGGTTCGTGACAGAGGATCAATGCTTCTGCTTGGGCCCCGTGTAAAAGTCCTAAACTGACTCCCGCAAAGGAAGGATGGAACAGTGACCCCTGGCCTTCCACGAGGTCCCAATGGCCATTCGGGTTGTCCGGCGTCAATTGCTCGATAGCACCGGAAATAAAGTCAGCCGCCACGGCGTCTACAGGAACGCCAGATCCAGCAATAAATATGCCGGTTTGTCCCGTCGCACAAAAAAGGGCGGGGATTCCCCGGCGTTTCATTTCGGCTTCTACGGCCAAAGTCGCGTACATTTTGCCGACCGAACAATCCGTCCCTACGGTGAGCATTCGATGGCCGGTGCGAGGTTGACCAGTTCCTACTGGGAGGTTCTGTGCCGCCGTGCGGATATCTATTAAGCGACGATTGTAATGTGCGGCCGCCGCCCTAATTTCCGGTACGTCCTCCAACCGCGCGTGTAAGCCACTCGCCACATCAAGGCCGGCTTCAAGGGCCGACACCAATATTCCGGTCCACGCCTCTGGTAAAAAACCGCCCGCGTTAGCGATGCCGATTATCAGGGTTTTAACGCCTTGGGCAGAGGCGTCCCGTAAACTCATGTCCGGCAATCCGACGTCCGCCGCGCAACCCGGTAACCGTAATTGTCCGCGAGCCAGTTCCGGACGCCAATCCACGATACCTTGTGCACTCTTGGCCGCCAATTGGTCAGGCGCATTACCCAAAAACAGGAGATATGGCGAAATGAGTTTCATGGTCTGTCATTGCGAATGGTCGATACCGGCGCTAAATCAACTTGCGTCAGTGTCTTCACAACAGTAAGTGTGAATGTCTGTTGCCCACTATACCCGGTTCACTAGCCGGCTGCACAGAATTGGTGGAGATTGCCCAGTATGTTTTTAGGAAGCGTGCAAAGTTATGACTCATAATATTTACGTTTCAATGAGTGGGCCCGACCGTATCGGGCTGGTCGCCGCCGTATCCGCCAGTTTGTTCGATCGGGGAGGGAATTTACGCGATACATCGTTCGCCGTTTTGGGGGCGGGTTTCGAGTTTTTCTGCGTGGTTGAGCTGCCCGATGAGGTGAGCCAAAATGATGTGGAAAGTGAACTCAAGTCGCTTGATCTAATGGCTGGAATAAGCCTTTCGATCAGTACGTATCAGGATTTAGCCGACCAAGGAGAAACCAGTCCTGTTACCCACTGGATTGAGGTGATTGGCAATGACCGACCAGGTCTGGTTGCTCTTATTTCCGAAGTTTTTGGCGAGTTTGATGCAAATTTGGTCCGCATGAGTTCAGGCCGGGAACAGTCTGGAAACATAGGAGCGCTAGGGGTGCGTTACGTGACCCGATTTGAAGTCTCGATACCGTCGAAGCGCACCGGCGCGTGTTTGGCCGCGGTTGATAACACGGCGGGTCAACTTCAACTGATTTGCAACTGGGGCTCGGTGCGGCGATAAATTATGCAGCCCGGGGGCTTCGCCGATTGCGGCTAATTTCCTAACCAAGCGGCCATGAACCAGCCTGTCTTAGAATGAAAGCAGCATCGCATAATTTGATCACCGGAATTCAAGTCCGAGGTTGAAGTGCGGTCAGGAGCGCGTCGAAACCCTTATTTTTAATCACCGAGGAAAATTCGGATCGCTTTGTCAAAACCATACTCACACCTTCGACCGAAATATCGATAACTCTGTATTTATCGCCGATAATACGAACGCGCCAATTAACAACGACCGGCGGCCCATTTGAACGGACAATCCTACTTTTGACCAGCATGTCGGCTTTTCCCGTCGGACGCGCCTTGCCGATCTCAAATTTTTCGTCGGTGTAGCCGCCGAGCATGGATGAATAGGTTTTTAGAACGTACTCTGAAAATAGGTGGAGGTACTCGGTCCGTTGTTCGGCACCGGCCGCCCGCCAATGACGGCCAAGTACGAGCCTGCCGATCGCTTTTAAATCGAAGCCTTCGGTAAGAATGTCGCGAAATACAGTTTTCCGTGCAGATAAGTCGTTCTCCGATGTTTCTTTCAAAACACCGAGGGCTTTGTGGGCTAGTGTGGAAACAAAATTGACCGCGTCTTTGGCATCGGGTGCCTGGCTGCTGGCAGCATGAACAGGCAGTGCGGTCAACAG
>JAPYRI010000054.1 GCA_029941135.1 Alphaproteobacteria bacterium | reverse complement strand
GCAATGGCGATGGCACCTGGATGAAGTGTTCGTCCGGATTAATGGTGAAACTCATTACCTCTGGCGAGCCGTCGATCACGAGGGCGAAGTTCTCGAATCATTCGTCACAAAGACGCGAGATCGTAAGGCGGCACTCAGGTTTTTGAAAAAGACTATGAAACGATATGGCCGACCAGAAGTAATTGTGACGGATCGGCTTCGGTCCTATCGCGCGGCGATGAACGTCATTGGAAACTCTAAACGCCAGGAGACTGGGCGTTGGCTCAACAATCGGGCTGAGAACTCACACCAATCCTTCCGGCGACGAGAGCGAGCGATGGCGAAATTCCGGAGCACGAAGTCACTACAGAAATTTGTCTCCGTTCACGCTTCAGTCCACAATCACTTCAACAAAGACCGTCACCTGGAAAGCCGAGACAATTTTAGGAGCCGCCGATCGGCCGCGCTGGCAGAGTGGCGGCAACTTGCAGCATGAAACGTATTGATTGAGGAGCTTTGCCAATCCGCTCGTATTCCTCTGATAATGCCGCTTGGGGTCCATCTTGTGGACACCTAACGTAGTGCGAGGGTAGAGTTACTTAAGGATCAACCGTGGGAGGGGATATTGCAATGAGGCGTCATGATTACACTCAGACACGGTGAGGATTTTTGGATGATCAAGGACACTGCCGTTTCGCTAAATTATAATCTGGCAGAGACCACGGATGTTCAAAAAGGATCAGCGGTTATGGAGTTTCTAACCCTCGTCTACAAGCCGTCCGATTTGGACAAACTTTAGGACTACTTATGGTCAATCAGAAGAGACACGAGGTCTCGTCATGAAGCACCCCCTTGCTGTTGCAGGCGTCATTTTGACTTTAGGAGTTTCTCTGGTGTGCGCCGGGGTTCGGATTTAGCAACGCAACGGGAGGAAACCATGAGTGATAACAAGCAGATCATCCGCGACTTCATTGCCGCCTGGTCGCGGCTGGACGCCGACGAACTGGCCGGCTTTTTCACCGACGACGGCACCTATTACAACATGCCCCTGGAGCCGGTCTCGGGCCGGGACAATGTGCGCGATTTCATCAGCGGGTTCGTCTCCGCCTGGTCCGCGACCGACTGGGAAGTTCTAAACCTCGTTGGCGACGGCGACGTGGTGATCGCCGAGCGGGTCGACCGCACCAAAGCCGGCGACAAGTCGGTCGATCTGCCGTGCACCGGCGTGTTTGAAATGCGGGACGGCAAAATCGCCATGTGGCGCGACTATTTCGACATGGGAACCTACGCCGCCGCCATGACGTGATTAGGTGAATTTCGGCACGGCCTTAAGGTAACGGTCGGCCCCCGCGTGCGATCACTTCCTGCATGTTGGATTTTTTTCTCGAACAAATCAAAAATGCGATTGGTTGGCAAATTATTCCCGCCCTAATCGCAGAAGCACAAAAGCTGGCCCGCAAATGGATGGAAAAGCATCCGTAAATTGGTTTCGTCGCCAATCCCGAACGAAACCAAACATCCAAATTATCTATTGTCATTTAGCGCCCCTGTCGCAGCCATACAGCGCTATCCAGCCATCGCCGATGGGGTAAGGCGACATTCATAATGGAGCTTGTGTGTCGATCCTCGGGCGGTTTTATCGCGACAACTTCCCCACCTAACAGATTAACACGCGCATTGATCGGCACACGTCTGCAATGTCCGTTGTTGGGGGTAAAGCAGACATGGGACGGCATCGGATTAGAGTCCGCTAATAGCCAACAACGGACATTGGGATACCGCTGATGAGGGCGAGATTAGCTGGCTGGCGAATAAGCCAGCTCGCCTTGACCGCATGGAGCGGGAAGTCTAGCGTTTGGCGTTTGGCGATTGCGGCTGCGCAATACTTACTAAGGTGGAGACCCATGAGCACAGCAACTGACGAAGTGCCTGTTACCCAAACGTTCGGGGCTGCCAGTGAGGATATTCCGGTTCTGGATCTGGCGGGGTATCTCGCGGGCGACGAGGGCGCACTGGAAAAAGTTGCGGCGGAACTCCGATACGCACTCGAAGAGGTCGGTTTTTTTGTCATCGTCAACCATGGCATTTCTCAAAGCCTGATGGATCAAATGTTTGCTGAGACGGAGCGCTTTCACGTCCTGCCTGAATCCGCAAAGTCGAAACTTGCCATCAATCGAGACAATGTCGGGTATATGGGCAACGAGGGAGAGCTCCCCAGGACGTCGCCTTATTACACTGGCACCTTGAAGCCGGACGTAGGCGAATGCTTTTTCATAATGTGCGACCGCGGGCCGCGCTCCCTAAAAATACAGAACCAATGGCCCAATGACCTTCCCGGGTTCCGCGAAACTCTGGTCGAATATTACGATGCTCTCGAAGAATTGGGCCGCAAAATTCTACCCATCTATGCGACTGCCTTGGACATGCCGCCGGATTATTTCCGCGATGCCTTCAGCGAGAATGAGACTTTGTCAGTGTTGCGGGCTGCACATATGCCACCTGACGAACTTGAGGACGACCAATTTAATGTCGGGCCCCACACCGATAGTTCATTTTTCACCCTCTTGGCGGCAGCCGACGTGCCTGGACTTGAGTTGCTCAGTCAATCTGGAAACTGGTTTCCGGCATCCCCTTCGGCGGGCTCAATTGTCGTCAATTCGGGCGACATGCTGACCCGCTGGACCAATGGGCGTTTCCTGTCAACACCGCACAGGGTCCGCAACTTGTCAGGACATGATCGCTACTCCATTCCTCTGTTCTTTCAGCCCAAACCGGACCAAGTCATCGAATGCCTGCCAACCTGCACCACGCCAGATAATCCGCCGAAAGAACCGCCAATCACGACCGGCGACTATTACGACTGGTTCATGCAGCAAAATTTGTTACACGCACAGGACGGCAACAGTACCTAACGTCAAGTAGTGTAGCGCCTTTGCTCGAGTCAATTTGGGCCGCCCTGCGGACATGTCCGAGTTTAACTATTAGTTGACAAAGCCACCCGGCGGCAATTTTTGACGGAAGCATATCGGACAACCAGATGCCGGCGGGTAGACCTATTTGCCCAACCGCCTCACAGCTGGGATGGTGCAGAACTCCTCATATATCTCTGGTTCGTTCAGGCGGACTTTGAAGCCGCCGTCAATTTCGTACACATGTTGAATTAAACTGATGGAATCGCGGGGCAGGTTATGGGCAGTAAGTTTGGTCCCCGACCAGTAGGGGTCGCCCTTTTCTGGCCATTGAGTCCCGTCGGGCATCTGGTACACCGTCCACTGGTTCAAGTAGTTTTTGATAATTTCGCCCTTTCGGTCATAGATGATGGCGGTCAAAGGGCTCATATTGCGCGGGTCGTACCAGACACGTCGTTTACCGTACGGCGCGTTCGGAAAACCGACCGGCTCCATATCGACCACAATCGCCTCGGGAATCAGCTCGAACGTGCTGTCGAAAAACCGCCTCCCACTTGCGCCCCCATGACGATCAAGGATCCAGTTATCTTTGTGACCAGCCCAGCCGCCGGAAACGCCGCCCAAGAATGGTACTTTGCCGACAATTTTAAAGTTGCCCCACAATAAAACCGGATCACCCATCGTATATGTGTCCGAGGGGGAGTAGTTCGATCCGGGTACCGCGGGCTCAAAACGCTGACTGGAGGTTAAGCGCCGGATTCGCTTGAAATCAGGCAAAAAACCATAAAACTCCGGCAACTTTGATTGATCGTAGTACCAAATATTGAGCACCGACGTGCCTTTTGCAGATTGGGGCGCGGTCATCAGAAAAGTGCTGTAACGCAATTTGTCTTGATGATTATGTGCGTAAGGTTTGGGATCAAGAACCGTTCGCGCAACAACCAAATACTCAATAAATAAAAACTGGTAGTGGAACATTTCCCTGTCATTTTTGTCCAAATCCCACTCGTAAGCAGTGAATAAATTGACGTCGTGGCGGGTCCAGTTGAGCGCATGCCCTATCACGATTTCAAGCGCGTCTCTGCTGCCTGGGAAGGGGTGGCCACCGATCCACGGTTTGCCTTCTTTTGTGAATACGTTGCCTTTTTTGTCGAGCCTAGCCATGCCCCGATTTCGGAGTGTAGCTTCCATATAGGGCTTAGGACCGTGCCGCATGATGTCGGTTTCTGGCTCCTTGACGTGAATGACACGACCTTGCTGTGAGACCTCGATATAGAGCACCGGGTCGAGCATATGCTTGACCGCGTCCACGTTTGACGCATCAATAAGGCCGCCTGGCTTTACTGCGCCACCACTGTGGTGCTCGATAGACAGGGCTTCGTCCGGATAAGCAGCGCCGATGTCACCATCACGGGAGATCACATCCCACAGTGGCGCAAGCATACCTGCGCCCAATGCCAATTTTCCGGCAGCTTCCAAAAAGTGGCGTCTGGTGAAGTGCTTGTCGTACTTAAGAATATGCAACTTCGATATCTCCCCTGATCCAGCACGACCTAACAGTCGTTAGGCTAACGTCACGAGAGTAATCCAGAAATGGGGTTAGAAAAAGTGAGGACTTAGGCGGTTGGCAGCAATAAGGTTTAGGTTGTTGTGACGTTCTGTTGCAATGTTTCGCTCGGCAGGGCAAGATTACGCATGATGATCGAATTTCTGACACCTCTCGCAGGCGGGTTACTTATTGGGAGTGCTGCGCTGGCGACACTATTTTTTCTCGGCCGCATTGCCGGCGTGAGCGGCATTGTTTGGGGGGCAATTTCTCATCAGGCGGACAATAGCTGGCGCTGGTTATTCCTCTTGGGTCTGTTGGCGGGGCCTTTCTTTTATCACCAATTGGCGAATGCGCCCTATCCCACGCCCAGCCCCTTAAGCTGGAGCTATGTTCTCATCGGCGGCCTTTTGGTCGGGTTTGGCGTCAAAATGGGCAGCGGCTGCACCAGCGGTCATGGCGTGTGCGGTATGGGGCGCTTGTCTGTGCGTTCCTTGGTGGCAACGCTAACGTTTGTCGGGACAGGCATCGTGACCGTGTTTATCGTTCGCCACGTGATGTAGGAGAGCCGCTGTGAAAGGAATTGTCGCCCTCATATGCGGTCTCGCTTTCGGGATAGGTTTGGCCCTGTCCGGCATGACTGACACGGCAAAAGTTCTTGGTTTTCTTGATTTATTTGGAACCTGGGTACCGGACTTGATGTTCGTTTTGGGCGGTGCCGTCGCCGTCACAGTGATTGGGTTTCGCTTCGTGCTGCCGCGCGGCCAACCGCTGCTGGGATCAAAATTTTACCTCCCCACGAACGCGGGGATCGACGGACAATTGCTTTTGGGTGCGGGGTTATTTGGCGTTGGCTGGGGTATCTATGGCTATTGTCCGGGTCCGGCTTTATCGGCACTGGTTTATTTGGACATGAAAACATTTGGCTTTGTCGCCGCCATGTTTGCCGGCATGGCCTTGGCCCACGCGACGACCAATTTCAAGATACTGCCGCCATTTCTTCAGACCGGTCGATAATCTAGTTGAGGTTACAAAACTCCTTGGGCAATCATGGCATCGGCGACTTTGACAAAACCCGCGATATTGGCGCCCTTCAGATAATTCACCCGCTCTCCTTCTTGCCCATACTCGACGCAGCGGCCGTGGATATCTTCCATGATGTCACGCAGTCGTTTGTTCAATTCATCCCGCGACCAGGACAGCCGCATGCTGTTCTGGGTCATCTCCAAGCCCGATACCGCAACACCGCCTGCGTTCGCGGCTTTGCTCGGGGCATAAAGAACACCCGCTTCGGTATAAACGTGAATGCCCTGCCGCCGGGTAGGCATATTGGCGCCTTCTGACACGGCTTTGCATCCGCCCTTGACCAGGTCTTCGGCGTCGGCAGTGGCAATCTCGTTTTGTGTGGCGCAGGGAAAAGCCAGGTCACAGGGAACCTGCCACGGCTTTTTTCCGTCAAAATAGGCGACCCCGAACTCGTCCGCGTATTCCGAAATACGGCCCCTGCGTACGGTTTTGAGATCTTTGACGAACGCGAGCTTGTCCGCGGATATGCCGTCCGGGTCATGGATAAACCCCGAGGAGTCGGACAAGGTGACCGCTTTTGCGCCCAATTCATTCAATTTTTCGACCGTGAACTGGGCCACATTGCCGGAGCCCGATACGACGGCGATTTTGCCTTCAGTGGATGAGCCGTGGTGCTTCAGCATGTCTTCCATCATGTAGACACATCCGTAGCCGGTCGCCTCAGAGCGGATCTCGCTGCCGCCGAAGGCAAGTCCCTTGCCGGTCAACACGCCGGTGAACTGGTTGGATAATTTTTTGTACTGACCGAACAGATAACTGATTTCGCGGGCCCCCACGCCAATGTCGCCCGCCGGAATGTCGGTAAAGGGGCCGATGTGCCGAAACAATTCGGTCATGTAGGCCTGGCAAAAACGCATGACTTCCCGGTCTGATTTGCCCTTGGGGTTAAAATCTGATCCCCCTTTGCCGCCGCCCATGGGCAGCCCGGTCAAACTGTTTTTGAAGGTTTGCTCGAAGGCGAGAAATTTCAACACACTCAGGGTGACGTTCGGGTGAAACCGCAGGCCACCTTTGTAGGGTCCGATCGCATTGTTCCACTGTACCCGATAGCCCCGGTTGACGCGTATATTGCCATCATCATCTTCCCAGGCAATGCGGAAGATGATGATCCGGTCGGGTTCGGTCAGGCGTTCAAGTATCTGGGCTTCCCGATATTTAGGATTACTGTTCAGATAGGGAATGAGGGTTTCGGCAACTTCGCCGACTGCCTGGTGAAATTCGGTTTCTTTGGGGTTCCGCCGCTTGAGCCCGGCCATAAATTTGTCTTGCTGGTATTTTGCTCCGTCGGTCATGACGCTTCCTTGCAAATGACATGTGTTGATTCGCGGTCGCTGATAACAGTCGTTAAACCCTGCCAGAAAAGCTGTGCCAACGTCCATCATTAATGACCTTTACTTGCGATGTGGTAGTCTCGTCAACCGAATTTGGTCGGGAGGAAATGGTGACAACTCGGGCAGAGAAAACACAAAAGTTTCAGCAATTGCATGAACGTGACGGTACGTTCGTCATTCCCAATCCATGGGACGCGGGATCAGTAAAGTTGCTGGCTGCTTTGGATTTTGAAGCACAAGCGACCACCAGCGCCGGGCTTGCATTCGCGCTCGGGCGCGCCGATGGCTGCAGCACGGTCAGCCGCGCGGAAGCGCTTCAAAACGCCAAGGACATTGTGGAAGCGACCGATCTACCGGTAAACGCCGACCTTGAAAACGGCTACGGCCATGACCCGGTGACGGTAGCCGAAACCATTCGCATGGCAGCCGATGTAGGGCTCATGGGCGGGTCGACTGAAGATGCGAGCGGACGCCCGGACGCCCCCATCTATCCTATGGCGGCGGCGGTTGAGCGGGTACGCTCGGCGGTGGTGGCGGCGCAGGAACTGCCCGTCAAATTCATGGTCGTTGGTCGCGCCGAAAATTTTCTCCATGGCCGGCCGGATCTGGGCGACACCATTCAGCGTTTGCAGGCATACGAGCAGGCGGGCGCGGACGTTTTATATGCGCCCGGACTGACCAAACGAGAAGATATTGCCCGCGTGGTCCAATCGATCAATCGCCCATTGAACGTATTGATGGGGATCGCCGGCAGTGATCTTACACTTGCCGACATGGCAGATTTGGGCGTGCGCCGGGTGAGTGTTGGTAGTGTTCTGTCACGCGCTGCCTTGGGCGGATTTTTAGGCGCGGCCGAGGAAATCAAGGCGACAGGCACTTTCGATTTTGCATCCGACGCTCGGCCGTATGGCGACCTCAACGCAGGCTTCGGCGGCTGACCGCCAGTCATGCGATTACTCTCAGTGAATGGAAATAAGCGGTTCTTTCTGAGCCGTTATCACAAAAATGTCCTCAAATGGCTCGAAGAGGTCGATCCGGATGTGGTCACTGTTCAGGAGCCATGGGTCAACAAACCTGCGCGCTGGTGGAAGCTGCAAAACTATCATTTGGTGGGCGCATCGGACGATGTGTTGGTGTGGTCGAAACCCCATGTCACGGCAGCGGTTTTGCAAGTGGCTGATCACCGGGTCGCCTTTAAAGCTAATGGATTTGAAATTCACGCCGTTCATCTGGACCCTTACAAAGGCACAACCCGCCGAAACCAATTGAAGGATTTGCAAGAAGGCGGTGGCAACAATGGCAAGCCGATGGTGGTCGTCGGTGATTTTAACTTGGCGCCACGGCCGCAAGATGGCCGCTTTGGCAATGCCCACAGCACCGCAACCGGCGCCGACGAACGGCGCGCCTTCGATGATTTTCTGGGGACCTTTCAACTCGTTGACGCAACCAGGGTGGAAGGTGTCGAGCCTGAGTTTACTTTCGAGCGCAAATACGAAGGCCAGTGGTTCCGGGGGCGCTGCGATCTGGCGTTACTGCCTTCAGCTTTGGAGCCTGACCAGGCGCGTGCTGTCTACGACCACGAGGTGCGCACGGGGCCGGGCGCCTTCACCGATCACAGTGCAATCGTTGTTGATCTTCCTGATTGGTGAAAACAGGCGCGCAGGGTAGGCTGTCGGGCAAAATGAGGACAGAGATCGAAACATGAAAACAGACGCGGTACTCCAACACATCACCGATTGGCTCGCCGACTACAATCGGCGTTCAGGAACCGGCGGGTTCGTCGTTGGGGTTTCGGGCGGCATCGACTCTGCGGTTTCGTCAACCTTGGCCGCCCGCACTGGCCAGCCTCTGCTGTGCCTCGAGATGCCGATCTACCAGGCGCCCAATCAAGTGAATCGCGCGCGCAAACACATTGATTTTCTGACCCAGAATTTTGACAATGTGAGCGGGCAGGAAGTCGAACTGACGGCCGTGTACGACCAGTTTATCGTGGCATTGCCGAAGGTTGACGAAACCGCTTCCCATGAGATGGCCTTAGTCAACACGCGCGCGCGCGTGCGCATGGCGACACTGTACTATTTTGCTGCATTGCATGGCCGCCTGGTGGTTGGCACCGGCAACAAGGTCGAAGATTTCGGTATCGGATTTTTCACCAAGTATGGCGACGGTGGCGTGGATTTGAGCCCCATTGCTGATCTGCTTAAGACGGAGGTTTATGAATTGGCGCGGCAACTGGACGTCATTGACGAGATCTTGAATGCGCCGCCCACCGATGGACTGTGGGGGGATGATCGCACCGACGAAGACCAGATCGGCGCCAGCTATCCGGAGCTTGAATGGGCCATGTCATTTGACGGCGATGAAGGCGGCCTCGATGACCGGCAACGCGAAGTGCTCGATATTTACCGGCGTTTTCACGCTGCCAATACGCACAAAATGGTGCCTATCCCCGTGTGCGAAATCCCGGACAGCCTTCGCTAAAAGCTGAGACAGGTTGTTGCCTGTACGTCGCTTACCAATGTTCGCAGGATTTGTTGTTCGTTTGCAGTCTTGGCCGCGATGCTAAACTCGATGTTGGTCACCACCGGGGCGTACCTTTCGGTCAGCCGTTCGGCAATGGTGCCATAATTGCCGATGGTCACAAATGTGTGCAGCACATCATCTGAAATAAGCGTAGGCATCTCGTCCCAGCGCTGAGCTTTCGACAGCACTGCCATCTCATCGGCCAATTCGCCCAGGCCGTGTAGGTCAAACGCCGCCCGATAGGCGGGGGTCGAGGCATAAAACGCAATCCGCGCGCGTGCATCCGTGATCTTTGCTTCGAGCGCCACTTGGTCAGGCGCCGAGGCGACCAGCGGCTTCATGGACACGCAGAAACCATCCAGCGACCGCCCGGTCTTGGCCGCGCCCTTACGTACTGCCGGCAGCATGATTTGTTCGATGTATTTGGGCGTGCACACCGGATGCGGGCGCACTCCGTCGGCAACTTCGCCCGCCACTTGGCACATGTAGCCATTCACAGCGGCGATATGGATGGGGATGTCCGGATGTTCAATCGGGCCCGGGTTAAACAAGGGGACCATCAGGCTCAGCTTGTAATGGCTGCCTTGATAGTCGAGGGGTGTGCCGTTTTGCCAGCACTCCCACACCGACCGCACCGCCTGCACGTAATCCCGCATCCACGGACCCGGTGCCGACCATTCCATCCCGTGACGGCGCACGATGTGACCGCGCACTTGGGAGCCAAGGCCCAGGGTAAAGCGGCCTTTGGATAGTTTTTGCAAGGTCCAAGCTGACATGGCGGTGGTGGCCGGGCTGCGGGGAAAGGCAATGGCAACCGACGTGCCGAGGTTGAGGCGCGTGGTCGCTTGCGCTGCCAAGGCCATCACGATATAGGGATCATCCTTGGTTTCTTCGACCATCAGGCTATCGTAGCCCAAGTCCTCGACCAGTTTTACGTCCTCGGCGATGGTCGAAATATCCAGCGGCGTACCAGCCGCGCGCAGTCCCGGATCGACCTTTCCCAATGGCAATAGGGTTTCGATTTTCACGGTGGGACTCCTTTCAAGCGTCGGTTGTAGCGATCAAGTTTCCTGATCCCACTTCTCCTGAAGTTGGGCCCAGTGTTCTTCCGCGTCGGCAAAGGCACGTTCGATTTTGCCCAGACTTTTGCGCACCTGGAGGAGTTTCTTGTTGTCGCCCTCATACAGTGCCGGGTCCGTAAGCGCGTTGACCAAACGCGCCTGCTCAGTTGTCAAACGGTCGACCTCCTTTTCGGCTGCTGTGAGCCGCTTCTTTAATCGCGATGCAGATTTCCGTTGCGCGGCGGCGAGGCGTCGCTGTTCTTTTTTATTTGACCCATTTTTGCTCGCGCGTCCCGATTTGTTTCTGTCACCTGCCAGCAGGAGCGCCCGGTAGTCGGCCATATCACCTTGGTAGGGCGCAACGCCACCGTTGCTCACCAGCCAAAACCGATCTGCAGTCATTTCGATCAAATGGGGGTCGTGGCTGACGATCACCACCGCACCTTCGAAGGCGTTGAGCGCTTGCACCAGGGCTTCCCGTGAATCCACGTCCAGATGGTTAGTGGGCTCATCCAGTAACAGAATATGGGGCCGATCGCAGGCCATTAAAGCAAACAAAAGTCGCGCTTTTTCGCCGCCCGACAAATTGGCAACTTTTGTGTCCGCGCGCTGCTGGGAAAATCCAAAGCGGCCGAGCTGCGACCGCAGTTGTTGGTCGGTGTCGCGCGTCCGCCGGCGGCCCATCTCAACGATTGGCGTTGCACGCAGGTCGAGCTCGTCGGTTTGGTGCTGGGCGAAATAGCCGATCTTGAGCTTCCCCGATTTTGCGATGTCGCCCGCGAGCGGCTCGAGACGCCCGGCGAGCAACTTAACCAAAGTCGATTTACCGTTGCCATTGGCGCCGAGGAGGGCTATTCGATCATCGCTGTCGAGGCGCAGGGTGACGTCCTTTAACACGGCTTTGCCGTCATATCCCACGTCCACATTGTCGGCACTGTAGAGCGGCGGGGACAATGGCTTGGGATCGGGAAAGGCGAAGGTGACCCCACCCTCCCGTTGTTCGTCGGCGATGGGCTCCATGCGCTCAAGCATCTTGATCCGCGATTGCGCCTGTTTCGCCTTGTTGGCTTTATAGCGGAAGCGATCAACAAACTTCTGGATATGGGCGCGCTGGGCTTCCTGTTTCACCCGCATTTTCTGGTTCAGTTCCAAGCGCATGCGCCGGGTGCGCTCGAACCGGTCATAGCCACCTTGGTAAAGGGTCAACTTGCTGTGCTCCAGATGGACAATCTCGTCCACTACTCGGTTCAGTAAATCCCGGTCGTGGCTGACCAGCAGCACCGTTCCCCGATAGCGGCGCAAATAATCCTCGAGCCATAGGGTTGCTTCCAAATCCAGGTGGTTGGTGGGCTCATCCAGCAGCAGCAAGTCCGGCTGCGAAAAGAGCAGCGCCGCCAAAGCCACCCGCATACGCCAGCCGCCGGAATAATCGCTGCACGAAACTTGTTGAGCCGCCTCGTCAAACCCGAGGCCCGCCAGAATACGCGACGCGCGTGCAGGAGCCGTGTGGGCATCCAAGTCTTGCAGGCGCTCGTGAATTTCCGCAATGCGTGCCGGGTCGGTGGCGCACTCAGATTCGGCTAATAGCGACACCCGCTCTGTATCGGCCTCTAATACCGTGTCCAATAACGAAGCGTTACCACCCGGGGCCTCTTGAGAAGTGATGCCCACCCGCCAATGGTTGGAATATCCGATCGAGCCGCCGTCTGGTTCCAACTGGCCGGTGATCAAGCGTAAAAGCGTGGTTTTGCCGGTGCCGTTGCGGCCAACAAAGCCAACTTTGTGGCCTGGGTTGACCGACACCTCGGCTTCATCCAGCAATACCCGAGGCCCGATCCGGTAGGTAAGATTGTCAATGCGTAACATGACGCGCGGTGTATCACGCTGGAGCGGTTGGGGAAATGGCGAGATTTAGTCGAGAACGGATTTGATCGCTTGCTCGTAACTGGGAGCGTTTTCTCGGCCGCCGTCCGGGTCGTCAAGTTCCTGATGCACAATACGCAATACGTTATCCAGAAATCGATCCCGCCACGCGTTCCTTTCGGCGGCAATCGACGCACTGACCTGGAAGCTTTCTATATCGTCAGGGCTGAGGGTGCCTTTATCGCTGAGCAGCCGCTTGATGGTGTCCAGCCGACGTATAGTTGAGCGCAGGCTTGCACACCGATCTCATGGCAATCGGTAATGTCGTTCCGTAAATAGGGCGGCTTCCGACGGGTATTCAGGTGCCATAACCGGTAGGCCAAACCTGCCGGTAGAATTTGAAAGGCGATCTGCTTTAAGGCGATGATCAATTTCCGATTGAACGAATTCTTTGGTCGAAACATAGCCGTTACCATATATTTACCAGCGCTTGGTGCTGACACGGTGTATTCTTAGAGGTGGAGGAGAGCATGCCATGAAAGCAGGCGAACGGTCACATTTTTCAACTGGCTCCCACTATGGTGCTTATACCGCCGTGGTTGAAGAAGGCCGTCTGGTCGACGCAAAGCCGTTCGAGAAAGACAGCGATCCTGCGCCATTGCTTCATGCGGTGCCGGAAGCGACCCACCATGAAACCCGGATCAGCCGGCCGATGATTCGCAAAGGCTGGCTGGAGAACGGCCCCCAAAGCGCACCTTCCCCGCGTGGGGCTGAGCCCTTTGTGCCGGTGTCGTGGGACAAGGCCCTGGATTTGGTGGCGGCCGAAGTGGATCGGGTCAAACAAGAGCATGGCAGCCGCAGTATCTATGCCGGCTCCTACGGCTGGGGCAGCTCCGGCATGTTTCACTTTGCCGCCAGCAACGCGCATCGGTTTTTTGCCTTGCACGGCGGCTACACCAAGTCGGTCGATACTTACAGCCGGGCGTGTGTGCAAACCATGGTCCCGCATATTTTGGGCAAAGTCAGTTTGAACACGTGGCCGGTGATTGCAGCTCACGGTCGGTTGGTCGTGATGTTTGGCGGCATGGCGCTCAAAAACAGCTATGTGGGCTATGGCGGCTGTGGCGAGCATGTGGTGCGGGATGGATTGCGCGCGCTCAAAGACGCCGGGGTCGCGTTTGTGAACGTGGGCCCTTTGAGGGACGATGCCGCTGACTTTTTAAACGCCGAATATGTGTGGGCGCGGCCGAACACCGACACCGCCATGATGCTGGGCCTTGCCCATACCCTGGTTGCCGAAGGGCTCCATGACCAAGCTTACCTCGCCAAATACTGTGTCGGCTTTGAGAAGTTCCTGCCGTACTTGATGGGCACGACCGATGGCCAGCCCAAGGACGCCGATTGGGCCGCCGAAATTTGCGGATTAGAGGCCGATTATTTGCGCGCACTCGCCCGCCGTATGGCGTCGACCCGCACTTTGATCACCACCAGTTTGTCCGTGCAGCGGCAGGACCATGGCGAACAACCCCTATGGATGGCAACGACGCTCGCGGCCATGCTCGGCCAAATCGGTTTGCCCGGTGGCGGCGTTGGGTTTGCCTATGGCGCGGTCAATGGGGTCGGCAACGCGGTGCAGCCGGTGACCATCCCTGGAGTACCTGTTCCGCAACACGCCGTTGACGACTTCATCCCGGTCGCCCGCATCGCCGACATGCTGCTCAATCCGGGCGCGACCATCGATTACAACGGCCAACGGTTGACCTACCCGGATATCAAATTGGTCTATTGGTGCGGTGGCAACCCGTTCCACCATCATCAGAATTTGAACCGCCTGCTGAGCGCCTGGCAGCGCCCGGAAACTGTTATCGTGCATGAGCCCTGGTGGACGTCCATGGCCCGCCACGCGGATATCGTCCTACCGGCGACGACGGCGGTCGAGCGCAACGACATCGGCGCCGCGTTTGGTGGCGATGATCGATATATTCTCGCCATGCACCAGGCGATTAAGCCGGTGGGCGGCGCGCGCAATGACCACGACATCTTCGCCCAATTGGCCGGACATCTTGGCTTTCATGAGGATTTTACCGAAGGACGCACCGAGATGGAGTGGCTGCGGCACCTCTACGACATTGGCCGCCAGCGCATCGCCCAGCGAAAGCTGGAAATGCCCGACTTCGACACCTTTTGGGCTCAGGGGTATGTGGAGTTTCCGCCCGACCCGGCGCCAAAGGCGATGCTCGCCGACTTCTATGCGGATCCGAAAGCCAGCCCGATGACCACGCCCTCGGGCAAGATCGAAATATTCTCAGCCACTATCGATGGCTTCGGCTACGACGATTGCCCCGGCCATCCGGTCTGGCTGGAACCGGCCGAGCGTTTGGGCACAAGCAAGGCCGAGACCCATCCCCTGCACTTGGTGTCCAACCAGCCGAAGGCGCGCTTGCACAGTCAGCTCGATATGGGTTCGATCAGCCGGAAGACCAAAATCCGCAACCGCGAGCCCATGCAAATAAATCCCAAAGACGCCACCGCGCGCGGGCTACAAGACGGCGATGTGGTGCGCATCTACAACGACCGCGGGGCGTGCCTGGCAGGGGTAGAGGTCACCGACGACGTGATGCCGAGCACTATCAAACTCTCCACCGGCGCTTGGTACGATCCGGTCACCCCGGGCGAGATCGGGTCCCTGGATAAGCACGGCAACCCCAATGTGCTCACCCTCGATAAGGGCACATCGAGCCTCACCCAGGGCCCCAGCTCGCATACCACCTTGGTCGAGGTTGAGCGCTATGACGGTGACCTGCCGCCCATCACCGCCCATGTTCCGCCGGAGATTTTGGCTCCGCTGGAGGAGTAGGGGGCCTTAGCTCTTCAAATATTTGGGGCTGCCCACGTGGGCCAGTTTCCAATCCAAAACCGAGCGAATGCCTTCGGGTCCCACAATAAAGTTACCATTGCGGAAATCCCCCTGCACGGCGACGATGCGGCTGGGTTGGGGCATGTGCTGTTCGAGCCAACGGAGGCCCAATTCAAACGCCGGGTGGGGTTCTTGGTAGTCATCGAGCCGCTACCGCTGCATGGCGAGCTCGACCCGTGCGGGCTCCCTTGCCCACCAAGTCCGGGCCGAGAAACCCAAACTCGCCGAGGTCGATTGCCTGCAATGCGCCGATAAAGTCGCCGTATCGCGGAGGATTTTCTTGAAATGGTTTCGCCATCGATCCGTTCCATCACAAACCCCGCGCCCAGGCCGTCTTCGTCTTCGAGCAGATAATAAGCCTTCGGCACCGGTAGACTGTAATTGTGGGCCGTAGCCATTATGCGGCCCGGCGTAGGTCTCTTGGCGGAAGATGAGCGGCAACCGCTCGCCGGATTTGAGCACCGTGTCGAACGTCCAGGTGCGATTGGAGCCGCCGCCAACCGCAATATCGGCATCGACAATCTTCAGACCGTCGCCCAAATGGCGGGCGGTGACCGCGCGTAGCTTTTCAACAGTGTCTGCACGCATATCCGCGTTATTATCGGGCATATCGATCAGTGGGGAAAGCCGACCGGTTTGTCGTCGACGATCTGATCGAGGTACTCGCAAATGCCCCAGCCGGTGCGGCCCTCGGCGGTCCACTCGGTCATGCCCTCGACGATGCGCGTGTGCAAGACGCTGTCGTCGTTTTTGCGCCGGTTTCTCAATGGCAGTAAGGTGCGCACTTTACCTTCAGCGAAAAACGAGCCTTCAATGGTGCGGGCTTCAATGCGCATGCTCTGATGATAGGGGTCACTTGAATAATCCGTGGTCAAATCCACATCCAGCAGCTCTTCATATTGGCCGTTGCGGAACACCACCCCGACCCGGCGGGTGTTCTTGTCCATGTCGGTGATTTTTAAAATCATAAACCCCATGTCATCGTCGAAACTGGCGATCAGTAACCGGTACCACCAAATGTTCTGCCAATAGCGCGGGCCCCAAGAGTGGTCGCGCCAGCCAAAGCCGTTCACTTCGTATGTCGCGTCGCCGATCTTGATGAACCCCTTGCCCGCCGTGTGCTGATTAAAGTGGCCGGTCGAAAAGTTGCGGCCGTACATGGTTTGCTGGTCAGGCGAGGTGGGCTCGCCGCCATGCAATGGAGAGAGACCGGTGTAGTCAAGTTGGATCGAGCAGCTGGTTTTACCGTATTTTTGGAACGCGGCCTTGGGGTCGATCATGTCACGCGGGTTGTCCAAGACGAGTACGTCGCCCTCATAGGTTTGCGAGAACTGCTTGAACGGCTCATCGACCGTGAACTTAAGGCCACCCGCATGGTGCTTGTCATTCGATCTGATCTCGGGCCGTGCGTACATGAACCCCACCTTGCCGTCGGGCAGGAACAGGCACACGCTCATCTCGGCATAGCCCTCATTGACCCGGTTGCCGATGCGGAACCAGCCGCCGACCTTTTTGACCGGGTCAAACACGTTGAAATACATGCTTTCGTTGAAGTTGCTCTCGGGCCCCACCAGGTGCGGAAACTCGTCTTTTTCGTCCAGGCGAAACTTGGCCATGGTAGCTCTTTCCATTCGTCACTTAAATGCGTTCACCCGGAGTATAGAGCGTCATCCCTCAAGCTTGAAGTAGTCGGGCTTGCCGTTGATCCACATTTCGCCCCACATCTGGCCTCCGCCATCGATGGTCAAGGTTTCGCCGGTGATGAACTTGCCCGACGGGGCAGCCAAATAGACACAGGCCTCGGCGATGTCCCACGCGTCTCCATTGTGCAACATGGGGTTGGACTGCTTAAACTGCGCCCGTGCCTCCGGCGTATAATTGGCGAAACCTTCGGTCTCATGGGTGCCGGGGGCGATGTTATTCACCCGAATATTGAAGGGCGCCCACTCGACCGCCACGGTTTTGGATAAGTAAATAACCCCCGCCCGCGCGGCACACGAGTGGGCAACGCCAAACACGCCGCGCCAAATGGACGAGGTGACATTCACAATCGCTCCCGGTTTCTTGCCGTCGCGCCAGCGCTGGGCGGCGTTTTGCATCATGTACCAGGTGCCGTTCAAGTTATTATCAATGACCGCTTTCCAGCCGTTGGGCGAAAAGTCGATGGCGTCCTGGGCAAACTGCCCGCCGGCGTTGTTGATCAGCACATCAAGTCCGCCAAAGCGCTCCCACACGGCATCCATCAACCCGTCTACCTGCTCCGGGTCGCGAATATTCATGGGATGCACCAGCGCGTCGGCACCCAGGCGTTCCAGCCCCGCCGCCGTGCGCTCCAGCTTCTCAAGTGTGCGCCCGCAAAGGACGACTCGCGCCCCCAGCCGCGCAAACAGCCAAGCGGTTGCTTTGCCCATACCGCTGCCGGCGCCCGATACCAGGACCACTTTGCCCCTGAATAAATCGTCCCGGTAGGCAGTGGGGTGGGTGTCGAGTTCTTCTTCGGTAAAGCCGAATTGTTGCTCTTCTTGTCCGTCGGTCAACCTTGCTTCCTCAAACTGTCGTAGTAGTCACGCAGCACCGCGACCCCTTCCGGTCGGCTAAACTCGGGCGGAATGTCCTCGTGATTTTTGAACATCTCACGCAAGCGTGTGCCGGAAATCTGCAACCGATCACTTTCTTCGTGCGCGCAAGTTTGGTTGGTCGCCATGCCCGCGCAACGATGGCAATAGAAAGTGATGCCGAACTTAAGCGCTTCGATGTGAAGCGCATCCGGCCGCAGGGCGTCAAATATCTGATGCGCGTCGAACGGCCCGTAAAAATCACCAATCCCCGCGTGGTCGCGACCGACAATCAAATGCGAGCAGCCGAAGTTTTGCCGAAACACGGCGTGTAGTAGTGCCTCGCGTGGCCCGGCGTAGCGCATTTCCAAGGGCACGCCCGCTTGCACCCAGGTGCCGGGCGAGAAGTGTCTTTTGACGACAGTGTCGACGGCCTTCACCCGCACGGCAGCCGGAATATCGCCGGGCTTAAGTTTTCCCAGCACCTGATGAATGAGCACGCCGTCGCACACATCCATGGCCATCGTGACCATGTGTTCGTGGCTGCGGTGCATGGGATTGCGGGTTTGAAAGGCGGCGACCTGCGACCAGCCATACTTCTCGAACAGTGCCCGTGTCTCGAAGGGCCCCATGACGAGATCGGGAAATTCGGCCGCGATGGGTCCTGCGGACAGCACCCGTACGGGGCCGCCCAAATTGATCTCGCCTTGAGCCATCACCGAGGCAACGCCCGGGTGCACGGCGTCGGTGGTCCGGTACACGTGTTTGCATTCATATTTTTTGTTGATCTTGTACTTTTCTGTGACGATCATCACCGCCAGCACGTCGCCGCTGTCTGCATC
>JAPYRI010000053.1 GCA_029941135.1 Alphaproteobacteria bacterium | reverse complement strand
ACATTGTAGGGCGCGCCGTTTGCGGCCATTTTCCGCGTTGCCGTGCTGGTGATCATGATGATGTCGCCGCGTGCCGCCGCGCGCAAGTGCGGCAGCGCGAAGTGGCTCAGGTAAAAGGCGCTGAACGCGTGGGTGTGCACCACCCGCTCGAACTCCTTCGGGTCGGTGTCTTCGACGGTCTTGCCCCGGCTTGCGATGCCCGCGTTATTGACCAGAATGCCGAGGCTGCCGAAATCCGCGACCACATCGCTGATCATCTGCTCGCACGCGTCGCATTCGGCAACCGACACCCTATAGGCCTTGGCCTTTTGATCGAGCGCTTCAATCGCCGCTACCGTGTCTTCTGCCGCCGTCTCATTGCGCCGATAATTGATCGCCACGTCCGCCCCCAACTCGGCCAGACGCAATGCGATGGCGCGGCCAATGCCACGGCCGCTGCCGGTGACCAAAGCGACCCGTCCTTCAAGCGGTTTCATAGAGTGTCCCTCTTAATTTGCGTTCGCGGCAGCCAGTTAAGAAGCTGTCGCCTGTAAGGGCGCGCTTACCCGCCGACGCGTAGCGCGGCAAATAAAAGATGTTGGCGGGCCGTAGTCACGGCCTACCGGGAAATAATCTGTCAGCCAGATCTTTTTCTATTTCACGCAGTGGCGATGACCTTGATCTCGACCAGGGCGCCGGGCACGAACAGCTCTTCGATGCCGATGGCGGTCCAGGCCGGGTAGGGTGCGTCGATGTATTTGTCTTTGACCGCGAGGAAGGTGTTCGCGTGCGCTTGCAGGCCGACGTGGAAAGTGGTCATCTCGACAATGTCGGCCATGGTTTTACCGGCGCCCGCCAGCACCGCTTTTACATGTTCGAACGCCGCCGTAAATTGGGTCTCCGGGTCGTCCGAGACCGCAAGGCCTTCCGAGAACCCGATCTGCCCTGACACATACAGCTTGTCGCCCACCTTGTTCGCGGGCGCGAAGTGAAAGTCGTTGTAAAAACCTTCGTAGCCTTCTGGAATAATCGGCTCGCCGCTCATGGTCGTTCCTCCCCTGAAATAATTGACATAAGGCCCACACCTTAGCCTGTCCCATGCGCCCTGTCAGCGGGGCTCCTGATGACCTAGGGATTCTGCCATATACCCTCAACCATTGTGGTTTAAATTAGCGCGGGTGGTGCCCATTAGTCATATTACACCAGACTTAAAGCCACAATTATGTTCTCCCATATTGGGTTTATATTTATTTTTCAACTAATATGGTGTATTTTATTCCTCTAATTTGGTGGTCTAAAAGGATGAGATAAGTGCATGAACAAAGAATTTGACGGCTTGATCAAAAGCATGAACTCCATCGCGGATCAATTTGATGAGATTGCCGAGTGGACAGGTAAGTCACCCGAGCAAGAATGGCTCAAATCAGTGCGCGATGGTCCGGCCCCACTACAGCCCTATGCCGTACCGCCCTACGTGTATGTTAAAATGGGTCTGGGAATTGACAACAAACAGTTCGCCCGCGAGGTGAATATCTTGTACCGAAGGCGCACCAAAGCGCCTGAGTTCGCAAAGTATTTGCTCAGGCCATTCCCACCCGGTCTCACCGTCGCAGACATCACTTTCGTCGGGCCGGACTCAAGCATGAGCCTCAACAGTCTTGTCCACCGGGCCGTAGATGTTCGCATCGCCGTGGAAGAGGCGGTTGACTATCCCAACAACCTGACCTCAGAACAGCGCGCCAGTCTGGTCGATGATCCGGCGGATGCCCGCACAGGCCCCGCTTCCAAAGTCGGCCTCAAAGAGCGCATTGCAGAAGCGATCTCAAAGCGGCAGAAAGCGGAAGAGGAAGAGAACGCAGTCAGGCAGATGCTGGCGTTGAGTCCGGACAAAAATAAACTCCCCTCGTGCTTCGAGATTGAAGAGCTGCGGCGGCAAGCGCGAGACTATTTTGAGCGCGCGATCGAGGACCCCTTAGATAGGGACCAAGATCTGCTCGCACTTGCAGAGGCGCTGGAAAAATGCGCTGTGGAACTTGAAAAGCTCAATCCCTATTGCCAGGGGTTCTGGGTCACGTTACCCAGTCAACCAGAGAAGATGGTTCTGTTTAACCCTGCAGACGGCAGCACCTTCCGGGTGGGTGAGAAAAGCCCGGGCCGAAATCTCAAAAGCGGGGATATGATCGTACTCGACCCCGGAGACTTTATCCCCGACTACAGTGCTCTGCCCCAGCCCAAGGAAACGACCGAAACAAGGCATATCTCGCTCTACGTCAAGTGGAGTTTTTATTACGTCCATGATTGGGACAAACGGTCGCAATCGACCCTCCACACGCCGATGACCCTCTCGATCACGTTGGAGGAAGCCATGGAGCTTGAGCTACTGGATCGCGCCGAGTGGGAATACTTCGCGTTTACCTATCCCGACATTGTCAAAGATATCCATGTTCGTAGGATCGCGCGATCTTATACGCGCCGAAACTATCGCCTCCTTTGGCGGCCTTCATATGCCAATAGAATTGCCTTTTGTCGTTTTTTGAGTCCTGTTCTAATCGAGCGAAATATGTACTCGCCATTTGCTTTTGCGCCTCGGTGTTACCTGAGACGGCACCTGGAATTTTTTTTATTCGTTTAATATGATCGCTAAGTGCGTATTCAATGCCGTACGGACTAAATATCTCGTACCCCAGAGCCCCCAAGGTGAGTAACGCGAGAAGCAGTGCCACCACTGTTATGGGCTTTTTGTGCTTCAGATCAGGCTTTCTGTCGTTCTCCGGCAGCTCATTATTGTGCGTCACGGATGTTTACCCCGCCCCGGGTTGTGCGGAATCAGAATAAGCGAGGTGGTGAAGGCCCGCAAGGCATCGCCTGGCAACGGTGAGCGGGTCGGTTAAGCCTCACCCCAAAGCCGGGAACAAGTGCTGACCCAGGGGGCCGAGGGGCAGGTCATGGACGTGTTCGACCGAGGTGAGCGGCAGCGGCCCGTAAAGGTGTGGAAACAATGCGCCGCCGCGCGACGGCTCCCATTTGAGCGCGTCGCCCAAGGCATCCGGGTTGATCGCCAGCAACAACAGGTCCTTCTGACCGGCCCGGTGCTTGGCCGCGCTGCCGACAATCTGTTCACCGGTGGACAGGTGAATGAAACCATCGGCCACATCCTGGCTCGAGCCGAAGTAGGAGCCGCTGGCTTGCGCAACCCGCCACTCGTCCTTCCTGCACATGTGATATACGGGCTCGTGATAATTGGGCGCGGTCATGGTGCGTGCAGTCTACCACTCACGCCGCGCAAGGGGTGAGCTTTGCCCGCAATCCCGCGAGGTATCATGATGAAATTTGTGAGTGTTGTTCTCCTGTCGCTCCTGATGGCCGCGCCCGCCACAGCGGCGTACGTCTTCTATAACAAGGAAGTGGGCGAGTGGACCGCTACCTGCTGGCGCGATATGGAGGGGGTGAACAAAGCCTGCCGGCTGAGCGCGCCGCCCGAACTGCTCGCTCCCATGGCGCCGCAGAACGTGCTGGTGGTCGAAGAGATATCGAACGATGCCTACCGGGTGACGATCGAAGTGCGCGATGCGGTGGTGCCGACGCCGGGTTGTGTCGGCGATTCCAAAATGGTGGAAATTCCAGTCGTCAACGCTCCGGGCAGCCTCAAAGACAACGGGTACGGGGCCGGTTTTCAGGTCGACCCGGCTGCCGTGTGGCGTAATCTGACGGTTCTCGATCCTCACCCGCCAGGTCTCCTTGCCACCCCGCCATTTGTGTTGGCATTGCCGGATGATTGGATGGATGCTGATCTGTTTATTGCCGTGGCCATGCGCCTTTATCGCCGCCACTCCGCTTATGCAAGCGTCGCTGAAGCGTTCCGCCCGATACCCCGCTCAACCCTCTCGCACGAAATTACCTTTATTGTGCCCGATGCGGGTATGGATGAGCGCGGCTTTGCCGAGAAGGCGGTGCGGCTGCGGCTCAGTCTCGAGAAAAAACAGGTTACGGGCGACGCTTAATAATCTCTTTGGGCGTGAGAGGCCGCGCCTGAGCGCTGGTTCCAAACATATTGAAAACGGTTTTTTAGTGCCAACCCTGGTTAGTCCGGGCCCTGGTTAGTCAGAACTCGGATTTCCGATTTTGAAATAGTCCGGGCGGCCGGGCGGCCAGGGATCTCCCCACATTTGCTGGCCGCCATCGACGGTGAGCACTTCGCCGGTGATGAACTTGCCCGAGGGTGCTGCCAGATAAACACAAGCCTCGGCCACATCCTGGGCATCACCCGCCCGCAGCATGGGGTTGCTTTCATAGTAGGTGGCGGCGCCCTCAGGCGGGTAAAGTCCGAACGCCGTCGTTTCAACACAGCCCGGCGCGACGCAGTTGACGCGGATGTCTAGCGGCGCCCATTCAACAGCCACGGTTTTCGACAGGTAGATAACGCCCGCGCGCGCCGCCGTGGTATGCGCCATGCCCGGCAGGCCGCGCCAAATGTCGGCGACCACATTGACGATATTGCCGCTGGTTTTACCGTCCCGCCAGTGACGCGCCGCCGCTTGCATCATGTACCAAGTGCCATTTAAGTTCGTGTCAATGACCGCATTCCAGCCCTTAACCGTGTGATCCATGGCCATCTGTGGAAATTGTCCGCCGGCATTATTGATGAGCACATCCAGGCTGACGAACGTGGTCGCCGCGAAGGCGAGAAAGTCGTCGACTTGCGCCGGGTCGCGTATGGATATCCGCCGGGCGGCTACCTGAACGCCCAAGCCCTCAAACAGTGACTTGGCCGCGCTGAGCCGCTCCGGGTTGCGACCGCAAATGACCAGGTTAGCGCCGAGGCGCGCAAACAAATAAGCGATTGCTTTCCCGAGACCACTGCCCGCACCCGTAACCATGACGGTCTTGCCGGCGAACAAATCGTCGGCGAAGACTGTGGGTATGGCAGCCAAGTCCGCATCCGAAAATCCGTATGCCGGGTCTTCGGGTCCCGTGTCCGTCATGAAGTCATCCTTTAACCGGCTGCTATTTGACCGTTGCCGCCGCTCAAATTTCAAACTATCACTAAGTGAAGTTCAGCAAGGTGCCGTCAAGTGGTTTTTTGACCCTGAACACCGATCGATTGAGTAAACGGGAGAACAGTCGGCGCCCAGTTAAAGATTTGAGGGAGGATTGACCATGCGAGGTCTCAAAGGAAAAAAGGCCATCGTCACCGGTGGCGGGAGCGGCATTGGCAAGGCCATCTGTCAGCGTCTTGGGGAAGAGGGCTGTGTCGTTGGCATTTTTGATATCAATGCTGATGCAGCGGCCGAAACCGCGGGACTGATCAGTGACGCGGGCGGCACGGCCTGCGCCCACATGGTCGACATCACGGACTACGATATGGTGAAAGCGGGCGTGGACGCCTTTGAGGCGGCAGTTGGCGGCACTGATGTGCTGGTCAACAATGCCGGTTGGGACAAAGTCGTGCCCTTCCTTACCGCCGATCGCGACCTGTGGAAGAAAGTGATTGACATCAACCTTTATGGCCCCCTCAACATGCACTACGCGGTTTTGCCGGGCATGGTCGAGCGCAGGAACGGCCGAGTGATTAATATCGCCTCCGACGCGGGCCGGGTGGGTTCGTCCGGCGAGGCCGTCTACTCAGCCTGCAAGGGTGGCATTGCATCGTTCTCGAAAACCCTGAGCCGGGAGCTCGTGCGCCACAACATATTGCTCAATACGGTGTGTCCGGGACCCACCGATACGGCATTGCTCGCCGACGTGACCTCGGGCGAAGCCGGTAAGCGTATTATTGACGCCATGACCAAGGCCGTGCCCATGCGCAGGATCGGCCAACCTGAAGATTATCCTGGGATCGTTGCCTTTCTGGCCAGCGACGATGCGAGTTTTATCGTTGGTCAAACCATCAGCGTGTCCGGCGGATTAACCATGGCGGGCTAGCCTCGCCAACCACATTTTTTTGGCTTTAAGAGAGGGGAGAAACATGGAATTAGAAGACTTGATCTACGAGGAACGCGGCGCCACCGCCTACATCACTATCAACCGGCCGAAAGTATATAACGCCTTTCGCGGCCAAACCGTCGAAGAAGCCATTCTCGCGTTTCAGCGCGCCGGCTGGAACAATAACATCGGCAGCATCGTATTCGGCGGCAGTGGCGACAAAGCTTTCTGCACGGGTGGTGACCAGTCGGTGCACGATGGTCAGTACGACGGCCGCGGCACCACCGGCATGCCGATCGACGAATTGCACACCATCATTCGCGATGTGCCGAAGCCGGTGATAGCGCGGGTGCAGGGTTATGCCATCGGCGGCGGCAATGTGCTTGCCTTCCTGTGTGATCTGACGATTGCGTCCGAAAGCGCCGTATTCGGACAAGTTGGACCCAAAATGGGCTCGGTCGATCCGGGTTGGGGGACGGCGTATCTCACCCACGTGGTCGGCGAGAAGAAGGCCCGCGAAATGTGGTACATGTGCAAACGCTATTCCGCCCAGGAAGCCTTGGAGATGGGCCTTGCCAACATTGTCGTTCCTGACGACAAACTGGACGAAACCATTGAAGAATGGTGCAGCGAGCTCAACAAACGCAGCCCCACTGCCATCGCTATTGCTAAAAAGTCGATCAACGCTGACAGCGAACACATTCGCGGCATTGGTAGTCTTGGGTTCCAGGCGCTGAAACTTTATTACGATTCCGAAGAAAGCCAGGAAGGCGTTAAGTCGTTCATGGAAAAACGCGAGCCTGATTTCCGTAAATACGTGAAATAAGGCCGTTCGACTGATGTAAGCGGCCGATTTTTGTCGGCACGAGGGGGGGGAGAAAACGTGAGCGGTGTACTTGATGGAATACGGGTGCTCGATTTCGGGCGCTATATCGCCGGACCTTATTGCGCGACCCTGCTCAGTGACTTGGGCGCCGAGGTTATTCGCATCGAGAAAGTCGATGGCAGCGAAGATCGCTTCATCAGCCCCATTGCCGACGGCGGTGAAGGCCCTTTGTTCATGCAGGTCGGGCGCAACAAATTGGGTATGACCCTGAACCCGATGAAGCCGGAAGGCCGGGAGGTGGTCAAAAAACTGGTCGCCACCGCCGACGTGGTGGTCGCCAACCTGCCGGATGAATCACTCGAAAAAATGGGCCTAGACTACGAAAGTCTCAAAGCAATCAAGGAAGACATCATCCTGACCACGGTATCGGCATTTGGGCCCCAGGGCCCCTACCGCCAGAAGGTCGGATTTGACGGTGTCGGACAGGCCATGAGCGGCAACATGCACGTAACCGGCTATCCGGACGAGCCCATGAAGAACTGGGTTCCCTATGTGGATTTCGGCACCGCATCCCTGTGTGCGTTCGGCACCATGGCGGCGCTGATGGAGCGGCAACGAACCGGCAAGGGTCAATGCGTGCAGGGCTCGCTGTTGGGAACCGCGCTTACGTTCGCAAACTCCACATTGATTGAGCAAGCCGTCATCGAGATCGACCGGGTCGCCACCGGCAACCGGGGCCAAGTTGCGGCCCCCGCCGATGTCTACAAAACCAAAGATGGCTGGATTCTTGTGCAGGCACTCGGCCAGCCCCTGTTTGAGCGTTGGTGCAATCTGATGGATGAAGACCATTGGCTGGAAGATCCGCGTTTCGCCAGCGACATCCTGCGCGGCGACCATGGCGACATCATAAGCGCGCGGATGTCCGAGTGGACCGAGCAACGCACGACCGAGGACGCGATTGTCTCCTTGGAGAAGGCACGGATCCCGGCCGGACCGGTACATTCGCCACGCACCGCATTGGAAGACCCGCAAGTAAAGGCGGGCGGCTATATGACCGACGTGGACTATCCTGGATTGTCGCGGCCCGCACCGTTATCGAAAACACCTATCCGGTTGTCGGAAACGCCGGGTGAAATTCGTCATCGCGCACCTGTGCTGGGTGAGCATACGGATCAGATCATGGCCGAGCTCGGGTACTCGACTACTGAAGTCGGCGCGCTGCGCGCAAAACGAGTTGTCTAGGACGGCATAGATATACAAGGACACGCGAATATGGCTTTGGACCCGGAAACCCTGGACCAGTTACTTGTGACCTTGCGCAAGTTTGTGGTGGAAAAATTAGTGCCCTTGGAAGCTCAAGTGGCCGAAGACGATCTTGTGCCCCCGGCCATTGTCGAGCAGATGAAAGAGCTAGGTCTGTTTGGATTGAGTATTCCGGAAGAGTACGGCGGGCTCGGACTCAACATGGAAGAAGAGTCGCTGGCGGTGATTGAGCTGAGCCGCACGTCGCCTGCGTTCCGATCCGTGTTTGGCACCAATGTAGGGATCGGCAGCCAAGGCATCGTCATCGATGGCACCGAAGCGCAAAAGCAAAAATACCTGCCCCGTCTGGCGACCGGCGAGCTGGTGAGTTCGTTTGCACTGACCGAACCCGGGGCTGGATCTGACGCCGGTTCGCTGCGCACCAGTGCGCGGCTGGAGGGCGACGAATACGTATTGAACGGCACCAAGCGTTTTATCACCAATGCCAAGTTCGCCGATGTGTTTACCGTTATGGCGCGTACAGACCCGGACACGCCCGGTGCCCGCGGCGTGTCGTCGTTCCTGGTCGACCGCAAAACGCCTGGCCTCAGTATCGGCAAATCAGAACGCAAGATGGGCCAGCAGGGCGCGCATATCTCGGATGTCATTTTTGATGATTGCCGGGTGCCGGCTGACGCGATCATTGGCGGCGCGCCGGGGCAGGGCTTCAAGACGGCGATGAAAGTGTTGGATAAAGGCCGCATTCATCTGGGTGCCATGTGCGTCGGGGTTTCTGAGCGCATCTTGGACGACTCACTTAAATACGCCATTGGACGCGAACAATTCGGCAAGCCCATTGCGGAATTTGAGCTCGTGCAGGCGATGCTGGCCGACAGCAAAGCCGAAGTTTATGCCGCGCGCACCATGGTCATGGACGCCGCCCGCCGCCGCGATGCCGGCGAAGACATCAGCACGGAAGCGGCGTGCTGCAAAATGTTTGGCAGTGAGATGGCAGGCCGGGTTGCGGACCGGGCGGTACAAATATTTGGCGGCGCGGGATACCTCGCCGACCACGGCATTGAGCGTTTCTACCGGGATGTGCGCGTATTCCGCATCTACGAAGGCACAACCCAAATTCAGCAATTGGTAATTGCGCGCAACATGATCCGCCAAGCCCGTGCCTCCATGTAATAAGCCTTATAATCCTAAGGCTAAATATAGTAGCGCTGTAGTATTCGGTATTTCTTGTTCTAGTGCTTCATAGTTCCACTTTTCGCGAAAATAAATTAATTAGTGCAAGCCATTATTAATCTACTCGCGAAATGATACGGTTGACCTATTAGATCGTGTTCTCTCTGTACTTTATATTGGAAGATAGTTGCGTGCTTAATTGTGTACAAGCTTGCGTGTGTACGATCATGTTGTTTCCAAGGGACTATGAATGCCAGCGGATAACCTAACTAAGTTCATTCATAAAATCACTGGACCAGTTTTGTGGCTGGGTGTGTTCAGCGCATTAATGCTATGGCTTCTCGATGCCGTTTTGGTAAATAGTACAAATTCTCAATCGCAAGTCTTCGTATCTGTTTTGTTTTCTGAGTGGATGCGGCGGTCAGTCATTGCCTTCACCCTCATTGGGTTGTCTGGTTATGCTCAATTCCGCGTAAACAGCAGCCTATCCCCTAATTTATCGTTTGACGATTTTTTGTCCGAGCAACGAGCATTGCTTGGGAATGTCCTGATCGCCTATCTGATCGTGCGCGGCAATAAGATTTTGCGGGTCAACGGTTTTGTCGAGCAAATGCTGGGCTGGTCGCCTGCCGAGTCCGTCGGGCATCGGTTTGACCGTGACCAAACAACTGATTGAAGAAATGGGTGGGTCCATTGACTTTAAAAGCAACATTGGTGTTGGCATCACGTTCTGGATAGATCTGCCAATTGTACAGTCGGAAACCGTTTAACCGCGATCTGTTTAGAGCGCCCAAACAGATGTAATGATGACTGACGCCAATCGCAAATCACCACGCGCCCTTATCATCGGTGGTTCCATGGCCGGTTTGTTCAGTGCGTTATTACTGCGCAAGTTAGGCTGGCAAGTTGACGTGTTCGAGCGCTCTAGTGTCCCATTTTCAAGCCGCGGCGCCGGTATCGCCACGCATCCAGAACTTGTAACTGTATTGCAGTCCGTAGGGGTTGACCCGGGCGACGCGCTGGGGGTGCCGATCATCGGGCGATGTGTTTTCGATAGCGACGGATCCCTCGCAGGAACTTTCGACCTGCCCCAGGTCATGACCTCGTGGGGCCGATTGTTTCGATTGTTGCGGGTGGGTCTGCCGGATGAGAACTACCATGTGGGCGTTCCGTTTGCGCGCCTGGTTCAAGATCACAAAAGTGTAACGGCGATTTTTACGGACGGTCAATCTGAGCGGGCCGATCTGTTGATCGCGGCCGACGGTATATCGTCGACTGTGCGCGGACAGCTTCTGCCCCACATTGTGCCGCGCTACGCGGGTTATGTCGCCTGGCGTGGCATGGCGAGCGAAAGTGATATGTCGTCGGTTACGCTCGACGCTTTGGGCGAACGCATGGGATTTTGCCTGCCGCCCGGCGAACATTGCCTCACTTATCCGGTCGCCGGCCCCAATGAAGAACTTACGCCGGGCGCGCGGCGGCGCAATTTTGTTTGGTACCGGGCCGCTATGAGTGAAACAGAACAAGCGGCATTAATGACCAACACGGACGGCGAACGGCAGACCGTGTCTGTGCCACCCAGGGAAGTAAGTGGGGATGCCATTGCGGTTATGCGCAAAGATGCTCGCGAAGTTCTGTCGCCCCAAGTCGTTGAGCTGGTGGATAGCATTGCCGAGCCGTTTCTGCAGGCAATCGTCGATCTGGAATGCCCGCAGGTGGTGTTTGGCCGGGTTGCGATACTCGGCGATGCCGCTTTTGTAGCCCGCCCCCACACCGGCATGGGGGTCACCAAGGCCGGGGAAGACGCGCTTGCGCTTGCCAATGCCCTGGCAAGAACCGCAAATATCGACGCAGCGTTATCCGCTTGGCAACAGCAATGTTTGGCCTATGGTCAACGTATGGTGAGGCGCGGACGCAAACTCGGCGACATGGTCAATGCGGACCGGATTGACCCCCAGGGCGACGCATTCGGGCGCGCCCGCGGGGTCGAGCGGGCAGTTATGATGGAAACGGCGGTTCCAGGGTAACACCAACCTGGGACCTATATATTGAACAGGATATGCATTGGGGAAGACACAATGTTCGACACTCAATTAATCAAGTGCGAAATGGTCGAAGAACATATCGCCCTGGTCACCATGGATGCGCCGCCGGTGAACGCCCAAGGCCCACAGTTTCATGCTGAAATGATGACG
Organism: Alphaproteobacteria bacterium; assembly: GCA_029941135.1. Taxonomy (GTDB): domain Bacteria; phylum Pseudomonadota; class Alphaproteobacteria; order JAPYRI01; family JAPYRI01; genus JAPYRI01. Next base: position 8,106 of record JAPYRI010000053.1, on the reverse strand, counting down.
GTGATGGATGAGATCAGCGACCGGGATGAGGTGCGGGTTGTGGTCTTGACCGGCGCGGGTAAAACGTTCTCGGCGGGTGCTGACATCAAGTCGCGGGTCGGCACCGAACCCCAGCCGGGCGACCATTGGCAGCGCAGCCGCAGCGCGCGCGAATGCTTTCACTGCATTATGGAATGCCGCAAACCTGTAATCGGTGCCCTAAATGGCGCCGCCTTGGGCGCCGGGTTGGCGGTGGCCGCGTCGTGCGACATTCTGGTCGCCTCGGATAAGGCGAGCCTCGGCCTGCCGGAGGTTGACGTCGGCCTCCTGGGTGGCGGGCGTCACACCATGCGGCTGTTTGGTCATTCCCTCACGCGCCGCATGATGTTGACCGGTTACCGGGTGCCGGGACCTGAGCTGTATCGGCTGGGCATTGTTGAGGCTTGTGTCGCCCCAGATCAATTGATCGAAACGGCCATGGGGTTCGCACGCGAGATCGCGGGCAAAAGTCCGGCTGCAATCAAGCTAGCCAAGCACGCATTGAACGCGATCGAGGAAATGACATTGCGCGATGGCTACCGGTTCGAGCAAAACATGACCGGCGAATTATCCAAAACCGAAGATTCGAAAGAGGCGATGCGGGCGTTTGTCGAGAAGCGCGCTCCCGTGTTCACGGGACGCTAAGTTATTCCCCGGCTAAACCGTGCGCCCGCGGCGACCTTCAACGCGAGTAACTGAGTGTCGGAAAACCTGTCCCGATGCTCAGCCGGAATTTTACGCAATAAGTTGGACACGAACACATCCTTGCGAATGTCCGGCAGTTCGGCGTTACTTAGGCTCTCACTCATGGTCATACCCTCCGGTCTTGCCCGCATGGGCAAGCGCGCCGGAGTGTCGGCCAAAATAGTTGTCAAAAAGTAAGAGCCGCCAATATCTTGATTAGGCCAAGATCAGACTTGAATGAGGCCTTCGGGACATCTCACCCCAGTGCCACCGATGCCGCAATAGCCGTTAGGCACCTTGGCCAGATACTGCTGGTGGTAATCTTCGGCATAATAGAACGTCCGCGCGTCGCCAATCTCGGTGGTGACGTCACCAAACCCCGCTTCCTTCAATGACGCTTGAAACGCGCCGCAGGATGCCACCGCGAGGCGGTGCTGCTCGTCATTGGCCGCGTAAATCGCCGACCGGTATTGCGATCCCATGTCGTTACCCTGGCGCATGCCTTGGGTGGGGTCGTGGCCTTCCCAGAAGATGCGCAGTAGGTCCTCGAAAGAGACGATCTTTGGATCAAAAACGATTTGCACCGCCTCGGTGTGACCGGTCATGCCCGAGCAGGTTTCTTCGTAAGTGGGATTGGGAGTATGGCCACCTGCGTATCCGGCGGCGGTGGTGTAAACCCCCGGCTCTTGCCAGAACATGCGCTCAACCCCCCAAAAGCATCCCATGCCAAACACAGCCAATTCCAAGCCTTCCGGAAACGGCGGTTTCATGGCATTGCCGTTGACGAAATGATGCTCAGGCACGGGCATTTCTTCGGCGCGCCCCGGCAGAGCCGATTTCGCATCCACTATGCCTGCTGATTTTGCGCTGGCCATCCACTCCATGGGTCGTCTCCTCGTTTGCAGGATAGTCCTCACTCTATCACACAAGTGGATGGCGCGTGACACGAACCCGCTTTGGCCCCTAGACTTTCGCGGCTCGTCAATCTTCAATAAGGGGGACTTTAAAATGGATTGGGATGCAGTCTCTGCGTTATCCGACATTATCGCCGCGGCCGCCATTATCGGCTCGTTCATGTACGTGGGACTTCAAACTCGCCAGAACACAAGTGCCCTGCGCAACGCTTCGGTGCGCGAAAACATGACGACATTCCAAGCCCTGTTTAATGCGTCGATAAATTCAAAAGAGACCGCCGACATGATGGCACGGGGAATGGTAGACATGAACACCTTGGACAAGCCGGATCGGTTGAGGTTTTATGCACTGAACGTCAAATCGCTACGTTTTTTCGAGTCCATGTTTTGGCAATGGCAGCATGGCGGATTGGATGATTAAATGTGGCAGGCTTATGCGCGCCAGATCACCGACTACATGACCGCCCCCGGGATGCAGTAAACCTGGGACGCGCGCCGGCATCAGTTTTATCGGGGATTTGTCGAGTTTACCGACGCCGCCATCACCCGCGACGACGGGCATGCCCTATTCCCGGAAGCGGGGTAGTTTTGTTAGATCTCCACGTGCAAGTCCATCAGCAGGTCTTCGCCCGCGATGGCAATCTCGTTTTCGATCAAGGTGCCGCAGCCGGGGCAGAAAAACTGGCGGAACTCAGGTGTGTCGTCAATAAACCGGTGCGGATCGCCAATCAATGGATTGGCGTGGTCGAGGGTCGCGTTTTCCTGCAGGCAATGAGCTTTATAGTTTTCGCCCTGGGGTCCCAAGTCAGTGGTGCACTTGCGGCAGGTGTAGCGCTTTCCATTGCCGTTTTCGCGCAACGACAGGGTGTCGGTGAGGTCGAGGAGGCTTTCGCCTTCAACCTTTAAGGCGCCATTACCGTTCTTGCCCAATCGCGCCGCGCGCGCACCCGAGCGCAGCGTTTCGGTGGCCTTAAGATCCACGTCTCCGGTCGTTTCATCCAATACCACGCCGTAGATATTTCGGGCGGAGTCCAGAGTAATTGCGAGGTTCTCGATATCGCCCTGGACGCTTTTGGGATCGCGCTCCATGGGGTCGCCAAAGCCACCGGCCGCGCACCACATAACCGCATAAACGTCCGTCGGGTTCTGAATGAGGTTCTCTTGGCGCAATTGCAGCGTCACAGAAGTGCCTGAGACATCGTCCGCATCGTCGATCATTTGACGCGCGCTCATGCGCTCCAAAATATCACTGTCTTTGATGAACCTGTAGGAATTGGTGGTCGCCGGATAGCCGCCCATCATGCCGGTCGAAGTCGGCACCGAATTGCCCGACGACAAAGTGTCTTGGACGATCTGGTCGGTGTTGTGGGGAATGAAACAGCTTTCCGCCGATAGGCCGCCGCGATATTTGCCCGCGCCACCCGAGTCCGGCACTTCTTTGCGGTACAAAAACAAAAGCGGGAAAGTTTGCTCGGTGTGTTCGATGTTGGGCAGCTTGCATATGGGGGTGCGGGATTGGCCGCCTGTCGAGATCCCATCGCCGGTCGAAAAAGCGCCAATGGCGCCGCCGATGGGGTCGATCAACAGGTAGCCATAGCGATCCCCCCACTGGTCGATGCCGCGGAAGATGGTCGCCGGCCACTGGCTGGTGCCGCCGATGCACATGAGGTCACCGCGCAGGTCGGGCGACGCATAGATCATTTTGCCGAGCACGTTGTAGGCCGGATACAGCGATATCTCCATGCTTTGGGTGGGCGCGGTCGAGACCGACGCCGGATGGCGTGCGCAGTTGAGGGTGCCAGGGGTGGGATCGAAGGTTACGTGCCGCAAAGCGCCGCCGACCGCGAAGTTCTGATCCCAGCACAGGAGCTGATTGAGGGCGACAATCACCGAGCCGCGCCAGCCCGAAAAAGTCGCATTCATGGCGCCGTCTTGGGGCGCGGTGCCTTCGTTTTCGAACGTCAAATGCTGGTCGGCTTTGTGCGCGGTCAACACGACGCGATAGGTATTGCGATCGCCCGGGCGGCAGCATTCAATGTAGGAACGATCCTGCCAGGTGCCGTCGGGCAATTTAGCCATCTTGTCCAAAAATGCCTGCTCGGAGATATCGAGTACCCGTTTCATGACCCCTTTGACGACTTTGGGTCCGTAGCGTTCGATGAGACCCAAGATGCTTTCGCGGGCGGTGATGTTGCCGGCCAATTGGGCGCGGAAATCGAGCGCCACCATCTCGGGCTTCCGTGACGAGCGCAGGTACATTTCCTCCACGTCGCGGCGAATTTCCATGTTTTCAATGATCTTGATCGGCGGGATCAAAATGCCTTCGTCGAACGAGTCGCGCGCCGACGGGCAGAAGCTGCCTGGGGTCATGCCGCCGATGTCGTATTGGTGCAGGCAATTGGTCACCCAGCAGAACAGCTCTCCCTCCCAGAACACCGGGCAAATGAGCATCACATCCATTTGGTGGGCGGCGCCAACCCAGGGATCGTTGGCCAAGAACATGTCGCCGTCATTGATGCCCGGATTGTCGCTGCGGTACTCAAGGATCCATTTGACCTGGGTGTCGGTGACCCCGGACATGTACTGCATGTAAGGGCCGAAATAGACGAACTCCGCGTCCTCGGTGAGAATGGTTGGGTTCAAATCCAAGGCATACATGGCGACCGGCGAGCCCGAGAGGCGCTGAATGGTTGCTCCGTGCTCTTCGTTGATGTTCCACAAATTATGCCGCACCACCTCGTAGGTAACCGGGTCGAGGTCAGTCTCCCACGTCTGATGGAGCTTCAATTTGGGAGAAATATTGAGTTCAGGCCCCGGAATATAGGGCTCGGTTACGCCGTCGAACACGACGTCGGTCATTTCACTGACTTTGGTCATCCGTTTGTCTCTTCCGGTTTTACGAGACCGATCTCCAGATTACCGTATACGTCCACGGAAATCATCCGTCCCGGATGAACGACGACGGTGGTGTCAGGGGTTTCGACCACCACCGGGCCTGAAATCACATTACCGGGCAGCAATTGCTCGCCATCATAAACGGGTGTGTCCTGGGTGGTAGCGCTTTCTGTCCAATAGATGGAGCGCTTAGGGCGTACCGCGCCCTCGGGGATATCAGGGGTCAAATCAGTGGCCGGACTGAGTACGGGCTTAGGGGTGACGGCACTTCCGCGCACCCGGAAGGTGACCACTTCCAGCTTCGCCCCCCGGAAGGAAGAGCCTTTGCCGTAAATTTGTTCGTAGCGGGCGTAGAAGCTGTCGTGGAGGGCGTCCAAGTCATGACTCGCGATGTTTAGCCCTTCGACCGGGACTTCGACTTCGTTGATCTGTCCCTTGTGGCGCATGTCGATCGAATAGGCGAAAGTTTGATCACTCTCGGCAACGCCTTCGCGCAGCAATTGTTCGCTCGACCGTTCTTTGAGGGACTCCAGGGCTTGGCTGAGCTGGCCCGCGTCAAACGGCGACACCATAATATCCACGTGCTCGTGGATGTGACGGATGTCGGCGGATGCAGCGCCAAACGCGCACCAGGTGGAGGCCATCTTCTTCTGGGGGATCACCACTTTTTGCAGGCCCAGCTCAAATGCGAACACGCTCGCGTGCATGGGCCCCGCACCGCCAAAGGCAAAGAGAACAAAGTCCCGTGGATCCAATCCTTTTTGGATGGTCATCTTGCGAATAAGGTCGGCCATCTGAAATTCAGAGATTTTGGCGATGCCGGCGGCGCACTCAAAGGTCGTCATATCAAGCTTAACGGCGAGCTCGGCAATGGCGGTTTCGGCGGCTGCGTGATCCAAGGTCATGCGCCCGCCGGCAAAGCTATCCGCCGCGATATAGCCCAAGACAAGCGCCGCATCGGTGACGGTGGGAACGGAACCGCCACGGCCGTAACACACCGGGCCCGGCACCGCGCCCGCGCTTTCCGGTCCTACGCGCAGGGTGCGGGTTGCCTCATCCACGGTCACCAGACTGCCGCCGCCGTTGCCGATCGCTTGGATGTCCACCTTGGGGATGAAGTATTCGTACTGATTGACCAGGCTCATGTAGGAGAACGCGGGTTCACCATCGTGAATGACCCCGACATCAAACGAGGTGCCGCCCATGTCGGTGGTTATTATGTTCGCATAGCCTAAGAGATCACCCAGATATTTGGAGCCGGTCACGCCCGAGACCGGGCCTGAATCAAGAGTGAGCAAGGGCGCTTCCATGGCCTTTTCGACCGAAATGGTACCGCCGCCGCACTGGGTAATTTGCAACGGCTGCCGATAGCCAAGATCGTTCAATCTGCGTTTCAATTGCTTGAGGTATCCGGACGTCAGCGGGCCGATATAAGCGTTCAACACGACCGCCGTGGTGCGCTCATATTCACCCCACTTAGGCACCAGATCGCTGGAGCAGGTCACAAACAGTTGCGGCGCGCGCTTGTGAATGATCGCGCGTACCCGTTGCTCGTGGTCAGGATGCTTAAACGACCACAGGAAACAGACGGCGATGGCGTTCACCCCGGCACCGATCAGCCGGTCAACGGCGGCGACAACTTCGTCTTCATTCAAATCAACGACGGCCGCGCCGAAACAATCGACCCGCTCTGACACCCCTTCAATGAGGCGCTTGGGCACAATCGGCTCGGGTTTTTGGCTTTCCGGAAAGTGCGTCACTTTGCGCACGTCGCGGCCACTTACCCCACGCGAGCCGCGCATGATGTGAATGACGTCGTTGTGGCCTTTGGTGGTGATGAGGCCGACTTTGTCGCCGCGCTTTTGCACCACCGCATTGGTGCCGACGGTGGTGCCGTGCGCGAGTAGCCGGATCGATTTGCACAGCTCGGTGATCGACAGGCCAAGACTGCCTGCAGCCGTGGTCATGGCGTCCAGCATCCCGCGGGCAAACTCGTCTGGGGTCGATGGTGCCTTAGCAGTGGTGACCGCGCCTGCGTCATCTATCACCACGCAGTCGGTGAAGGTGCCGCCGATATCGACCCCAACCAAATATTCGCTCATGTGCCCACCGCGTACATTGTGCTTGCGCGGATTTCCAGACTAACCGCCCGTTTTATCCGTTGGCAGCCAGCTTCATTTCGACGTCAATCATGTCGCGCAACGTACGTTTCAATATTTTTCCGTTGGCGTTGCGCGGCAAGGGGTCATTCAGAAAGGTGACAAAATCCGGTACCTTGTAATTGGACATTTGGGTTGCGCACCAGGTGCGCAGCTCCTCTGCCGATTTCAATTCAGGCTTTGAGACGACAAACGCTTGCACTTTCTCACCGAGTACCGGATCAGGCCGGCCGACGATGGCCAATTCGATGATGTCCGGATGGAAGCTCATGACGCTTTCCACTTCGGCCGAATACACTTTGAAGCCGGCGCGGTTGATCATATCCTTTTTGCGGTCGAAAATGCGTACGAAGCCGTCTTCATCCAAGGACCCGATGTCGCCCGAATGCCACCAGCCGTTGGTAAATTCTATAACGTTGGCCTCCGGATTTTCCCAATAGCCGGGCACGATCATGGGGCCCGCGATCCAAATCTCGCCGCTTTCGCCCAGCGGCACCTCGCGGCCGTCATCATCCATAATGCGCACGCCGCCGCACGGCACCACTTGCCCGATGCTGTCTTCATGGCCATCAGTTTGCCCCAAAGGCATCATGGTGGTGGGTGACGTGGTTTCAGTGGCGCCATAGGCGTTCATCAGCACCAGATTGGGCAATTGCTTGGCCAACCGCGTGATGGTGTCCTTGGGCATGGGTGCGCCACCAAACCCGCCGATCCGCCAAGCGCTTAAGTCGAAGCTCCCGAAATCCGGATCCATCAGACACAGATTGTACATGGCCGGCACGAGGATGGTCATGGAGATGCGCTCACGCGCCGCCAACTCAAGATAGGCGCGGGCTTTAAACTCTTTCATCATCACCGTGCAGCCGCCCACGTTGACCATGCTGAGGATGATCGCTACCAGACCGGTGACGTGGGACGCGGGCACGGCGAGGATGGTCTTATCGCCTGGGCGTAATAGCATACAATGCTCGAAGTGCATTATTGAATGAATGTGGCCGAAGTGCGTAAGCGTTGCGCCCTTGGGCCGCCCGGTGGTACCGGACGTATACAAAATGGTCGCGATGTCTTCTTCGCTGACCTCAACCTCGGGCGGCGTGGCGCGAATGGCCAACTCGTCAATCGATGGCGAGGTGGTGGGCTCATCGCCCGCCGCGAAGATGTGCTCAACGGCAGGCATATCGATCCGCTCCGGCAGTCTGTCGGTCAAGCTGGCTTCATGCAGCAAAACTTTGGCGCCGCACTGATTGAGAATAAACTCTGTTTCCCGGTTCTGCTGGCGAATGTTCATAGGCACGCTAATCGCACCAATGCGCGCGCAAGCCAGGGTCGCCGTGATAAATTCGAAGCGGTTGCCGAGCAACAAAGCAACCCGTTCGCCTTTTTTGACCCCAATGCGGGCGAGGTTACCGGCCATATTGTTGACCAGGGTGTCGAGG
>JAPYRI010000052.1 GCA_029941135.1 Alphaproteobacteria bacterium | reverse complement strand
TTCAGTTCTTCAAGATCAATCAATCCGTTTTTGCTTACTGGCAAATACGTGACTTCAAACCCTTCCTGCTCCAAATGGCGGCAGGTATCCAAAACGCACTTGTGTTCGATTACGTTTGTGATGATGTGGTTTTTACGTTCTTTATAAAAATGAGCGACGCCTTTTATCGCCAGATTGTTTGATTCTGTTGCCCCTGACGTGAACACAATTTCCTTCGTCTGGGCGCCTATAATACTTGCGATCTGGGCACGGGCTTTCTCAACCGCATCCTCCGCCTCCCACCCGAATTGATGGCTTCGAGAATGGGGGTTACCAAACTTTTCAGTAAAATATGGCAGCATGGCGTCCAGGACTCGTGGGTCCATGGGTGTTGTTGCCTGGTAATCTAAATAGACAGGCAACTTAATGTTTGCGCCGCCATTGTCTAAAACGGTCGCGGTATTGCCTGATGTTTGCGCGGTCATCGATGACTACTCCTAATCACAGTTCTATTGTCCTCTGTTTCAAATCTTGACCTCGGGATCGCTGGCCGAGTTTGGCCCAAGCCTCCACGAGGCGGTCTAAATCCTGCTCCGGTGTCATCTGCCCCTGGCTGATCCGGATCGCTGTCCGGGCGACGTCGGGAAGCACACCCATCGCCGCCAATACATGTGAGGGCCCCACTTTTCCGGAAGAGCATGCCGACCCGGAACTCACCAGTACCCCGGCTAAATCCAGCGACATAACCTGCACTTCAGCGTCGATCCCCGGAAGAGAGATACACGTGGTATTGGGCAGCCGTTCCACCTTGGCGCCAAAGACTTCTGCGCCCGGTGCCAATTCACGCATACGACGTTCAAGGTCGTCGCGACTGGACATCAATTTAGGGCTGTCCAATACATCGCAAATGGCTTCCCGAGCGGCTGTGCCGAAGCCCGCTATGCCGGCTACATTCTCTGTACCGGCACGTCGTCCACGCTCTTGGCCACCGCCCTTAATCAGAGGCTTCAGCTCAATTCCATGACCAACAACCAATGCTCCAACACCTTGCGGTCCACCAATTTTGTGCGCGGAAAGGGTTAATAGGTCGACCCCCAAATTCTTCATGCTAATCGGCATTTTTCCTGCCGCCTGAACAGCATCGCAATGAACGAGGATGCCATGCCTGTGCGCCACTTCAGCAATCCGGGCGATCGGCTGAATGACTCCAGTTTCATTATTCGCCAACATGACCGAAACCATGGATCCCGAGACTGCATCCCGGGAAATGAGTTCGAAATTGTCAATATCAACAACACCTGAAGCATCAACAGGAAGGACAGAAACACTACCAGGAGCAGGCGCGTCGAGCACTGAAGGGTGCTCAATAGCCGACACGTAAAAATGTCCACGGCAAGCGCCACTCACCGCCATACTATTGGCTTCAGTGCCGCCGCTGGTGAAGATCACATCGGCCTTACCCTGTGTGTCGATTAGCTGAGCCACATCGGACCGGGCTGTTTCAATTGTACTACGCGCATTTCGGCCAGCCTTGTGAACCGACGACGGATTGCCGACAAATGCCATTGCTCGCAACATGGAATCAGCAACGTTCGGACGTATAGGTGCGCTGGCGTTGTGATCTAGATATGCGACTGCATTAGTAGTCATCAATTAAGTCCGTCCGTCTCGGTGTTCCCGCGTCCCAGAGGTATTCAGACAAAGTTGCCTCGTAACTTTAGGCTACTTTGCCGATACCTTCTGTCGTCGATGCGCCAGCAATTACTTCACGTGCTGGTTGATTAGGTATGCGACGATTCGCATCTCTATTCAATTGACCATCAACTGTTCCGCCTCCACTACGGCCCAGAATTCGGCGTTCTACAACGTCCGCCAGAGAAATCGACCGCAAAAACAAAAAGATATGATTGCTCAATTCTTCCCATAAATCATGAGTAACACAGCGGCTATTATCAGAATGACAACCCTTAGAAGACCCAGCCGTGCATCGGGTGGCTTTTATGGGTTCATCTACCGCTAATACGATATCCGATACCATGGTTTCTTCAAGAGAGCGCGCTAGCATGTAGCCGCCACCCGGCCCACGAGTACTCGTGACCAAGTGATTTCGCCGCAGTTTGCCAAATAATTGTTCAAGATAGGAAAGCGAAATTTCCTGTCGCTCGGCGATCTCGGCAAGGGGCATCGGCTTGCCGTTGCTTCTCCGCGCCAAGTCGGTCATCGCCATTACAGCATACCGGCCTTTAGTACTTAATTTCATAACATCCCTCCTAAATAAGGTACTCGGCCCCGCGGCCGATTAATCTTCACCCTCATCCCTGGTCGAATGCCCCCCTAGGGCTTAGGGCGCTGACCAGTCGTTCCAGCACCACCAAGTCGCGGCACATCGGGCTCGTCGATTGACACGGCGATTTCCCGATCCGTCAATTGCTGCTCCAAAACCTCGATCCTGGCAGACATCGTCTGCACGCGGTTGAGAAGACTATTCATGACGTGCATTACCGGGTCAGATTGTTCTCCCGATCCGGTTCCGTACGCGTCAAATCCAGTGGATTCCGTTTTTGTTTTGCCGTGCACCGCCTTGGCAGGTATGCCAACAACCGTCACGCCCGCCGGGACGTCTTTAACAACAACTGAATTGGAACCGATCCGCGCGTCGTGACCGATTTTTAACGGCCCCAACACTTTTGCGCCCGCACCGACAATGACATTGTCTTCAAGTGTCGGGTGACGTTTGCCTTTATCTAGTGTCGTCCCCCCCAAGGTAACTCCTTGATATAGGGTCACATTATCACCAACTTCAGCCGTTTCTCCGATTACCACGCCCATCCCGTGATCGATGAAAACCCCACGACCGACAGTGGCGCCGGGATGTATTTCAATTCCTGTAAATAGGCGCCCGATGTGCGAGATAATGCGGCCGACAAGAAACCAATTATGGCCCCATGCCAAGTTGCCCAAACGATAGAACAGCAATGCGTGAAACCCTGGATAGGTAAGAATGACCATCCAGCGTGTACGGGCAGCAGGATCTCGCTCCAAAACCGCATCAATATCGCGTCGTGTTCGTTCCAACATACTCAGCATCCGGCTACTTGTGTAACTATGGTCTCGGTATGATATAACTTTTTGTGAGAAAGCAACGGAATGGCTAGTGTCCAATGCTTTCGTATCATACAAATATATAGTTTATCCGACTATTTTAGTCAAGAATAAGACCTCAAGCTGTTTCAATATGTCGTTAATGCTTGAATAAAGAGTAAATATTACCGTACTAAAATAGTGAGTTTTATCTGAGGCAGTCCCTATATTTAGGGTGACCCCTCTTTTCAGTAAGAGCAAATCACCATGCCCGAAGTTAATTTCAATGGCCCTGAAGGTCGGCTGGAAGGCCGGTATCAGCAAAGTAAAGACCCGTCAGCGCCCGCTGCAATCATCTTGCATCCCCATCCACAATATGGAGGGACCATGAATAATAAGGTGGTTTATCACCTTTATCATACGTTCCTGGCCAGAGGGTTTTCCGTATTACGCTTTAATTTTAGAGGGGTCGGCCGCAGTCGGGGCGTCTATGACAATGGCACCGGTGAACTGAGCGATGCTGCGTCGGCTCTGGATTGGATGCAGACTCAAAACCCTAATGCATCGACTTGCTGGGTTGCGGGGTTTTCTTTTGGCGCTTGGATTGGCATGCAACTGCTTATGCGCCGGCCCGAAATATCCGGCTTCGTTTCGGCGGCTCCGCCCGCTAACAACTATGATTTTGCGTTTTTGGCGCCCTGCCCAGCGTCTGGCGTCATCATTCACGGCACCGCCGACGATTTGGTGCCCGAAGCGGATGTTGCAAAATTGGCCGACCGTTTGACAAATCAGAAGAATATCACCGTTGATTACGAAACCATTGAGGGTGCGAACCATTTGTTTGAAAATTATATCGACGATTTAATTTTGATCGTTAATCAGTACCTCGATAAACGGATGAGTCCAGCTTTGTAAAGACGGAAGAATAATTGTGGGGAACGGGAGGCTCTAACAATTCCCGGACTAGCGCTCAAAATAGTGCACTTGCCCTCCTCCCATCGGCTGGGGGACACCGGTTGTCGTCGGAAAGCTGAGGGGGAGACCTCTCATGGACGCCACCGCCAGCAAGCCAAAAGCTTCGGCCTCAATGGTGTCTCCACGCCAACCAACATCTTCAACCGCAGTCAAAGGCGCCCTAATAATCGCGGCCAATTCAGCCATCAGTGCCGGATTGTGGCGGCCACCCCCGCAAACCAGCCATCGACCCACAGGCGCCGGGAAATATGCCTGGCTCGCTGCAATAGCGTGGGCGGTAAATCGTGTGAGCGTTGCGGCTCCATCTTCGGCGGACAATCCGTTCACTGCTTCTAGGGTGAAATCATGTCGATCAAGCGACTTAGGCGGCAGGGCCGAAAGGTATTCGTGCTGCTTCATAATTTCGAGGGCGCTATCACTGGCTCGCCCTCGAGCAGCTGTTTCTCCGTTCCAATCCGAGGGCTGACCGCATCGCTCCGACATCCAGTCATCCAATAAACCATTACCGGGGCCGATATCGAATGCTAATAACCGTCCATCGGGACTGACCCAAGTAACATTGGCAATGCCGCCAATATTGACAACCGCAATAGGCTCGGTGTCACGTGGCTCTAGGGACCGCACCAGAGCTTGGTGGTACAAAGGTGCAAGTGGCGCGCCTTGTCCCCCAGCACTCATGTCGGCGCTGCGAAAATCATCTACGACCGTGACGCCTAAGCTTTTTGCTAGAGCACGACCGTTCCCGATCTGCCAAGTCCACCCTTCTTCTGGTCGGTGAAGAATGGTTTGACCGTGAAACCCTATAATCTCAACATCCCAATCACCCGCATAATTGCTGTCTAGAAGTTTTTCGACCACCCTCGCGTGCGCCGAAGTCACCAAATTCTCGGCGTTCGCTATTTCTGGCGGTATGTCGTTTGGCCTTTGCCGAAAGGTCATGGCAGCTTCTGTGGCGCGGCGCACCACGTTGCGTTCCACGGCTGTGTATTCAATGGTGGTCGCGGGCCCCAACTCCATGACAGTTTCACCATCAGTCCGCAACAAGGCAGCGTCAATGCCATCCATTGAGGTTCCGCTCATCAGACCCAACGCGGTCATCATTGGTCTTTCACGACCTTTATTTATGGCTGGCAATACAGACACCATATGAATTCATAAATCCTTCCTGCCGAACGCTCGGCTCTTCACCCGCGACGCCGATTGTGATTGCCCGGAGTAACATGTTAAACCACCGAAACTAAAGGGTACCTAATGTGGCACTAGTCCTCGTAGCATCCGTTCAACATCGGTGCGAACCACACTTCCAACAGGTTTAAAGGTAGATGAGACAGTTTAAATCCAATTTTATCCAAACCATTGCCGACCGCGGTTACATGCATCAATGCACTGACCTCGATGCGCTGGATGATGCTTGCGGGAAAGCTCCGGTCTCGGCCTACATTGGTTTTGACTGCACAGCCCCCAGCCTCCACGTGGGCAGCTTGCTGCCGATTATGCTATTGCGAACCCTGCAGAAAAGCGGGCACAAACCGATCGTATTGATGGGCGGTGGGACCACACGAGTAGGTGATCCATCCGGCAAAGACAAGTCTCGACAAATTCTCACTGATATTGAAATAACGCGCAATATGAACGGTATCAAATCCGTCTTCGCCAAATACCTGACGTTCGGCGATGGCCCGACAGACGCGGTGATGGTGAACAATGCGGATTGGCTGGACACCATCGCCTACATACCTTTCTTGCGGGATATTGGCCGGCATTTTTCGATCAATCGGATGCTCGCATTCGAGAACGTCAAAATACGACTGGACCGGGAACAACCGCTGACCTTTCTTGAATTCAACTACATGATATTGCAGGCATACGATTTTCTCGAATTGAACCGGCGTCTTGGCTGCCAATTACAAATGGGTGGCTCCGATCAATGGGGTAATATCGTAAACGGTGTTGAGTTGGCGCGTCGAGCGGATGCAAAAACTGTCTTTGGCTTGACATCTCCCCTCATAACCTCTGCGTCCGGCGCAAAAATGGGCAAAACCGCGGAAGGAGCAATTTGGCTGAATGACGATATGCTCTCACCTTATGACTTCTGGCAATATTGGCGCAATACAGCCGATGCCGATGTCGGTCGTTTTTTGCGGCTGTTCACTGAACTTCCGCTCGACGAAATCGCCCGTCTCGAAGCACTGGAGGGCCAAGATCTAAACGCCGCTAAAATCGTACTGGCAAATACTGCCACCGCTCTTTGCCATGGTGCCAGTAATGCGGCCGATGCCGAAGCCACCGCGCAAAGAAACTTTACCCAAGGCGGCGCGGGCGGCGGTCTCCCTACTCTTGAGGTGGAACGATCAGAACTCGAGGCTGGAATTCCGGCCTTCGATATTCTCCGCCGGGCCGGCTTGGCAAAATCCGGTGGCGAAGCCCGTCGGCTCATAAAAGGTGGGGGCGCCAAGATAAATGACCGCGCTTTTGAGAGCGAGACCGAGGCCGTCACCCTCGTCGATCTAAATGATCAAGGTTTACTTAAATTGTCCGCCGGCAAGAAGCGCCATGCGCTCATTAAAGCGAAATAGCCTGTCCCCAGGACGATAAAGCTCTTGGAATTATTGCCGTAGGTTCTAAGACCGGCGTCTGATTTGACTCATTTGGTACTGGATTCTATGGCTCTGCAACAGGAACAGAAATAGTTTCTGGAACGATTGCATTCTCCGGCCCCGGCGATGGAGCGGCCATAGGTTCCGGTGTAAGTTTTGGCGAAGACTCCGGCGCTGGGGCAATGGGCGCAGATGGCTTCGGCGTAAGAATCGAAACGATCCCCCGCAAAAACCCAGGCGCTAATGCCGACAACGGGTTAACTGTAACACGGGGTTTCTCTAATGGTCCTTTGATCGCATAAGTGATCGCAAAAACACCTTCGCCCTTGCCGCCCAATAGCAAATCACCCAGCATCGGCACTTTACCCAAAACCGTATTTACGGTGTAGGCCGGGACCACGGTTCCGCTGAAATCTGCAAACTTAGTTTTATTGTCGAGGCTGCCTTCGAGGTTGAACCCAACCGCCGACCCAAACGCTCGTGCGTTATGGACTTTCAAAACTTTGTTTTCGTACGAAAATTCACTGTCCAAACGCTTGAACTTAATGCCTTCTCCTTGCAATAAATTTAAGATTCCTGACAACGATCCAATAGTCAGAATCCGTGTCACCAGAGGTGCATTAACGACCCTAAAATCGTCAATCAGCAAGCGCCCTGTGACCGGCCGGCCCAGCTTCAGGTCATCAAATTGCGCGGTCAATGTGAGTTTGCCACCATTCGCATTTTTGTAGATCCCCAGTGCCCTGCCAACCGAGCCCGCGTCGTTCGAAATAAACGTCAAGTTACGGAGTCCCGCGTTGGACGTCAGTGTCATGGTAAGGGGCTGATCGGCCCCAAACACTCCTTGTATTTCAGCTTCTTGCCAAAGTTTTCCAGTATGCCTTGCGGATACAGCAACGTTTCCCAAGACCTGATTATCGCCAATAATCATTTTGTCTAGACGCGCCTGAATTGTAATTGGCGGACCTGTCTCTTCGTCAGCGGGGCTACTATCGGCGGCTTCCTCGGCCTCCAAATTTGGTCGCAAATCATAACTCGACCCCCTCACGACAATCTCAAAACCATTGTCCTCCGTACGCACCAAGGTGAGTGATACATCGGTTTCACCATAGGTCAGCCGATCCAGATTCAATGTCTTCACAGCAAAGCTCGGCCCGAATTCAGCTTGTCCCCGTGCATCAAACCCTTTGATCGAAAAGTCCAAGGCGTCGACATTAAAACCTCCGTCCCTGGCAGGCTGGAGCACGAACTGCAAGTCGCCACCCACACCCGCTGGTTTGGACCAAGCGAGTGGCGGCACAAGCAAGGTTCCTTGGCTTAAATCCAATCGACCTGATACTGAAATCAATGTCTTGCCCTGATTGGCAATCTCAACAACGCCATTAATCGGCCCCTGCAAATAGTCAGCTACCAGGATATTTAGCGCCACGCGATCGGCGTCATCAATTTTGCCTGTTAAACGGTACCGACTGTTGATTTCGTCCGGTTTGCCAAAATCCTTTGTCCACGTCATTGCGACGGGAACGCCATTTAAGGCGACTTCACCGCCGGCCAATAAACCGGCCGCGTTGGCGCGCAGCTGGATGATGCCATCGGTAACCCGCAAACCATCCAACTGGGTGGGCATGGTCAATGAACCCATATTTGCGGCGGCGGCGAAACTTACATCCTTAACTGTCAGATCCTTGGTCAAAGGAAATACGAGGTGCGCGCGCGTCGCTGACTGACCTCCAACATCTTCGGCTTTCAGACCGATTTTACCGAGCAAACTCAATTGCTCACTGTCCAAGAGTTGGGTGGCAGCAACGCTTGGCCCCTTCACCACCAGCCCAACTTCGGCGATTGGCGGCTTGACGGTTAAATCGGGAATAGAAAAAGTCCCTTCCGTGAGGATAAGACCACCCACATCCGCCAAACCATCGGTTAAATCCAATCGACTGGTGGTCATGTGACCTTGAGCGCTTAAGTTTGTAAGCAATGGCAGGCTACGCATATAACGCACCGTCATGCCTTCAACGGCGAACCGGAGGTCGAGCGCGTCTTCGGGCAATTTTCCATCTTTATCCGTGCCCGGTTCAAAAACAATTTTTGCCACACCGTCACGAATAATACCGTCGGCAAGATTTTCGACGACCCAATTGCGGCTTTTCGGTTTAACTTTAGGCGGCCAATAGCGGGTCATATTTTCAACTCGCAGACCACCGAACTCCACGTCCAAGATGGCGCCGTTGCCCTCCGGGCCATAAAGAATCAAACCTTGAGCACTCAATTCGGCTGTCCCGGCCAAGGCGAAGAAATCTTCAATCACAATTTGACCTAAATCTTGGTCTAAGCGTCCACGCAACGAGACATTGTCGAATGGCACCGGCTCATCGTAAAATTTGGGTAACGTTAAATTGCCAGGCCCGGCAGAGATATCGAAGTTGATTAGAGGTGTCTCAGGGGCAGAGCCCTCGGTACCAAACTCAAAATTGATTGAGCCACTCATTGGCATGGTGATTGGCAGAAGTGCAGCAAAGGCTTCATGTTCCTCTGCCAATACCGCTGGTTCGAATTCACCGAAATGTATGTCGAGATTGATTACGCGCCGGTCAGGGTCATAGATACCCGTCGCGTCTATCTCCCAAGAGCCATTTTTAAGCGAAATGCCTGTTTGCAAATTGCCACGAATGCCATCGTGGTCCCGTGTTAACGTGAAATTGGTATCTGGACCACGCCAAACTGTCGCCGATGGCTGGTCGTAAATTTCCAATATCGCGCTCGAGATGGTTATCTGGTGCAAATACCCCAGCGACTGGCTCATATCCAGGGGTTCCGCGAGCCTGGTTATCAGATTTAGGAAAACGGTTCTCGAAGTGCCAGACGCAGTTTCGGTCTCTTCGTTCGCCAGACCGAACATCACGCGACCATCTGAAAGACGTACAAGCTTGGCATCGGCGCCGATCAATTCCAGTTTGGTCGGGGCCAACATGCCGGCGAACAATGCGCGGCCACTCAAATCAAGAATCACTTCGGGCACAGTCGCGACTACGGCCTGCGCCTTATTCAAGATGCGCACGCCTCGTATACGGATCTCCAATGTATTTTCCCACCCCCCCCAGGTGAGAATGGTGTCTTCAACCTGCAGCCGATAAAGGCTTTCTCTGCTGGTCAATGCTTCTTCCACATAGGGAACCAAAAACCCTACGGAAACCGGACCCTGCGCCAATCGATAGGCGGCAGCCGACAAGCCAATAATGATCACAGCGGCCAGCCCGAACACGGCGACCGATATGTGAAGTACGAATTTGCCTGCGACACGAATCACGAATTTATGGTACCCATTTTATGCCGGAACATAACAGAACCGGCCGCTCCACCGTCCAGGCCTTAACCGGAAACAATCCGGCTAGCCCTCAGCGGCTGTTTAAGCACGAAGGGGGCCCATGCGCCAGTTTTCATTGCTTGATCAAATCGAGGGACGTCTAAAGTCACACCCCTTTCCCGCACCCCAGAATTTAGGGTTAATGGCCCGGGGATTTGAAGACTGGGCGGCTGTTATTGCCTCAACCGAATACGCCCATTTGCAAGCTGCAACCGAACAGCCGGGCATATTGTCTGCCGACACTGGAAATTGTCTCGATCGGTTATCCGATGCTGGCCTCCTTGAGCCCGATCAAAGTCAGTTGTTGTGTTCCGCGTTTGCCTTATATAGCGGTGTACAGAGTTTAATCCGCCTGCGTACCGAAGACAGTTTTGACGAAAATGACGTACCAGCAGGTTTGCAAAAAGCGTTATCCGACGTTGGTCAAACAACTGGCTTTGAAATTTTGAAGCGACTTTTGCAGGATACCGAGGCCAAGGTGTATAGGTGCTTTGAAAATTTGATCGTTCAGTCGGCGGCGTGTCAGCCTTCAGCCGAAGGTATTCAAAAGCAGCTTTAAAAGGGTTACCAAGACATGACAAATACATTGGAAATCGGAGCCGAGGCACCCCAATTCGATTTACCCCGCAACGGTGGCGGAAATATTTCCCTCGCCGAGTTTAAGGGCAAATCCGTTATTCTCTATTTCTATCCCAAGGACGACACGCCCGGATGCACGACCGAAGCGATTGAGTTTACCGCGGAGAAAGCTAAATTTACTCGGGCTGGCGCCGTCGTTATAGGCATGTCGAAAGATTCTGCGTCCAAACACGACAAATTTGTCAACAAGCACGATCTCAAAGTCGCTCTCGCGTCTGATGAAGAAGGAACGACGTTGAATGAATATGGAGTTTGGGTTGAAAAGACCAATTATGGCCGTAAATATATGGGCATCGAACGAACCACTTTTTTGATCGATAAAACCGGCAAAATAATTCGTATCTGGCGCAAAGTCCGAGTCAAGGGGCACGTAGACGATGTGTTGGAAGCCACGAAGGCGATTGCAAAAAACTAACTTTTGTTCGGGCCAGATTAATTGATGACAAGTACTGCTCCTCGAAATTGCCTTCGCGACGTGGCGTGCCATGTCTTAAATACTCAAGATCCCAAGACAAAAGCGGCATTGACGCAAGAAATCGCCTCACACTGGTTTTCTGGCCGCCTACGCGGACCCGAGCGCAATTCGGCACTCCCTCCGGATCGACCGGCGCGCCCGAAAACGCCAACCTTGGTCGCACCCCGTGACGTGCCTAAGCGCGCCCGATCACGACCTGACGTTTTATTGCATGCGGTGGCGCACATTGAATTAAATGCCATCGATCTGGTTTGGGACATGATTGCCCGCTTTAGCAACCCGTCCCTACCGCAGGCGTTTATGAGTGATTGGGTGCAAGTGGCGGCGGATGAAGCCCGACATTTCACTTTGCTCGAACGTCGATTGCAAGAAATGGGATCGTTCTACGGCCGCTGGCCAGCCCATGACGGCTTGTGGGAGGCAGCATACGCCACCCGCCATGATTTAACGGCGCGATTAGCGATCGTCCCGTTGGTATTAGAGGCAAGGGGGCTGGATGTAACACCCGCCATGATATTACGTTTTCGGAAACAAGGTGATGAAGCAACAGCCACCATCCTTGAGACCATTCTTGAAGATGAAATCGGTCATGTTGCAGCGGGTCGCCGCTGGTTTCAGTACTTGTGCCGAGAGAAGGGTCAAACGGCCACAACATTGTTTCACAAGCTTGTGCGAGAGTTTTACCGCGGGCAGATTAAACCCCCATTTAATGAATCTGCGCGCCGAGCCGCGGGATTTGATCCGACTTATTACCTTCCTTTGATAAAAAATGCCGCTCCACATACTACATATAGTGGCTTAACCGGACCTAAAAGAGACATCTTGTAATCAATATTTTAATGACATCCACTCTATACTTCGTCAGGATCAGAGTGTAGTTTTTCATCATATTATTGGAGACTCTGGGCACTGTGCCAGGGTCTACACGCGCGCAAGGGGGAATGCTGCACAGTGCTGTTACGCGTAAGAAAAATTTGGGCGCGCGGACGCTTCGAATTTAGCCAATTTACTGATCGTCATTTTCCTGTACGCCAGATAATGCTGCGCAGCCGGGGAACGCTGAAGTATGTTTTACTGACACCGCGGATCCAGCTCGCAAGTGCATGTGCAGTCACAGTTTTAGCCGTTTGGATGATCGCGTCGTCTGCTGGTTTGCTGATCCAAAATAACATGATCGATAACCGCAATGAACGGCTCACTAACGTGAACCAAGCCTACAGATCATTATATGGCGATCTTTCCCACATGCAGCAGCGTTTTCTGGCGACAACGGAGGCCATCGAAGCCAAACACGACCAGCTGGCGCGGATGGTTTACGAGAAAAAATCGATAGAAAATCGTTTAAAAGCTGACACTTCCAAAAGTGGTCCCAAACCGACAAAAACATCCGCCAAAAGCGCTCCGTACTTACCCGAAAAATTGTCAATACCGCCGCAATTTAGGTCTGCTAACCATCCGGTCAGTCCCGAATTTACTGGTATTGGCGGACGCCTTGCTTTGGTCATGGAATCCCACAGTGATTTGATTGCTCAATTACAGGAACGCACCAAGAGCAATGTTAATGGTCTTGAATACGCCATTCAAGAAACCGGCCTTGAATTGAGCCGAGTACTCGACAATTCGAAAATGGCGGTGGGCCTAACGGCGATGGGAGGACCACTCGTCCGCATACCCGAGGGTGAAATTGTCTCCCGTGCAGATGACGGATTCGACCGGCGCGTTCAATCTCTGGCAAGTCAGATGTCTCGTCTGTCAGGGCTTGAGTCCGCAGTTCAAGGATTGCCCCTTATCCCGCCGGTTAGTCATTACTACGTTTCCAGCAAATTTGGTAAGCGGCGTGATCCTGCAACCCGTCAATGGTCGATGCATTCTGGGTTAGATCTCGCCGGTATCCGCCGGACACCGGTTGTTTCCACGGCACCTGGGGTTGTCACTTATGCCCGGCGCAAAGGACCGTACGGCAAGATGATTGAAGTTGACCACGGCCAAGGTCTTAAAACCCGGTATGGTCACCTTCACAAGATTTTGGTCAAAAAAGGTGATAAAGTCGCGTTTCGCCAACAAATTGGTCAAATGGGATCGACCGGACGGACCACCGGTCCACATGTTCATTACGAAATATGGGTCGATGGGAAACCACGCAACCCGGCAAAATTCCTGAAAGCAGGTCAGCATGTTTTCAACCAGTAAAAACAAAAGCGCCTCTGATAAAACGCCAGAAAATCGCTCCTTGGCAAAAAACGTGGCTCCAACCATCGTCAGCTCCGACCTCCATGTATCGGGAAATTTGTCAACTGATGGCGATATGCAGATCGATGGAATAATTGAGGGCAACATCCGCAGCGGTACCCTTGCCGTGGGTGAAAGTGCCGTGGTCTGTGGTGAGATTTATGCTGATAAGGTGATTATTCGGGGCAAGGTTACCGGCCGAATTCGAGCGCGGGAGGTCGAACTTATGTCTTCGGCCCGAGTGATAGGTGACATTTGGCACGAAGTGTTGTCGATCGATTCAGGAGCGTTTATCGAAGGTCACTGTAAACATATAAAGAAACAAGATGGTCAAGACTTCCCAACGGTCGAGGAAAACCTGACCGGTGCGGTACCTCTGCGGTACACCAAAAACCATCAGAAACAAGACGACAAAGTCGTTTCCGAGTCTTCGTAAAACACTAAGCTATTAAGAATTCTAGCCGTCAAAACGATCGACATCGCCGCCGGCCCCACCATCTATACGGGCGGCTAACGCCGCAGATAAAAACCCGTCGATATCTCCATCCAACACTGCCTGAGGATTGCTGACTTCAACGCCGGTCCGCAGATCTTTCACCATCTGATAAGGCTGGAGAACATATGAGCGGATTTGGTGACCCCAGCCGATTTCCCGCTTGGCATCTTCTTCCGCCTGCAAACCTTCTTCGCGCTTCTGTAATTCCAATTCATACAAACGGGCTTTCAGCATACTCTGGGCCTCTGCCCGATTTTTGTGCTGCGACCGTTGACTTTGGCACTGAACAACAATGCCTGTCGGAATGTGAGTCATGCGCACCGCGCTGTCGGTCTTGTTGACGTGCTGTCCACCGGCCCCGGATGCGCGATAGGTATCGACCCTGACATCCTTATCGAGGATCTCAATTTCAATCGTGTCGTCGACGACTGGATAGACCCAGATACTGGCAAAACTGGTGTGCCGGCGCGCGTTTGAATCAAAAGGTGAAATACGAACCAGGCGGTGAACGCCGCTTTCGGTTTTCAACCAACCGTATGCATCCGCGCCTTTTATGACCAATGTCGCCGATTTAATCCCAGCTTCCTCTCCCGGGCTTTCCTGAATTAATTCGACCTTATATCCACGCCGCTCGCCCCAACGCATGTACATGCGCAACAGCATCAGCGACCAATCCTGGCTTTCCGTTCCCCCCGCACCGGAATGAACTTCCAGATACGTATCATTGCCGTCGGCCTCGCCAGAAAGCAAGGACAACAACTGTCGCCGTTTGGTTTCTTCCCGCAATGTTTCTAGGGCCGTTTCTGCTTCTCGAACGATCTCATTATCGCCTTCATCGTCACCAAGTTGAATGAGCTCGAGTGTGTCAGCCAAGTCAATTTCCAAGGACTTGTAGCCGCTAATATTCTCCTCGAGACGGGTTCGTTCACGCATCAAATTTTGTGCGTTGGCGGGGTTATCCCACAGATCGGTGCGCTCAGTCAGTGAGTCGAGTTCATCCAAACGCTCGACAGCAGATTCCCAGTCAAAGATGCCTCCTCAGCAGTACCAATAACTGCTGGATTTCTTTGGCTACCGCTTCAATTTCAGCGCGCATACTCGCTCCTGAACTTTCTATTTCTTAATCGCACACAAATTGCGTCTGCTGGTTGCCCTCAGTATAGCCCGCCAGTGCCCGAGCGCGGAGAAGATGCAATTGATGGTGCTCCGCCCGAGCCATCCAATACGAGCTCTTCACCTGTCGGTTCAGTACCGGGCTTGAAAGCCTCCAGAATTACACCCTTTTCACCCTTCCTGGCGGGCAATCCAGTTCTTGCATTAACCCGCACTAGTCTTATGCCACGCGGAATTCGAAAAGGCACGTTGGGCACATTTTTTAATGCTTCAGCCACAAAGTCCCGGAAAATTGGCGCCGCTACGTTGGATCCGGTTTCCTTTTCCCCCAGGGAACGGGGATTGTCAAAACCCACAAATACGCCAACCGTCAAATCTGGAGAAAACCCAATAAACCAGGTATCGCGACTATCGTTTGTCGTGCCGGTCTTTCCGGCTAAAGACTTACCTACGGCACGAATTCTAACGCCGGTTCCCCTCTCAATCACACCTTGCAGAATCGACACCATCTGGTAAGCCGTGGCGGCATCGATCACGTTCTCACGCATGTCGGGAATGCGCGGTGGTTGCTGCCCCCGCCACTGAGTCGCTGAACATCCCTCGCAGGGTCGCGTGTCGTGCCGGTAAATGTTCTGTCCACGCCGATCTTGAATGCGGTCGATCAAAGTTGGTGAAATCCTCTTGCCACCGTTCACCAGAGTGGAATAACCGGCCGATAATTTTAGCAAAGTTGATTCACCTGCACCCAGTGCCATCGACAAAATGGGCTGCATATTTTCGATCACCCCGAACCTTTGCGCATAGTCGGAGATCCGATCCATGCCCACATATTGAGCCAATCGTACAGTCATCAAATTGCGGGATTTCTCGATTCCTAATCGCAATGTGCTAGGGCCGTAAAATTTCTTAGTGTAGTTGGCAGGCCGCCACTTGCCCAAACCCTGCCCCTGATCGATCACGAAAGGTTCGTCAAGTATGAGACTCGATGGTGTAAAACCCCCGTCTAGAGCGGCCGTGTACACAAACGGTTTAAATGCGGAGCCCGGCTGACGCCACGCTTGCGTCGCCCGGTTAAATTCACTTGCGCGAAAACTGTACCCTCCGACCATGGCCAAAATGCGTCCGGTGTGTGGGTCCATGGCAACGATCGCACCTTCGACTTCGGGAATTTGATTGAGCTTAAACACCCGTATTCCGGCTGGTTGGTTTTTTCCGGCCTTGTCTTTAACCACGGTCGCGGGAGCCACCGCGACAACGTCACCGATTTTCAACACGTCTTTTGGATGCTGAATACGGCGCCCCAGCTTTTCGCCTTTGAGCCACGGTCGCGCCCAGCGCATGAGCCCCAGCGGAATGGTTCCAGTCATACCGTCATCAACGCCAATACGGGCCCGGTCGTCATTCAGGCTCAAAACGATGGCCAATCGCCATTTTTCAATTCCCCGTGGGCGATCCACTCCGGCCAAAGTCTCCAGCCAGTTTTCTCCCGGATCAATATGGACTATCGGGCCGCGCCAACCATGACGGCGGTCATAGGTAATTAAGCCTTCTTGCAGTTTTTGACGAGCCACCGATTGCAGCCTGGGGTCAAGGGACGTACGCACAGATAGCCCCCCTTCATACAAAGCCTTTTCGCCGAACCTCGCATAAAGCTGCCGACGAACTTCCTCGGTAAAATAGTCGGCGTTGATAAACTCTGTTGCTTCCCGATTATGTACGCGCAGAGGTACCAATTTTGCCAGATGGGCTTGCCGTGCGGTGATGTGGCCATCGTTCTCCAAGCGGGCTAGAACCCAGTTACGGCGGGAAATTGCGGCCTCTATTCGGCGTACGGGATGATAATTGTTCGGCGCTTTGGGTAGAGCCGCCAAATACGCACTTTCAGATAATGTAAGTTCTTCCAGTGATTTATTGAAATAATTCAACGCGGCGGCGGCAACGCCGTAGGACCCCCTGCCCAAATAAATTTGATTGAGGTAAAGTTCAAGAATGCGGTCTTTGTCAAATGCCCGCTCAATCCGAAACGCCAGAATTGCTTCTTTAACTTTGCGATCCAAGGTTACTTCGTTGGATAGTAAAAGGTTTTTAGCTACTTGCTGAGTAATCGTGGATGCACCGACCAAACGGCGGCGGCTGCCGATGTTTCGCATATTGGTGAGGATCGCGCGCGCAACACCAACCACGTCGATCCCCGGGTGGTCGTAAAAGTTCTTGTCCTCGGCCGACAGAAATCCATTTACCACCATTGTCGGCATCGCTGCCAAGGGCACAAATAACCGGTGTTCGCGGGCATACTCGTACATCAAACGTCCATCGGCTGCATGAACGCGCGTCATAAGTGGAGGCTCATAGACGGCAAGCTGTTTGTAGTCGGGTAAATCGTGCCCGTAGGTATAAAGGACGCATGTTCCGCCGACCGCAATTCCCAGGGTAAGGAGCAAGACCAGCGCCAGCATATATCCAATGTATTTCAACAGCATTGGCTCGAATTCCGCACAGTCGACGAGACCCTTGGTTTCGCCAATGTTTCCCGATCAGTTATAACAACGCGACGAAAACGCGGTTGTTCAAAGCGAAGAGAGTAGCCATGAAATGTGACGAAGTTATGGCAGATGCTCTTCCGCGTCGGCAATAGATCAATAGAATCTTGATTCAAAATAACGGTCCACCGCCCGGGCAATTGATTGGGCCAGTGCGGCCTGCCCTTTTTTGCTTAATAAAATTTTTTCGTCTTGCCGGTTTGAAAGATATCCTAGTTCAATCAATACCGACGGAATGTCCGGCGCTTTCAATACTCTAAAACCGGCGAAACGATGGGCATTGCGGCGCACGACATTGCGCTTTGCAAGTTCAGGCACCAGCATATTCGCGAAAGTAGCGGAATAGTTCATGCTTTCCCGTTGAGCTAAATCAATCAATATACTGGTCACTTCGTCACTCTCGCCTGTGAGATCCACCCCGGCAATAATATCCACGCGATTTTCCTTGCGGGCCAGCGCGTCAGCCTCCCGATCCGAAGATTTCTGCGACAGTGTATAAACAGTTGCACCGCGCACGCGCTTGTTGTCGATCGAGTCCGCATGCACGGAAATAAAGAGGTCCGCCTCTGCATCGCGGGCAAAGCGAACCCGGTCGCGCAAGCGTTTAAAGATATCGCGCTTGCGGGTTAACCTGACCGTGTATCGACCACCTTTTTCGAGTTCTTTTTTAAGGATACGTGACACGGCCAAAGTCACACTTTTTTCCTTACGTCCCAATTTACTAATCGTGCCCGGATCGATGCCGCCGTGTCCCGGATCAATAACAACGACTTTCCTGCCCTTGGGTTTGGACCGGCCGATCGGCGGCGGCGCTGCCCGCAGATTGGTGGATCCCTTTGGCCAGGGCAATACTACATTTGCGGTTCTTAGAAATGTCGCCCGGTCGGTGGGTTTCAAATCGAGCACCAGACGATGAGAGGCGGTACGCGTAGACGCAAGTTGAAAGGACTTATCCAATTGAGCGGGGCTTTTTAAATCGAGCACCACTCGAAAGTTTCCCGGCTTGAACAAGCCATGACGATACTTTTTCACCAAACCCGCCGGCCGGGCGTCGGAGTTGGCGTTCGCCACGGGGGTTAATTCCGGTAAATCGATAACCAACCGATAGGGGTCGGATAATGTGAATATCTGATGGTCAACAGCACCGCTCAAATCAACGACGAAACGAGTCATGCCGTTGTGAACACCGATTCGAATGCCTTCAAGATCTGTCGAAGCACGCCCTTCGAAGCACGCCAACACACCAGAAACTAAGACAACCAGAACACCAAAAAATAAGCGTCGGCAGCACATTCAGTAGAATTCCTTACTACACATGCATGATATATCGCGACCTTAAGGCGCGGCGCAATGGCAAACCAGCGGAAAACCAGATGGTGTCAATTTCTCCCAAGTGTCTAAACAGACAAAGATAATCATTGTCGCCATGCGCGACCTACCGCTATGATGCCGCGGCAACCCTTTCACAACCGTTTTCTTCCCCGACAAAAGGGGTAGTGCAGGGGCGGCATCCTTTAGGGCAGTAGCGTTGGCTATCCCCTCAAGGCGGGTGTGGGAAACATGTTCCCTAACTACCGCCACAATGGTTTGTATGAGCGATCTTGAGAGAATTCATGAATAACCGAAGCGATAATCCCCAAGTTTTGCCGGGATCAACGCGTCGAATAGTCCCTGCGAGGGCCGCCTTGGGCGCCCGATTGTTGCAGGTTGACTTTGGCGACCATCGCTTCCCCGAACAAGAAGTCCCGATCCTGACAGTTACTCAAACGTCGGATCCCGGACTCCGGAGAATAAATAATGTCTATGCGTATGCTAATCGACGCGGCGCACCCCGAAGAAACCCGAGTTGTTGTTACGCGGGAAAACCGTCTGGAAGCCTTCGAATTCGAGTCAGGCAGCAAAAAGCAGCTTAAAGGCAATATCTACCTGGCCAAAGTCACTCGGGTAGAACCTTCACTTCAAGCGGCGTTTATAGATTATGGCGGCAACCGCCATGGCTTTCTGTCATTTAATGAAATCCACCCAGACTATTACCAAATTCCTATCGAAGACCGGGAAGAACTGCTCGATCAACAAGACGACGCCGACGACAATGA
>JAPYRI010000051.1 GCA_029941135.1 Alphaproteobacteria bacterium | reverse complement strand
GTATGGTGGGTTTTTTATAGGGCAGCCAAGCTCGAAAGACAAAGGAGACACACATATGTTCATCGCGATGAACAGATTTCGGGTCAAATTAGGCGAAGAAGAAAATTTCGAGGTCATGTGGAAGGAGCGCGATACGTTCCTAACCGAGGTTCCCGGGTTCAAGGAGTTTCAATTGCTGCGCGGGCCGACGACCGACGAACACACCCTGTTTGCTTCTCACTCGGTTTGGCAATCGCGGCAGGATTTCGAAAAATGGACCCAGTCTGAGGCCTTCCGCAAAGCCCACGCCCAAGCCGGCGCCAAACGCGACATCTACCTGGGCCCGCCCAATTTCGAAGGCTTCGAAGTCATTCAGGGCATTTGAATGCCTAATTGGTCATTTGTACAAATTGCTGAATAAGCGCTGACACCGCCTCGGGCGCATCTTCCTGAAGGAAGTGACCTACTCCCGGCAAAGTAACCACGGGCCCATCGGGCCACATGTCCTGAAAGCATCCAATCGCAAAATCCATCGGGATGGCGCGGTCGGCTTCGCCGTGCACATACATGGCAGGCTTAGCCTTTACAGCCGCAACCGCCTCGTCCGTCCGCAGGCTTCTCAGAAAAATAACGGTTTCGTCGTCGGCAATGCATTCCGGAAAACGAATGGCGGCGACACAGGATCCAGGGGTCGGGAACGGCGCCGAATACGCCCGTACCCAAGTTTCATCCACATGGGCCGTGCGCTCGAAGCCGATACGCTTAATGACCGACAGTGCGTTTGAGCCCAGATTACGAACGGTCGGTTCGAACGCCGGAGAGTTAACCCATAGGAACCACGGCGACTGGCGAATTTTACTGGTTGTCTTGGGCGCTCGGCCGCCCGCGATCGCATTCATCACACACAACCGCTTGACCCGGTCTGGATGGGCATAAGCGAGACTGCCGCCGATGGGCCCGCCCCAGTCTTGGATGACAAGAGTGATGTTGCGCAAATCTAGATCAAGCACAAGAGTTTCCAAATTCCGGTAGTGCTCTTCAATCGTATAACGACGGTCCTGCGGCGTTTCGCTTTTACCGAACCCCATATGATCCGGCACCACCACCCGGCCCGCACGCACAAGACGGGGAATGATGTTGCGATACAAATATCCCCAGGTGGGCTCACCGTGCACGCATAAAAACGTCTCCTTGCCTTCGGGATTTTCGTCGACGTAGTGCATCCTGAAGCCATTGCCTTCGAAAAAATGAGCGGCAAACGGCCAGGTGCCGTCAAACGTTTCCTGCGGCTTGATCATGATGGCGTTCCCCTTGGGCTTGAGTATGATTTAGTGACGCTCATCAAAGTTCATTCCCGCCTCCAAGGCAAGCAGCGGAACCCGCGAACCTACCTCTCGCTGGATTATCCTCAAGTGTTTGCTATGGTGTCGCGCCATGGCATCAGACCGATCAAGCCCTCGCGGGCGCACATTAAGCGACCAAGAGCGTCTCGATTGGCTGCGTTTGACGCGCAGTGAAAACGTGGGACCAATTACCTTTTCGGCTTTGTTGGAACGTTACGGTCCGGCGACCGCCGCACTGACTGTACTGCCTGAACTCGCCCGCAAAGGCGGCCGCAAACGCCCGATCCGGGTTTGCCCTAAAGGCACGGCCGAAGACGAAATCGCCGCAACCGAAGCCGCCGGCGCGCGATTACTGGCCAAATGCGAAGCCGGTTATCCGGCAGCACCTGCGGTCCTGGAAGACGCCCCGCCGGTGATTGCTGTCAAAGGCAGTACGCATTTGTTTGAGCGGCTGACGATTGCCATAGTTGGCGCCCGTAACGCCTCCGCCGCCGGCATCCGCCTCGCGGGTAAGCTCGCCCAGGATCTCGGCAAACGTGGCGTTGTTGTTTCATCAGGTCTCGCGGGCGGCGTTGACGGTGCCGCTCATCTGAGCGCCATCGGCACCGGCACCATCGCCGTTGTCGCCGGCGGCATTGACGTGGTTTATCCGCGCGAGCATGACAAATTGCAGGCACGCATTGCCGCCGAAGGCCTGCTCATCGCTGAAATGCCGGTCGGCACCCGTCCCCAGGCCCGTCATTTTCCCCGGTGCAACCGGCTTATTTCGGGCATCTCGCTAGGTATTCTGGTCGTTGAGGCCGCACCCCGTTCGGGATCGCTGATCACCGCGCACTTTGCATTGGAACAGGGCCGGGAAATGTTCGCCATACCCGGTTCTCCCCTCGAACCCCGTTCGCGGGGTACAAATGACCTCCTTCGCCAGGGCGCCACATTGGTCGAGTCAGCGGACGATATCATGCGCGTGATTGACGACATGACAGGCTCACCTCTTGCCGAAGACGAAGATATCCTGTATCCCTCCGCGCCGCCGGTACAGTTGGAAGACTCTGATATAGAATGTGCCCGACCCATTATCCGGGAAAAATTGAGCCCGGTTCCGGTGGAAGTGAACGAGTTGGTGAGTCAAAGCGATTTAACACTACCCATTGTATTAACCATTTTGCTGGAACTTAAGCTCGCCGGTCAGTTGACCCGGCACCCGGGAAACAAGGTCTCTTCGGTCTAATTTTTTTGTCTCAGCGTACGTTAGTCAGGAAAACCCCATGAAAGTTGTTGTCGTCGAAAGCCCGGCAAAGGCCAAGACCATCAACAAATATTTGGGCGACGAGTATGTGGTACTGGCCAGTTATGGCCACGTGCGCGACTTGTTTGCGAAAGACGGCTCAGTTAAGACCGACCAAGACTTCGAAATGGTTTGGGATATTGATCCCAAGTCCGCCAAACACATCAAAGCCATTGCCGACGCGCTGAAAGGCTCGAACGGTCTGATCCTCGCCACCGACCCGGACCGGGAAGGAGAAGCCATTGCCTGGCATGTGCTGGAAACACTGAAAAACAAAAAAGTTCTGGACGATGTCGAGGTCAATCGGGTGGTGTTCCATGAAATCACCAAGTCGGCTGTTACCAAAGCGATGGGCGAACCCCGCGAACTTGACCGTCCCTTGATCGATGCTTATTTGGCCCGCCGCGCGTTGGATTATCTGGTTGGATTTACTTTATCGCCCGTCCTATGGCGCAAATTGCCGGGGGCGAAATCGGCAGGCCGGGTGCAATCTGTGGCATTGCGCATCATTTGTGATCGTGAACGGGAAATTGAAGCCTTCGTCTCCCAGGAATACTGGACCGTGGACGGCATGTTCAGTACCGGCGGGGGCGATCCGCTCACCCTGCGAATGACTCACCTGGACGGCAAAAAGCTCACCAAGTTTGATCTTGGTAACGAAGCGGCGGCAAATGGCGCCAAGGCGGCAATCGAAGCCCGCGATTTTTCGGTCGCAAATGTTGAAAGCAAACCCACCCAGCGCCATCCCGCGCCGCCCTTTACGACATCCACATTGCAGCAAGAGGCATCGAGGAAACTCGGCTTTAACGCACGCCACACGATGAGTGTCGCCCAGAAGCTATATGAAGGCGTCGACTTGGGCGGCGAAACCGTGGGCCTGATTACTTATATGCGGACCGACAGCGTCAATATGGCCCAACAGGCAATGATGGCCTGCCGTGACGTAGTGCGGGCGCGCTATAGCGACCGGCACGTGCCTGAGAAACCGCGTTTCTATAAATCCAAAGCCAAAAATGCCCAAGAAGCCCACGAAGCCATCCGGCCGACGGACCCGGCGCTCCTGCCGGACGACATCGCCCGGCGCCTGAATGAAGATCAGCGTAGGCTTTACGACCTCATTTGGAAGCGCGCGGTGGCAAGCCAAATGGCCGCTGCGCAGTTCAATCGAACCACCATCGACATAAGCGCCGCTGATGGCCTGGTCACGTTGCGCACCACCGGTTCGGTGTTAACGTTCGATGGTTTTCTCGCCCTTTATCAAGAAGGCAAGGATGATAACGGTAGCGATAACGGCGCCGGTGGCGGTGGCAGCGACGACAACGATAAGCGCCTCCCCAATGTCGGCAAGGGCGAGGCTCTTTCCCGCACTGGTATCAGCACCGACCAGCATTTCACCGAACCGCCGCCGCGCTTTACCGAAGCGTCGCTGGTGAAAAAACTTGAAGAACTGGGCATTGGACGACCGTCCACCTACGCCAGTACGTTATCGGTTCTGCGCGACCGGGAATATGTCCACATGGATAAGAACCGGTTCAATCCGGAGGACAAAGGGCGTCTCGTGACCGCCTTTCTGGAAGGATTTTTCGAGCGTTACGTGCAATACGACTTCACCGCCGAGTTGGAAGAAAAGCTTGACCGCATCTCTAATGGTGAAATCGGCTGGAAAACAGTGATGCAGGAGTTCTGGGAGGGCTTCAACGCGGCCGTTGCCGGCACCGCCGATTTGAGGACGACCCAGGTTCTGGACGCCCTCAACGAAATCCTCGGTCCGTATGTGTTCCATGCAGAGGAGCCCGGCGCCGACCCCCGTGCCTGCCCAAAATGCAAAGACGGACAACTCAGCCTTAAAATCGGACGTTATGGTGCCTTTGTGGGGTGTTCGCGCTATCCCGATTGCAAACTAACCCGCAAACTATCGGTCAACGGGAACGACAGCGGCAGCGATCTGGACGAACCCAAAGTATTGGGCACGGACCCCGAGACCGGCATGGAAGTGACCGTACGTGGGGGTCGCTTTGGGCCCTATATTCAACTCGGTGAGCCCGAAGATAAAAAGAAGCCGAAGCGCGCGTCGATCCCCAAAGGGGAAGACCCTCACGAAGTCACGTTCGAGCGCGCACAAATGCTTTTGTCCTTGCCACGCGAGGTGGGAGAACATCCGGAAACCGGCAAGAAAATTATGGCCGCCATAGGCCGCTACGGACCCTATGTAGCCCACGAAGGCAAATACGGCCGTCTGGATAGCATCGAAGAAGTGTTCACAGTTGGGGTGAACCGGGCAGTCGACGTGCTCGCCAGCGCAAAAAAGGGCGGCCGGCGAGGACCCCAAGCCATCCGCGAGCTGGGCACCCATCCGGACGACGGTGAGGTTATCAATGTCTTTAGTGGACGCTACGGCCCTTACGTGAAACATGGCAAGATTAACGCAACGCTGCCCGATTCCGTACCGCCCGAAGAGGTAACCCTCGAACAAGCACTGGAATTGATTGCCGCCAAAGCGGCCAAAGGACCCAAAAAGAAGAAAGTCGTCAAAAAGAAGATGGCAAAGAAAAAAGCAACCGCAAAGAAAAAGACAAAAAAGCCAGCGGCCAAAAAGAAAGCTACAGCCGAAGCTAAAACCGACGAACCGGCATCGGAGTGAGCCAGCCAATGAGAGGGAGCCGGCAGCCGTGAGCAATAGCGGCAACCGAACAGGCGGGCCCGTTTTGCCCTCCAAGCAGGAAATTCTGGAGTTTGTGAACGATAACCCGGACCGTGCGGGGAAGCGAGAGATCGCCCGCGCGTTCGGGGTGCGCAGCCCGGACAAACCCGCTTTGCGAGACTTGCTGCGAGAAATGGCCAGCGATGGCCTCATCGAGGGCGGACGCAGACGCGAGCCAGGAAGCATCCCGCCGGTAGTGGTCGTCGTCATTGACCGGGTGGACGCAGACGGTGACCTGATTGCCCGTCCTGCCGAGTGGGATGAGGTGCCGGTGCCGATCATACGGATGATTGGCAGTCACCGGCCCGGCCGCACCAAGCGTGGCAAAGCGCCCAGTTTGTCTACCCTCGGCATCGGCGACCGTGTACTCGCTCGCATCCGGCGCCGGGGTAAAGGTTTTGAAGCCAGCCCGATCCACAAGCTGGGCGCAGCCTCCGGCACGGTCATCGGCCTCTTAACCGTGGTTGGCGGCGAGGCACGGCTCCTCCCGGCTGATCGGAAAGCGCGGCGGGACTACCTGGTTGCGAGCGGGCACACGGGCGGCGCCGAACATGGCGAACTGGTCGTGGCCTCCATTCTGCCTGATGCGCGGCGCCACTATGGCATGCAACAGGTGGAAGTAATCCGCCGGATCGGTCATATGGACGATCCAAGATCGGTCAGCCTGATTGCCATCCATAATCAGGGCATACCCACGGAATTCAACGATGCGGTTTTGGCGGAAACCAAAAAGGCACACCCGGTAAACGACCCGGGCGAGCGTGAAGATTTGCGTGACGTGCCGCTCATCACCATCGACCCTGCGGATGCCCGAGACCACGACGATGCAATCTGGGCAGAGGCTGACACGAGCCCGGATAATGCAGGCGGCTGGCACATTATCGTCGCCATCGCCGACGTCGCCCACTATGTGCGGCCCGGCACTGCCTTGGACAAGGCGGCACAAGAGCGAGGCAATTCGGTTTATTTCCCTGACCGGGTCATTCCCATGCTGCCGGAGCGGCTGTCGACAACGCTCTGTTCGCTGACCCCTGGGGACGTGCGCGCGTGCCTGGCGGTCCACATGTGGATCGACAAAAACGGCGAAGCCAAGCGCCACACGTTTGTGCGCGGTCTCATGCGCTCGGCGGCCAATTTTTCGTATGAACAAGTGCAAGTCGCGATTGACGGCGCGAGCACTGACGATCTCGCAATCAAATTGCGCGACACCGTGTTGGCGCCTTTGTATGGGGCGTACGCAGCCCTGAAAACCGTGCGAGAGCAACGCGAGCCCCTCGATTTGGAGCTGCCCGAACGCGACATCCGCATGGACAAACAGGGTCATATCACGTCGGTCGCCGTCCGTGAAAGGCTCGATGCCCATCGTTTGGTCGAAGAGATGATGATCGCGGCAAACGTCGCCGCCGCCGTCAGCCTCGAGACCCAGAAGGTTGCCTGCATGTACCGGGTCCATGAAGAACCGGATGCGGAAAAGCTGGAAGCCTTGCGGGAATTTTTGGCCAGCATGGAGCTTAATCTGGCCAAGGGCCAAATCGTGCGGCCCCAGCATTTTAATCGAGTGCTAACAGCGGTTGCCGAATCAAGCGATAGCCATTTGGTTAACCAGGCGGTTTTGCGCAGCCAGTCCCAAGCCTGCTACAGCCCTATCAACAGTGGCCATTTCGGCCTTAATCTTTCCCGTTACGCGCACTTTACGTCGCCCATTCGGCGCTATGCCGATGTTCTCGTGCATCGGGCTCTGGTGCGCGCAATGCACTTGGGCCCGGACGGAATTACCGACCTGGAAGTTGAAAGCCTGGCTGAACTTGGTGAACACATCTCTGGCACTGAGCGCCGGGCGTTGGCGGCTGAACGGGAAGCCACAGACCGCTATATGGCGGCGTTTATGGCCGAGCGGCTGGGCGCCGAATTTACCGGCCGCATTTCAGGCATCGGGCGATTTGGCGCATTCGTTTCTCTGGACGAAACCGGGGCCGACGGATTAGTGCCAATCCGTACTCTGGGCGACGATTACTACAACCATGATGACGTGCACCATACCTTGGTGGGAGAGCGTTCGGGCGAAACCTTCCGGCTGGGCGATCAAGTGAGTGTGCGCCTGATCGAGGCCGATCCTCTCACCGGTTCTCTCCGTTTTGAACTATTGCGGGACGGTAAACCCGCACCTGCCCGCAAAGGGCTGGACCGAAAATATCTGGGTCGGAAAAGCGGTAAGAAAAAGCCCGGTCGGGATCGAAAAAAACGCCGTTAACCGAGGCTCTAGGTAATGCCCAGGCTTTCTAGGGCGTCGGCCAGGTCATCGCCAAATTGCTGACCTTTGAGAATAACTGGCACTTCCGCCGGCAAGGACGCCAAATGCGGGTCGTCCTTCGACATGCTGGTCAATAGAGCGATCGGTACCGATTGGGTTGACGAAATGCCCCGCAGGGCGTTGGCCAGGTCCATGCCGCTTAAGCCATCCATCAGCGCTGGAGCAATCAGCAGGCTTGGAGTTGCCGGGTGACAAAATGTGTTGCTGTATCCCCGGGGCATGGCAAGCATAACCTCGATCTCGCTCACTTCGATGTCATCCACATCAAATCCTGGCTTGGGGGGGAGGTCACGCACAGTTGCCCGGATTTCGAATTCTGTCAGGTCCTGTCCGGTCGATACGATGTCCGACAAGACATCCACGTAAATTTGCACCTCAAGCCGATTTCGATCATCCAATTCCTTCAAGTCGGCGAGATAATTCTCCAAACGGTGGGAAATGGTTGTGATTAACGGAAAGCCAGACGTCCCGCCTGTGCCTTTCAAGTTATGAGCGTCTTGGCGCAACTGGGCGATTGTCTGTGACTGGTCGGCACCATCATTGCGCAGAGCTTCCAGCGCATCGCTCACGGAGGATAGCCGTTCTCCGGCGTCATCGGTAAACTCCTGGCGATATTTTTCTTCTATGGAGTGCAAACTGTCGCTAGTCCCGTTTTGATGATTGGCTTCTTGCGTCATCGACATTACCTGTCATTGAAATAAATTATTTTATTGCAATCTTTACGGTCTGATTCCCGCCCGAAAGCGCTAGACCCGTCACCATAAACCGCAATGTCCCAAAAAGACGTTAAAGCTCGGCAATTTTTGTCGGCTTTATTCGACCAACCAGAGCGCCCCGACAATAGATAATTCAACTTGATTGGGGTAAGACTGCGAGCCCACATGCCGACTAGAAACTGAGGATACATTTTGAGCCCTTCCCTAAAACCAGTACGGCCGCGACAGGCGGCCACTCTCGTATTGCTCAAACCCGCGGACAGCATTGCCGACGAAACCCGGGTGCTGATGGGCCGGAGAGCGCCCAAACACGATTTTTTGCCTGACGTATTTGTGTTTCCCGGTGGCCGGGTTGATCAAAGTGACCGCGGACAGAAACATAGTGCCCAAAGGCTCGACGCCACTGTCGCCGGCAAAATTGGCGGCACAGCCAATCAAGCCCACGCCATTGCCCTGGCGGCGATCCGCGAAACCTTCGAGGAGACCGGTCTTGCGCTGCTCAATACTGAGTGTGGTAAGGCGCCCACAATACTACCCCACCGTCCTCAACCGGGTGAAAGGTCGACCGGGAAATGGCCCGGCCTTGATTTGGTCGCCAAATTTGACGTACTCGACTATATCGGCCGCGCGATCACTCCTTCTATAAGCCCAAAACGTTTCGACACGCATTTCTTTGCCGCCGACGCCGGCCACGCCCGGGGCGAAGTGACCGGAAATGGCGAGTTGCTCGATTTGAAGTGGTACCCTTTGTCAGATGCCCTCAAGCTGCCCCTGGTGGATGTGACCGAGTTCATTCTCGAGTATCTGACTGAGTTGCTGGCGGGCGGCGCAATTGTCGGCCCGGGCTTCTGCCCGGCGGTGCCGTTCTATTCCTGGCGGTCGAGCGGCTGGGTCACACGCTGGACCTAGGCCTGGACCCGGTATGACGTCTATTTCAAAGTTTAAAAGCCTGGCTGCGGTCATCTCGAGTATTAGCGTGGTTGGCATGGCCTTTGGCCTTAACATGCCCCTGCTCACGCTGGTGCTGGAAGCCCAGGGCATCGATATATCGGTCATCGGCTTGAATACGGCGGTTCAGGGGGTCAGTACGGTTATCGCCACCCCTTTCATCCCCCGACAAATTGGCCGGATGGGCGCGCGCCCCTATTTGCTCATGTGCCTTGCCGTTGTTTTTGTTTGCATAATGCTACTTGGGCTGATCCACAGTCTTGCCGCTTGGTTTGTCATCCGTTTTGTGCTCGGCCTCGCCTTAACCGGGGTTTTTGTGGTGAGTGAAGCGTGGATCATTCAAATTTCCAGTGCCCACAGCCGGGGACGCGTCCTCGGCGTTTACGCAACGGTATTGTCAGCTGGATTCAGTATCGGACCGTTGATCATTGGAGTGACCGGCATTGATAGTCTGCTGCCATTTGCTGTGAGCGGCGTAATTGTCCTCATCGCCATGGTGCCGATCGCTATGGCACGTGCTGAAGCCCCAGAATTCGGTTCCACTCACAGCATAGCCGTCACCAGTTTTGTAAAGCACGCCCCCATTGCCATATGCGCGGCATTGGTATTTGGCGCCGCAGAAACCTGCGTTTTATCTTTGCTGCCCATTTACGGCATAAGAAACAGTCTCACTACGGCCGGCGCTGCCACGCTGCTCACCATCACCGGCGCGGGCAGCGTCGCCCTCCAATACCCCATTGGTTGGCTGTCAGACCGTTTTGATCGAGGTCGAGTGCTGCTGGTTTGCGCGGGCATTGGCGTGGGGGGAGTGGTGTTGTTACCGAGCGTCATCACCACGCCCTTTTTGTTATGGCCATTATTGTTTGTCTGGGGCGGGGTTATTGTTGGCCTCTACACTGTTGGCCTCGCTCTGCTGGGAGAAAAATTTACCGACCTCGACCTCGCAGCCGCCAATGCCGCATTTATTCAAGCCTACGGGGTTGGCTCCATTGCTGGCCCGGCATTGGCAGGGGCAGCAATGTCGATCGTCGGCGCGGACGGACTTCCCCTCGCGCTCGCTTTTCTGTTCGGCGGTTATTTGGTGTTTGCCGTAAGTTGGACGCGGCGCGACTAAACTTCGGGTTAAGCCGACTTGACTTCCCCACCATGCTGGCTATGGTGCGCGCTCTGATTTACGGTCCCCGCGCGTCCGACAGCATGACGCCGCCGAAGGAGTTTAAAGATGGCCAAATCCGCAACCATCAAGATCAAACTGGTGAGCACCGCCGATACTGGTTTCTATTATGTAACCAAGAAAAATCCGCGCACGCTAACCGAAAAAATGGTCATGAAGAAGTATGACCCGGTTGCTCGCAAGCACGTGGAATTTAAGGAATCTAAAATTAAGTAACGTTCGGCGACTAGGGCCGGAGCACATCTTAGCGCCATGAAGCTGCTCCTTTCGGGCGGCTTTTTTGATGGATCGGTCTCACGCAAACTCGAATGCCGTGAATTTTTATTAGTCCAAGAAACTTTTGACGGTCTCGATAAATAAATCCACTGATATGGGTTTCGCCAAATAGGCCTCACATCCGCCTTCCAGAATTTTCTCCTCGTCGCCTTTCATAGCAAAAGCGGTTACGGCAACAATTGGAATATTGGCAATTTCCGGGTCTTCTTTGATCCAGCGGGTGACTTCGAGACCCGAAACCTCGGCCAATTGGATGTCCATCAGAATTAAATCTGGTTTGTGCTGGCGCGTGAGCTCTAACGCCTCAACTCTATGGCTGGTGCCGAGGGTTTGATAACCGTTGGCGACCAGGAGGTCGCGAAACAGTTCTCTACACTTGAAGGAAAGACCCCCACAAATGTGCTTGGCTCAAGTAAGGTGAGTGTTATGACGCCGGACGCCGCCGAAATAATTGCCCTCCAGGCCCTCTTGTTTATTGCCGCGGATGAGCAAAACTTGCGCGGTCTGCAAGCCACTACCGGTCTGGACGCCGAAATCTTGCGCAGCCAAGCTACCGAAGTTGACGTTCTAGCCGGGGTTTTAGAATTTCTATTGGCCGATGAAAACCGGCTACTGGCCTTTTGTGAAACCGCGAAATTGGACCCACGTTTGCCCGGGCGCGCCAGATCGGTGCTGACAGGCGAACCCCTCTTTGAATAACTCCAAGGGCGGCAAAACGTTTGGCGGCAACAATAAAGACAGAACGCATGCGAATTGGGGTTGACCTGGGTGGCTCGAAAATAGAGGCGATCGCGATCTCGCCCGAGGGCGAAGAACGGGTACGCGAGCGGGTGGTTACACCCAAAAACGACTACCCGGGAATTGTCCGCGCCATCGCTGATTTGGTCGTCGCGGTGGAAGCTAAGGCCGGCGCTCAGGGCACGGTAGGCATAGGCATACCCGGCACTTTATCTCCTGCCACGGGGTTGGTAAAAAACGCGAACACAACATGTTTAATCGGCAAGGCTTTCGACGAGGACCTGGAGGCTGCGCTTGGGCGGCCTGTGCGAATCATGAACGATGCCAATTGTTTTACCCTGTCCGAGGCTGTTGATGGCGCCGCCCAAGGCGCTCGCGTCGTGTTTGGGGTTATTATCGGCACCGGGTGCGGTAGCGGTACGGTGATCGATGAACAAGCTCTGATCGGCAACAATGCTATTGCCGGCGAGTGGGGCCATAATCCCCTGCCCTGGCCGACGGACGATGAACGTCCAGGAGAGCCCTGCTTTTGCGGGCGCAATGGCTGCATCGAGACGTTTTTGGCCGGCCCCGCACTGGCCCGCGACCATCGGCTGCACACCGGACAAGATCTTACTCCGCGTGAAATCGCCGACCAGGCATGTGATCCGGCGAACCACTCACAAGCCGACGCGACCCTCCGGCGCTACGAAAATCGTCTGGCGCGCGCGCTCGCATCGATCATCAATGTCATTGATCCGGACATTATTGTGCTCGGCGGTGGGATCTCCAATGTGGATCGCTTGTACGACAATGTGCCCAGGCAATGGAGCCATTATACGTTTTCGGACACGATCACCACGCGCTTGGTCCGCGCCAAATATGGCGACTCGAGTGGTGTACGCGGCGCCGCGTGGCTGTGGCCGCAAAATCCGCCGGACGGTGAAATTAGCACGAATATGGCCCGAACATAGGTCGTGCCGGATGACTCCAACCAGTGAAAAACAAACCGTAATCCTATGCCGAGATTGTTTGCACCGGCAGAAACCACCGGGTTCAAATCTGACGGAAGAAAGGCGCTGTATTCGATGCGGCAGCCCCCGGCTGTTGCGCCATCCAGAGCTCGATGACCTGATGATCGCGCATCTGGACTGCGACGCCTTTTACGCATCCGTTGAAAAACGCGATGAACCGACCCTGCGGGACAAGCCGCTCATCATCGGCGGCATCGGCCGCCGGGGCGTTGTGTCCACCGCGTGCTACATCGCCCGCATTAATGGCGTTCATTCGGCGATGCCCATGTACCAGGCCCGAAAAATCTGCCCTGATGCCGTGGTTATGGCACCCAATATGGACAAATACTCACTTGCCGCCCGCCATATTTGGGACCTCATGAAGAAAGTGACACCCCTGGTGGAGCCGTTATCGCTCGACGAAGCCTTCCTCGACCTGAACGGCACGGTACGTCTGCATCACCGCACACCCGCAGAAACCATGGCCGACCTCATCCGCCAAGTCGAAACGGAAGTTGGTGTCACCGCGTCGGTAGGCCTCAGCTACAACAAGTTCCTCGCGAAAGTCGCGTCCGACCTGGATAAACCGCGGGGGTATTCAGTCATCGGGCGGGCAGAAGCGCGCACGTTCCTCGCGGCGCAGCCGGTCAGCTTATTGTGGGGTGTTGGCAAGGCCATGCAACAGCGTCTCAAACGTGATGGCTACACCGAAATCGGACAATTGCAGAGCGTCGCACCCGACACACTAATGCGCCGCTACGGCGCGATCGGCCAGCGCATTGCGCAGTTTGTTCAAGGTGAAGATAGCCGACAAGTGCACGCGGACGTGAAGGCCAAAAGTGTGTCGGCCGAAACCACATTCTCAGACGACATACACGACTTGCGCCTTTTGAACAGCACCCTATGGCGGTTGTGCGAAAAAGTCAGTCGGCGTTTAAAGGCCAAGGACCAGTCCGGTGCAACCGTTGTCTTGAAACTGCGGACAATCGATTTTCGCATTCGTACCCGCACCCGGCGGCTGCCGAGCCCAACTCAACTGGCCGATGTATTATACCGCCATGGCAGTGCCCTATTGTCGGACGAAGCTGACGGTACGGCTTTTCGGCTGTTGGGGATCGGGGTCTCAGGTATTGGAGCCGGAATTGACGCTGATCCGCCCGACTTGGCTGATCCCGATGCGGTCACCCGTGCGCGCGTGGAACATGCGGTCGATCAATTGCGCGACAAATTCGGCGTCGGCAGTATCGGCAAGGGACGTCATATGCCGCCCAAACTTGGCACGTGATTCTTCTCAGATATTCTGGATCAGCACCCAGGATCGGGCAATATCTCTAATTCGTCTAGTGCGCCGGACACTTCAAATTGCCCATAGTCCACTTGCAGATCAGACACGACGCCGTTTAAAAAAATCCGGTAGCCTATTTCGAACTCGGGCAGCTCGCCACGCTTTTTCCCGCCATCAATATAGGGGAAATAGGCCACCTGAACCGACCACGAAGGATCGGCGGTCAATAACTCCGCTCCTTTGTGCGTGGCTTTATAGGTGCCCGCGGCAAAACTGTTGCCGACGAACGCGGACGTGGCAAACAACGACCCCAATCCTTTTGTTCCATCGAACACATCTACCGACAATAGCTTTTCGCCCCGCATGGCGTGGTCGATCAATTCGCGGGTGTGCGCGGTTGGAAAGACAGTGCCGCCTCGGAGGACCAGCGACCCGGGATCACCGCCGGTTAAAGTGACCTCACCACCGCCTTCCGAAGGGTCTAAGGCCGCTTCGCCGTCAAATGACTGAACTTCCTTGCCGTTTACTTCCTCGCGGGTGTTAAAGCGGAAGGAACGACCATCGGCGCCTTCCCAACTGGTCATGCGAAAATCGCTGGTGACGCCGCCGCCGCGATTGTCGTAAATGCGCAGGACAATCCGCTGATGGAGCGTGTAACCGTCGCACGCGTCCGTCACTTCCAAAACCATCCGCCCGTCAACGGCATTCACCCCCGCCCCTTCTTTTGCATCCAAAAGGCTGAGGTTATAGGCGGCGCGGTGACCAACGATGCGTGACGCTGCGGGCCCGGCAAAGCTCGGGGCCGGGGTAACTGCCCAAAGCAAGGTGGTCACGATCAAGCTAAACAAGATTTGGCGATGCAAGGAAACCTCCGTCAATTTTAACAGCCGTCGCCCGCTTTCTCTCTTTCCGCTCCTCTTGAGCGCCACTCGAGTGATTGCACGCTGCGGACCGACACCGTATTGATAGTACTCAGTTTCGCCGAGATTAACCTCGACATTCTTCAGTTGAGACACAATTCGTGACAGAAAAACCGAAATTATTCGTTACTCGCAAATACCCGAACGCTCTCGAGCTACGTTTGCTGGCGAATTACCAAGCCGTGCTCAACCCTGACGACACATTAATCGGCACAACTGCCCTTATCGCAGGCGCGAAGGACGCCGATGGGCTTTTGGTGACCATCACCGACCGTTTGACCGAAGATGTGATCTCCGCTTTGCCGGACCGCCTACGGGTTATCGCGACCTTTTCGGCGGGCTACGAGCATATCGACGTGGCGGCGGCATGTACCCGCGGCATTACCGTCACCAACACACCCGACGTGCTGACTGATGCGACCGCCGATATTGCTTTGCTGTTGATCCTGGGGACCGCGCGCCGGGCCGCTGAAGGCATAGGCATGGTCAAGGACGACACCTGGGGAAGTTGGAGCCCTGAAGGTTTTCTCGGCACTGACCTGAAGGGCAAACGGCTTGGCATTATCGGCATGGGGCGGATTGGCCAGGCGGTTGCCCTCCGTGCTCGGGCGTTTGGCATGACCCTCCATTACCATGCACGCCATCGTCTTCCCCCGGATCAGGAACAGGGCGCCGTCTTCCACGCAAATGCCGACAGTCTCTTGAGGGTGTCCGACATATTGTCCATCCACGCGGCCGCGACGTCCGACACACGCCACTTCCTCAATGCAGAGAGAATTGCGCGGTTGCCGGCCGGTGCGATTGTCATCAACACGTCACGCGGCAGTCTGGTCGATGAAGACGCGCTGATTGCCGCGTTGCGTTCGGGACAAGTGGCGGCTGCGGGTCTCGATGTTTATGACAACGAGCCCAATATCAATGCAGCTTTTCGCACGCTGCCCAACGCTTTTCTGCTCCCCCACTTGGGCAGCGCCACGGTGGAAACCCGCGCCGCCATGGGAAATTGCGCCTTGGATAATCTGGACGCCTTTTTTGCCGGGCGCAAGCCGCCCAATGGGGTGACCTAGCCTATTCGTCCGCCGCCGGTTGCGAAACACTTAGCGGTGCCAAGGCCGCCAATCGGCGCAATAAGAAGTTGGGCGCCCGTCCTCGGTCTTCCGCGTCGTCACACATAAGTGTCGCCTTTTGCACAATCTTGCCGCCTACATACCGGAACGGCTCGGGTGGAAAATCCCAGGTCAAGGGTTGCACCAAACCGCAGGTTGACCATTCGTCCTCAACCCCTAGCGCGAGCGACGCGAGGATACGACCGCCCAGAACCGTCGGCCCAACGCCATTGCCCGAAAATCCAACCCCATAAAGAATATCCGGATGCCCGCCCAAATGACCGAAACTTGGCAGTCCCGACTTGGATCGGTCGATGGGGCCAACCCAACTGGTCGGGCAGGAAATAGGGGCGAGGTCGGGATAGATATCCTTCATGCTTTGTTCGACCTGCACGGCATGCGAAGACAGGCCTTCGAACGCCTTGCCGACACGGCCGCCGAACGCAATGTCCCCGGCCCCACCCTTGCCGAACACCAGCCGGCCGTCTTTGGTCGTTCGGTAATAGTGGACCGCCGCCCGTGAGTCGGAGATGGTCATGCCATCGGTCCAACCGTTCCGTTCGAGCCACTCCGGCATCGGTTCGGTCGCGACAATATCGCTGCCGACGACAACGATCGCGCGCCTAATTTCTGGGAACATGGTGCCCCATGCGTTCATGGCAATAACAACCTTGTCGGCGGTGATCACCCCGCCCGGAGTGTGAACTCGTGGCGGTGCCGAGCGCTCAAGACGGGTAAGGGGACTATGTTCAAAGACACGCACCCCCATCTCCAGCGCGACCCGCCGAAGACCGCGCGCAAGCCGCGCTGGTTGAACCGACGCCGAGGTTTTTACAAACACGCCGGCGACGTGCTTTCCGGAGCCCCCGCGCCGTGCCACTTCCTCGTCTTCAAGGACAACAAATGGCTGCAGTTGGAGGCGCGCCAACGCGCCCAATGTCTCAGTCCAAACCCCTCGCTGGGGCTCGGACGTTGCTGTCCACAACCAACCGTCGCAGCGATAATGAGCGTCAATGCCATGGGCGTCACAAAATGTCCCGATTTCGCGCACCGCGTCTTCGGACGCGCGCGCAGTGCGAACTGCTTCTTCTTCGCCGCACAGCTTTCTGAGCGTGAGGAATTTAGTCCACAGACTGGCGGCAAATCCGCCGTTCCGACCGCTTGCGCCCCCGCCACATATATCCTTTTCGACGATGATTACGTCTAGGCCGGGTTGCGCTTGTTTCAGCCGGATGGCGGTC
The DNA here is from genome assembly GCA_029941135.1 of Alphaproteobacteria bacterium. Classification (GTDB taxonomy): domain Bacteria; phylum Pseudomonadota; class Alphaproteobacteria; order JAPYRI01; family JAPYRI01; genus JAPYRI01. The sequence goes on along the minus strand of JAPYRI010000051.1, from coordinate 2,603 downwards.
CACAGGCCGGTATAGCCGCCGCCGATGATGCACACGTCAGCGCTCATGTCGCCGGAAACCGGGGCCGCGACGTCGGTATCGTCGGCCAAAGCCTCCTCAAGCCAGAAGCATCGTTTCACCGTTCCCTCCCTGCATTAGCCCTATTGAAAGTGAAATATATTAGCAATAATTTCAATACAAAAATTGAAATGAGACTTAATTTTCACTACGCTTCAAAGTGATATCTGTAGCGGTAAAAGGGGCGAGGCAATGATCGAGTACATCGACGTGTGCGCGGTTTTGCGGCTCAGTTCCATTGTCCATACCGATGATATGCGCAACCTCATTACTGACCTCACCGGAGGGCGAAACCCATGACCGCCGCGACCAAGGACCGGCTCGACCCAGTGACCTTCGAAGTGCTGAGAAATCTGTTCGAATACACTTGCGCGCGGATGACCACTGTCCTTCAAAAATCGTCGTTTTCGCCGGTCCTCGCCGAAATGGTCGATTTCTCGAACGCGATCTACGACGCCGACCTGCAGCTTCTCTGTCAGGCGGCCAATTGCCCGGTTCATCTGGCCGCCATGAAATTCAGCGCGGAAGCCGTGCTCGAACGCTTCGGTCCGGACGATATCAATGAAGGCGACGTTTTTGTCTTGAACGACCCTTACCAGGGCGGCACTCACATTCCCGACATGACCTTCACCATTCCGGTATTTCACCACGGCGTGCTGCTAGGGTACGCGGTTAGCCGGGGACATTGGATGGACCTTGGCGGCGGTGCGCCGGGCGGCTACGCCTGGGGGAACCATATCACAACCGAAGGGCTGCGGCTGCCACCACTCAAGATATTCCGGAACGGCGAAGTCAACGAAGACCTACTGGCGATCATCCTAAACAACACGCGAACGCCCCATTTCGTTCGGGGCGATCTCCAGGCCCACCTTGGTGCCTTGCGCGCGGCGGAGAGCGAGCTGTGCGCGGCCGCGGAACGGTATGGTATCGACACCGTCACGACGGCGATGAAAGAAATTCAAGCTTATACCGAGCGGGTTGTTAGAAAAAGTATCGAGCGCATTCCGGACGGCGAGTACGAGGCCGAAGACTATGCCGATACGGATGGGTTTTCGGAAAACATTACGGTGAATGTGAAATTGACCATCAAGGGTTCGGAAATCCTGGTCGACTTCGCGGGTTCGGACCCCCAATGCGAGGGCGCGATCAATTCACCGTACGCCAATACGGTGTCAGCGGTGTTTTATTCACTACAGTTTTTCCTGGCCCCCGAGGTTCCTCAGAACCAGGGAATGTTCAATCCGATCTCGATCAAGCTGCCGGACGATTGCTGGCTGAACGCCAAATGGCCAGCGCCGACCATCGGATGCACGACAATTACATCTTCAAAAATCACCAGCGCCATATGGCAAGCATTGGCGAAAGCGATCCCAGAGCAAGTCACCGGTTCGACCTTTGCCGACTGCAATGGAATATTTGTTGCTGTTCGCGACGAGACCGGGCAAAGCAACGTTTTTGCTGATTTACCCGCTGGTGGATGGGGTGGAACCCCGTTCAACGACGGCATGAATGTCACCCAAGACCCTCTCGGCAACTGTATGAACCTGCCCGCCGAGGTGGCGGAGCTATTGTTTCCGGTGGCCTATGAGGCATTCGAATTACGAAAGGATTCCGCGGGTAGCGGACGCCACCGGGGCGGCGTGGGCGCCGTGTTCAAAATGCGCTTCCTCGGCAATGCTGAAGTGGGCATGGAAACCTCCAGAACCAAGGAGGGAAGCCCGGGGGTAAACGGCGGCCAACGCAGCACAGTGCAACGGCTGACCCGCATCGGCACCGACGAAAGCACCGAAGTGATCGGTGGACTAACTCCTAATGGCCAGTGGATTAATCCTCTGATTGCCGGATTTCCGTTTAAAGCCGGCGAGACTTTCATGTTCGAGAGCACCGGCGGCGGGGGTTGGGGCAACCCGCTCGACCGCCCGCCCGGGGATGTCCTGGAAGACGTTCTCGACGAGTACATCTCGATCGAGACTGCGCAGCGAGATTACGGGGTTGTGATCGACTCCAAATCCATGGTCCTAGACGAGGATGCAACGGCCAAATACCGCGATAACAGACGGTAGTCTTGGTGAGCGCTATTGGGTGATTATGAATATTGAACGAAAACCTTTGGACACGACGAATGAACAAGCCGCACCCGCCGGTCGGTCGGAAAGCGATGACGCGTCACTTTTTTCGGGGGCGGAAGTTCGCAGCCTGAGAAAAGCGCGAAACATCACCCTGACGGAATTATCGAAAGAAAGTGGTCTTTCCGTTGGCTACCTGAGCCAGATCGAACGGAACGTATCAACTCCGTCGGTCAAGGCCCTGACCGACCTTAGCCGGGCGTTAGGGGTCACTGTTAGCTGGTTCTTCAACGACGGCCACCAGGGGCCCAAGGAGGAACAGGATTTTGTCGTCCGCAAAGCCAATCGCCGCAAACTCGGGTATGGCGACCTGGGAGGCACCGATTACCTGCTGACGCCCAACCTGGATGGCCAACTCGAGCTGCTGCTCACCAAATTACAACCCGGCGGGAGTTGCGGCGACGAGCCCTACACCCACCG
>JAPYRI010000050.1:13826-19731 GCA_029941135.1 Alphaproteobacteria bacterium | reverse complement strand
ATCTGGTCCACTTGTGTGAAGCTTTCGAGGATCTGTATGTTCGGATTTATGGTTTGGGCGCTCAGACCCCACAGTTTGGCTATATGATTACCGGTGTCATCTTGACCGGCTCGACTGAAGTCGAACTCCCCTTTTTACCCGAAGAAGCGTTAGTCGGGGCAAATGACCGGGATAAGTCGGTCAAGGGCTTCCGTAATATTTACTGGGAAGGCGAATGGGTTGAAGCCGAGATTATTGACCTCGATAAGCTCAACGCTGGCAACATCATTAAGGGCCCGGCCGTCATCGAAAGCCCTGCGTCGACCATGATGATACCGCCGGGACGTTCGGCACGTTTGGACGAACACCGTATTTTCCACATAAGCGTGAACGCCGCCAGCGTCGCGCAGATTGCTGCTGAGTAAATACTAGGAACTGGACAATAAGGGTCGATAAAGCCCCAATATTAATGTTGATCAAGCGAAAGATGGAAACTGTGTCATGAATATTATGTCCGCCACGAATAAAGCTACTGCAGATCAAAAGGCAATTGGTTGGGACGGCAGAACGCTTGTCGAAATGATCACAGAAAGCGAGCGTTTGTTTGCTGACACGGGTCGTTATTGGGGTATCGAGGATCTTTCGATCAAGGACAAAGATCCGATCAAATACGAAAAAATCTGGTCGCGACTGCGCGGCGGTCTGGTGGGGGCGCGGGAAACTGCACTCAATATTTCGGCCTCTCCGATTGTCCGCGAAATCGGCGAATTATGTTTTGGACTGTACACTCCTGAAGGGGATTCAATTTCACTGTCAACCGGCATCATGGCGCACATTCACACCATGTCCGAAGCTCTCAAGCACATTGTACGCGCTGACTATGAAAGCAATCCAGGAATCGAAGACGGAGATATATTTGTCAACAACGACCCGCAATTGGGCGATGTTCACAATGCGGACGTACAGGAATTTGTTCCCATTTTTTGGGAAGGTGAACTGATTGCCTGGGCGGCGGGCGTGACCCATGAAATTGATGTTGGTGCGCCTCAGCCTTGCGGCATGCCGGTCGGGACAGTTAATCGTTACGAAGACGGTTTTATTCTGTCTTGCGAGAAAGTCGGCTCTAGTGATCGACTTCATCGGGATTATGAGCACCGAAGCGAGTCGGCCACTCGGATGCCGTTCTATTGGGTGCTGGACGAGAAATGTCGGATCGCCGGCTGCCACATGATCCGCAATACAGTGCTGCGATTGATTCAGGAAGAGGGCATCGATACTTACAAAACCTTCATCCGCGAAGTGATTGAAGATACGCGGCATGCCTTCGTCAACCGGATCAAAGAAATGTTGGTACCCGGTGTTTACCGGTCACCCTCATTCATGGATGTTCCCCATGCTGGCGACAAAGGTGTTATGCCCGACTACGCTGCTGTGGACAGTCTGATGAATTGCCCGCTTGAACTGAGTATCGACGAGCATGGCAGCTTTGACATTGATATAGATGGCGCGAATAAATGGGGATACCATTCCTTCAACTGTACACCCTCGGGAATTCAGGGTGGGCTATGGGTTACCCTTTGCCAGACGCTCATTCCTAACGACAAAGTGAATGACGGCGCTTATCTGGCGACCACTTTCAACACGCCTTACGGAACCTGGTCAAATCCGGACAACCTGAGTGTTTCAAATACTTTGTCCTGGATGTTTCTCATTCCGTGTTTCACCGGCCTTGTACATTCCTTGAACCGTGGTTTCTGTGGCCGTGGGTATTTGGAAGAAATCATCGCAGCCTATCCGTTTACGGGCAACATTACCCAAGGCGGCGGGATCAATCACCATGGCCATGACGGCTCGTGGTCGAACTTTGAACATAGTTGCTCAGGTGTGTCGGCACGCTGGGCCTGGGATGGCGAAACCAGTTGTGCCGCCGTGTGGAACCCGGAAGGGGACATGGGCGACGTAGAAGCCTGGGAAATCATCGAGCCTGCTCTGTACCTCGGCCGCAATATTCGTCCTAATTCTGGTGGGTTTGGTAAGTTCCGGGGTGGTTCGGCGTTTGAATCTGTGCGCATGGTATACGGGACCGATCGTCAACTTCTCTATCACGCCCGCGATGGCCACGTTCATCAATGCTCGGGCATATTCGGCGGCTATCCAGGGTCAACTGGGTATCGCCACACCATCAAGAACACCGATATGAAGGAACGGATCGAAAAACGCCTGCCCTATCCGGTGCAAGATGTGGATTCGGAGAACAGTCAGATTTCGGCGAACATTAATGCCGACGAAACATTCGATCGGCGTCTCTATCACTACCCAGACCCGCATGGCGAATACGACCTTTATCTCAGTCAAATTTGTGGCGGTCATGGTCTGGGTGATGTACTCGAACGTCGCGCCGAGATGGTGGCTGAGGATATCAATACTGGCCACCTGCTAGAGCGATATGCGGGCTCACACGGTGTTGTTGGATCCCGTGTCGAAGATGGCGATTGGACTGTTGATGCAACTGCGACTGACACATTGCGCGACGAAAAACGCCAACAACGGTTAGCACAGAGTCAATCCGTAGAAGAGTGGATGGACAGTCAGCGCGACCGGGCGGCCAGCCTGGATTACAACGTACCGGTACGGAAAATGCACCGAGAGAGTTGTGAATTGTCAGAAAAATGGCTCAATAATTACCGTTCATTTTGGAACTTGGGCGACGATTGGCAACCACCGACTGCTTAGTTGTTGGCTAATGTGCCCCGAATTGGGTGCGCGCGATTGAACTGAGGCTGCGTTCGAATATAGGGACGCATGACGTAATGTTTGGGAGAACGGGGCATCATGCCGGATTACGATAAGGCGACAATTGGACAGCTCATCGACGGGACACTGCCATGGCCCGAACTCAAAGACATGATGAGTAACTTCAAAGACACCGACCGGTTCGATAAATATGTTGAAATCCTTCAGGATCGGATGACATGGGACGACCAAATCCTGCTGCCTTTGGGTCCGCACTTGTTCATTGTACTTAAAGACGATGGCAGCATCGTGACCAAAAGCACCAGTGGTTTTGAGTTTGGTGATTACCGCGAGAACTGGAAGCTGAAGGCGCGGATCTTCGTGCGTGACTCCGACGAAAAGTATCGGGAAATATATCCTAAACTGATGCATGCAGATCCGGAGTGGATGGAGATGCGGGAGTTTTACGACCCCATCGACGGCACGTTACTGGAAGTGGAAGCGGTACCTCCGGGCTACCCGATTGTGCATAGTTTTGAGCCGGATCTTGAGGCTTTTTATACCAAATGGTTGGGACGTTCCTTTCCACCGACCAAAAACTAACTCGGCCTTACCGCCGAACAGGGCTCGATAGCCCTTGTATAGGGCTTGAAAGCTTTTAAATTCGCAATAACAATACATGTAGAAACGGCTTCTCAGATTGGAAGCCGTTTCGTGTTTCGGAGAAAAATATTCAAATACCCCACTAATTGGGGGGCTCAATGTGGGAGCAGCCAGCTAATTTGTCTTAGACATTGGGACTGGGAAGCCACGGGAGGAAGTATCTATGGGTATTCTTGTCAGCATTGATAATGGTGGCACGCTCACTGACGGTTGTGCGGTGGTCGACGGCAACATTTATCACACCAAAACTCTGACCACTCCATATGATCTGACAGAGTGCTTCATCGAAGTCCTCAAAGGTCTTTCCGAGAAAATCTACGGCGAAAGCCAAATCCACAAACTGCTCAATGAAACCGACCATATCCGGTACTCGACGACGCAAGGTACTAACGCTGTGGTTGAGCGCAAAGGGCCACGTTTGGGCCTCATCCATTCCGGGAAAACAGCACCTTCGAAGCTCACTAAAAGTGGTGAAGAGAAAGAATTGTTTGCCTCCATGGTGGGCGAACGTTCTATATCTATCAGTACTAAGTCGAGCGACGCAAAATTGGGTGTTGCAGTAGTAGAGGCGGTAAATTCCCTGATCGCGCAAGGTGCAAACCGGTTGGTCCTCAGCCTCAGCGGCGATGATCTTCAGGAGCAAGAGCGGCGGGTGCGCAATTTGATGCTGCGCCAGTTCCCAGGCCATTTGTTGGGCGCTGTACCGCTCCTTCTGTCTCATGAGTTGGTCGAAGTTTATCCCGGTGACGAGAGGCGGCGAACATGGAGCGCGGTTCTAAACTCGTTCCTGCACTCGGAAATGGAGCGTTTTCTGTATAACGCCGAAGGTGCGCTTCGAAAGTACCGGACCCGTAATCCTCTGCTGATTTTCCGTAACGACGGTAACTCAACCCGGGTTGCCAAAACTGTCGCTTTGAAGACTTTTAGCTCAAGTCCCCGTGGGGGCCTTGAAGGCGTTCAAGCGATGGCCAAGCACTACGGCTTTAAAAGTGCGGTGTCCATGGACATTGGTGGCACAACCACTGACGTCGGGGTTTTAGAAGGCAAACAAATTCGCGAAACCCGGCACGGGAACGTGAAGGGGATAACTGTTTCGTTTCCGCTGTCTTCAATTTTCAGCGTAGGCGCTGGCGGCAGTTCGATTTTCCGGGTGAAAAAAGGCAAAGTAATCGTCGGCCCGGACAGTGTCGGCGCAGCGCCGGGACCAGCCTGCTTTGGCCGTGGTGGCACGGAAGCGACTATTACGGACGCCTATCTGATTGCCGGTTTGTTTGACCCTGAGACGTTTTCGGGTGGCGAATTGCAACTGGATATTGACCGGGCGCGCAATGCGATCAAGAAGAAAATAGCGGAGCCGCTTGGGGTCGACATTGAGGATGCGGTGCAGGCCATGCAACTGGCTTATCATCAGAAAATCGCGGGTAACATTGCCGAACACGGAAGCTCGGGCAAAGGTACCATTTTAATCGCTTTTGGTGGTGCTGGGCCTCTTAGTGCCTGCGGAGTTGCAGAATTGGCCGGCCTCGACAAGATCATCGTCCCCAGCCGGGCCGCTGTGTTCAGTGCTTTTGGCATTGGATTCAGTGATATTGCCCACAGCTACGAAAACCGGTTGACCAAAGGTACAGATGCTGCTTTGAAAGAAACCGTGGCCAATATGACCCGGCACGCGCGACGCGACATGTTCGCTGAGGGCTTTGACCTTGAAGACTGCAAAGTGTCTTCAACTTTGACATTCGAAAAGGGCGGTAAGGAAAAGACGGTCGCGCTCAATAAACGAGGTGTGATGCCCAAAGGCGTAAAAGGCGCCAAAGATATGCGGGTCCAAATGAAGGTAGTGCGGCCGATCGCCCACTTCCCACTCGAGAAGATCGGCAAACTCGCAGACCGTAAACCGCGTGCCGTGGGCAAACGCAACGGCCTGCAGTCGGACGGCAGCTTTGCCGACATGCCGCTGTATCAACTGGATAAATTGAAACCCGGCGATGCCGGTGTCGGACCCGCGCTCATTGAAGAGAGTTATTTCACGTGCAGAATTCTTGACGGCTGGTCCTACAAAGTTAATGAGAACAAGGACATCATCATCAACCGTAACGGGAGGGCATGACCATGAAAGTCATCATGACCGAAACTCTGTTGATCGATTTGGACACCGAAAAATGGCATTGCCGCCGGTGTGATAAAAAAATCGGATCAGCACGAAAAAGCTACAAAGAAGGCATGCTGGTCTATGAGCGTGACCCGCAGGATATTCATCCGACCCAGCTTGATCCGGAAAAGTACGAGTTTACCTTTGCGCCCGACCCCAAATGGATTCGCATTTTGGAATACTATTGCCCAAAGTGCGGCGTAATGGTTGAAACCGAGTATCTGCCCAAGGGCCATCCGCCGGCGCATGATCTCGAGTTTGATATCGATGCCTTGCGCGAGCAATGGAAGGATCGTGAGGAGCTGACCGAACCCGCCTATGGGCCGGATTTGCAAATGGAACGCAAGGTCCATCGTCACTAGGTGATCAGTCACGAGGCGA
>JAPYRI010000050.1:0-13726 GCA_029941135.1 Alphaproteobacteria bacterium | reverse complement strand
GATTTGCAAATGGAACGCAAGGTCCATCGTCACTAGGTGATCAGTCACGAGGCGAACGTTGATCGTTTGAGCAGTATTTTTGGGTGTCCATTTATTCGAGACACCCTCGGGGAATAAAGCGGAGCGGAGTGCAATGAAACGGGTATCTGTCGATATTGGAGGGACCTTTACAGACTGCTTCCTCGTCTGGGACGGGCAGTATGTTGAGGCAAAGGCGCTCACCACTCACCACAATCTGGCGCTCGGTTTTAATCAGGCATTGAAAAATGCCTATGAAAAGATCGATCTTGACCTCGAAACAGTAATGGCCGAAGCGGACTCAGTGCGCTATGCGACCACGCTTGGAACCAACGCTTTGATCGAGCGAAAAGGGCCGCGCGTGGGTCTGTTGGTGACTGCAGGGTTCGAGAGCACATTGCCTCTGTCGCGTGGACGAGGCTACGCTGATGGCCTGTCTGAGCGTATGCAAGCCGACCTGCCGATGGCCAAGCGGCCTGATCCTCTAGTCCCAATCCCATTGATTGCCGGGCTGCGTGAGCGGATCGATACCAACGGCAATGTGCTGATGAAGTTGATCCAGGATGATGTCCGCCGCCAGGTCAGGAAGCTGGTTGACCAAGGAGCGCAGGCCTTTGTTGTCTGCCTCGTCAATGCGGTTTCAAACCCAAGCCACGAGTTGCTGGTCGAAGAGATTATTCGTGAAGAATATCCGTCCCACATGTTGGGCTCGATGCCGATTATTTTGTCGCATTTGGTGTCGGGCAGGAAAGGCGAATATGTCCGGTCCTCATCGTCGATCATGGACGCCTTCCTGCACCAAGTTATGTACCACGGCTTGAGTTCCTTGGAGCTGAACCTGCGCGAAACGGGACATAAACGTCCGATGCTGGTGATCCACAACAGTGGCGGCATGGCGCAGCTCAACTCGACCGACGCACTCCAAACCATTCACTCTGGTCCTGTTGCTGGCATTCACGCGTCCGAGCATTTGGCGGAAGAAGCTGATCTCGGCAATGTCATCTGCACCGATATGGGCGGCACGTCGTTCGATATCGGTCTGGTGGTTAGCGGTGGCGTGAAGTTCTACGACTTCAACCCGGTGATCGAGCGTTGGATGGTTTGCGTACCCATGGTCCACTTATTGACCTTGGGAGCCGGCGGTGGTTCGATCGCATGGTACGACCGCATGCACCATACCGTTCAGACCGGTCCGGAAAGTGCGGGATCTGATCCCGGCCCTGCCTGTTACGATAAAGGCGGAATGCAGCCGACTGTCTCGGACGCTGACTTGTTACTGGGATATCTTGATCCGGACAACTACGCGGGCGGCGCGATTAAGCTCAACCCCCGGCGATCTAAGTTCGCCATGGATGAAGCTTTGTGCGAACCCCTGGATATTTCAGTTACTGAGGCTGCGCTTTTGACTCGTCAAAAGGTCGATAACAACATGGCCAACGGAATTTTCCAGGAGCTGCGAACACGCGGTTACGAGCCGCGTCAGTTCACCATGCTCGCCTACGGCGGAAATGGCGGTCTGCATTGCTGTGGCATTGCCGAAGTGCTGGGGATCGATAAAGTATTCGTTCCGCCGTTTAGTTCGGTATTTTCCGCAGTTGGCGCCGGCAATATGCACCAGCTTCACATCCACGAAAAGTCGCTCTATCTTACGATCTACGACTCGAACACATCCAAATTGTTTGATGATTTTGATCATCTCAACCAGATAATTGCGGACCTTGAAGAAGCCGGTAAAAATGATCTCCTGCGCCAGGGTATGAAAGCGGGGCAGATCAAGCACCGTTTGGAAATGGATATGCGGTACGGCAATCAATTAGCGCAGACGGCGGTGGTGTCCGAAGTAAATCGGATTGAGTCGAGAAAAGAACTGCTGCGCTTGATCGGCGTGTTTGCGCGCGACTATGGCAAGCGTTTCGGTGAAGGCAGTCAGGCGCCGGAAGCCGGGATTAGGGTGAATACGGTTCGGGTCGCTTCCTACGTTGAACTGGACACCGTGAATTTTGGGCACATGCGAAAGCCCGAAGGCGCGGGAAACCCGGTGAAAAAGCCAAAAGATATTCGTAAGTGCTGGTTTGTTGGCCACAAAGAAGCTTTGGACACGGCGTTTTATCAGGCCGAAGATTTGAAGCCTAATGACGCAATTGAGGCCCCGGCGGTTGTCGTGTCACCATCAACTACGTTTCTCGTACAACCTGGCTGGCGGCTGATTATGAATGAGCAGAACGCGGGCTGGTTGCTGCGGGTAGATCAGGGTAATTGACATTCCTCGGAGACGGGGCAACAGAGTCGAAATTTAAGGGCGATTCTATCGTCCAAAGGCGGAAAAGAACCGCCGTTCCGGAAGGAGACACGAGCATGGACAAGATCGAAGCTTTAGAGCCTAACGACGATCAGTTCGACGAAGAAACCATGATGGCTAAATTCCTTGAGGAAACGACTTTGTTCCTCGGGCCTGATCCTGAGATCATGGGAGACCATGATCTTGCGGAACGCTCCGATCGGGAAGACGAAGCGATGAAGAAGGTCACCGACCCCGCCACACTGGCCATCGTTCGTGACCGTATTCTTGCCGGCGCGAACGAAGGCTTTGAGATGTTGGAGAATATGGGCGCCGCCCCAGGTGCAAAATGGGGTGATCTGGTCACGGGTGTATTCTCGGCGGCAGGTGATTTGGCGATCTCGAGCACCGGCGGTGTGCTGATTTTCTCAAGTCTCGTGCATCATCCGGTTAAGTTTATTAATAAGTATTGGCGGGATGAGCCGACGGTTGGCATCCGGCCGGGCGATGTGTTCATGCACAACGATGCTCGCTATGGAAACATCCACAATACCGACCAAAGTATGATGTTGCCGGTTTTCCACGAAGGTGTATTGATTGCCTGGGCAGGCGCCACAGTCCACGAAGGTGAAAATGGGGCGGTAGAACCCGGTGGTATGCCTTCGTCAGCCGAATCCGTATTTGATGAAGGTCTCAAATTGTCGCCGTTGAAAGTCGGCGAGAACTATGAACTCAAACGCGACCTAGTTACTTATTTCCAAAATACGGTACGCGAGCCCAAACTTCAGTACGAGGACATGAAAGTTAAGATGTTCGTGTGCCGGCGTATCGAGGCGCGCATCCGAGAAGCAATCGATGAGTATGGCGTAGATGCGGTGATTGCGTGTTTGCGGGTCGGTCTTGAGGACACTCGGGCGGAAGTTCGGCGCCGAGTCAGTGAATGGCCCGATGGCACGGTTCGCTACAGTCATTTCGCCGACAGCACCCTGCGCGAAAACGTCATGATAAAGATCAAATTGGAACTACGTAAGAAGGGCGACACGCTAACATTCGACTTCCGCGGTTCCAGCCCTGAGTTTGCAAATCGTTGCAACAACACCGTTCAGGCGTCCCTTAAAGGTATGATTTGTCAGCTTTTCTTGGCGTTTATCTGGCCCGATTTGCCACGATGCCAGGCGGCATTTGCGCCAATGGTGGTACTTACTGACGAAAAGTCAGCGCTTAATTCTTCATATCTGACGCCGAACGCGCAAAGCATGATGACATTCTTCCCGGCATTTACGGGGGCGCAGATTGCCTGCGCGAAGTTGATGTTCAGTATTCCCAATAAGTCGACCAAGGTGGTTGCCGCCTGGTACGACATGATCAATACGTTCCTGTACGGCGGGATGACTCAGCATGGTGAGATCGTGGGTAACGTGTGCGCCGACATTAACGGCATGAGTGGTGGCGCCCACGGTGACCGGGATGGCGAGAACGCGGTTGCCCCCATTTTTGCGACCATGGCCGATATCGGCGAGCAAGAGCTGGTCGAGGAAGAAGTCCCGTTCATCCAAATTGTCTCAAAGCGATTGCTAATGGATAACCAGGGCATGGGTAAGCACCGGGGTGGCATGGGCTATGAGATGATGGTCGCCATGACCGACAGTGAACAGTGGGGCTTCATGGTCACCTGCATTGGCTCCAAAACACCGAATGCGGCGGGCCTGTTCGGCGGGTATGCCTGCCCAACTTATCCGTTGTGCAAAGTTAAGGGCGTAGACGTGTTTGAGATGTTCAAGAGCAACCCAGAGGATTTCTCGTACTCCATGATCGATGTCATGAACAATCAACCGTTCAAGGAAGCGACCTATTCGACCCACCATATGGGCCTGCAATACGAACTCACCCGGCGCGGCGAGCTGTACATGATTTCGCAGGGCGCTGGGGGCGGGTATGGCGACGTTCTTGAGCGTGATCCGCTTGACGTGATGCGGGATGTGGAAGAAAAACTGACGTCCCAGACCTTGGCCAACAATATTTACAAGGTTGTCTATGACACGGAAACATTGGTGGTCGACGAAGCAGCCACTCAAAAGGCACGGGATAAAGAACGGGCCGCGCGCAAGAAGCGGGGTATGCCGTTCAAGCAGTTCTGCAAACAGTGGTCCACCAAAAAGCCGCCAGCCAACATTCCATTTTACGGAAGCTGGGATGACTCGAAGTTGATTTACGGTGGATCGCCTGAAGAAACCATGACTCCGGACACCATGCGCTCAATAACCATGCCACACCCCAAAGATGTGCGCATTGAGGCATTGGAAGCCGAACTCGAGGCTGCGCAGAAGAAACTGGCGCGATCCGCGAAGGCCAAGGCGGCTCCCAAGGCTAAAGCAAAAGCCAAGGCTGCTCCTAAAGCCAAAGCAAAGGCTGTTAGAAAAGGGCGGAAGAAATCCCGGTGAGCGACGGCTTGCAGTCGCTACTGGCTTCCGGCCGGGGTGGTGTCCCTGGTCTATGGATTGATTGCCTCTCCTATGCGCGGCGCTTGTTTTTGGGTGGTGATGACCCTTGGACGGACCCCGCGAGGTTTGTTAGTGCATTTACTCAGGCCCAGCAGCTTCTGAAATCGGACTTGGTTGATGTCCGCGTCGAGAATTGCGTTCAATCCTGGCTGGCGGGTGAGGGCGCGGATTTAAAAGCCGCGCGGCGGCCCGCGTCTGAATTAAAACAAATACTTGGTGACGACGGGCTGCGCGATGGTTTGCTGGCAATCTTAGCCACACTGAGCAATCTAGCCCGCGGGTGTGGGGGAATTGCGCTCACGGTGCCTTCGCCACGGCGGTGGCTTCGAATATGCGTTGAACGTATTGGCGGTGATTTGAGCGATTATCTCGATGAAGACAACGTCGAAATGTGCGCCATGTATGTGGCAGATTTTTTGCGTGTATTTGCCGAATCCGGTGTGTCAGTCATCTTGCTCGAAGAAGACAGTGACCCTGGATCAGACCCGAAAGAGCTCTATCAACCGATATACAACGTCGCGTCAGGATATCAGTGGGACGTTGTTCTACTGGTACCAGGCGACGTTGCGTCCGATCCCGGCGAAGGAGCTTTAGCGGCATGTATTGTTGACCCGGCCGCTTTTGATGCTTTGAGCGATGGCAGTGCCCGGGGGACGGCGATCCCTGCTAATTTCTGGAGCGGCAAATCAGCAAAGTTGTCGATCCCAGAAGGCGCCGATTTTTCCTATGTTCGCATCCCCGAAGATGCCAATCCGGAACTGGTGTTGGAGCGGTTAACAATGTTGCGGAATGGATCTTAATTTCTGCCCAGGCGGGCGATGACCCATGACAAGCCAGAGATTGACCCTGATAGGCTGAGTTTGTAGGCTCGACAACCCGCTCGCGATGGGGCTGATATCCTTTTTCGAGAGCCGATGAGGCCGGCGTGGACGCCCAATTTCTTGTTATCGCCAGTAAAATAAGACCGCCGCAAGGTACGACCAGCCTTGTCCGCCGGGATCGCCTTGCAGCATTAATGAACACTGCGGCCCAGGCAAAACTTTGTCTCATTTTGGCGCCGGCGGGTTACGGCAAATCCACGCTTATGTCGGAGCGGTTTCACAAGTTAAGTGATACCAACCAAATAGTCGCATGGGTATGTTTGGAGCATGATGACCGGGATCCAGTCAGGTTTCTGACATATATTGTTGCGGGTTTAAATCGTGCGGATAAAACTGCGGTGTCAGGCACACAGGCGCTTTTACGCTCTGGAACCGGCATGCAGGTTCGCAGCGTGTTGCACACACTTCTGAACGAAATCGGAACGACCGATCAACCAATCACGCTTTTAATCGACGACTACTATCGGGCTGAATGCGCGGAACTGAATGATCTGGTTGATCAGATGCTCGAACATGCACCAGAAAACCTACGCTTGGTGATTGCCAGCCGGGCGGTGCCAAAACTCAGCATTAGTACATTGCGGGCCCACGGACAACTCAGTGAAATTCATGCGAGAGCTCTTCGCTTTGAGTTGGACGAGACGACGTCATTTTTTAATGATGTGTACAAACTCGACCTCAGCGATGCACAGATTACTTCCTTGCACGAGCGCATAGATGGTTGGGTGACCGGCTTGCAATTGGCCAGTCTCTCGTTGAAAGGACGTGAGGACCGGGAGGGTTTTATATCCGAATTTTCCGGCAGCAACAGAGACATTGTTGACTACCTGGCAAGTGATGTGCTGGACCGTCAGTCACCAGAAACCAAACAATTTTTGCAACGCACGTCCATATTGGAACGCCTTTCGGCCCCCTTGTGCACAGCCGTTACCGGGTTTGAGGACAGTCAACAGATTATCGAACAACTCGAACGCGACAATTTATTTTTGTTGCCATTGGATGACAATCGCAGCTGGTACCGCTACCACCATTTGTTTTCCGAGTTTTTACTGCGCAGTTTCGAGCGCGAAAATCTCGGTCGCGTGGTTGAACTTCACCGGCTCGCCTATCAATGGTTTGGCGGCCAAAATATGATTCCGGAAGCTGTCGGCCATGCGATTGCAGCCAAAGACTGGGACCGAACTGCAGCTTTCATCGAATCATGCTGGCACGACATGATTAAAATGGGCCGGGTCCTGACGCTCTATGGATGGATTGGAAGATTGCCGCCTGAGGTGCTAACAGGTAGGCCGCTTGTTCAGCTAGCCTATTCTTGGGCACTGGCTCTCATGCGGCAATGCGATGGCGCACAAACAATGTACGATGCGGCTCGGGCGAAGATTGAGGCAGGGTTGTTGGGCGAGGGCCAAACCAGTGACGGGCAACAGCAAGCTCTGATCATGGAATTACAAACGACCCAAGCGCTCATCGCGGTTTTTGAAGACGATATCGATCGTATTCGTAAAGTTGTTGAAACACCCGTATACGAGGCGCCGGAATCAGACCCGTTTATTCGTGGCGTACAAGCTAATTTACTTGTGTTTTCAAATCAGACCGTTGGTAGGTTTGATGCTGCCAGACGAGCTGCTGCCCATGGCAGAGCATTGCATATACGCGCAGACGCCGTGTATGGAATGGTCTATTCGGATTTCTTTTTGACTCTCGTCGATATAACCGAAGGAGATCTAGGTGCCGCCGAACGACATGGATTGCGCGCGTACCAACTTGCCGACAGCCGGGTTGGTAAGAATTCCGGTCCGGCTGCATTACCAGCGTCGCTTCTGGCAGCAATAAACTATGAATGGAATCGTATTGATGTCGCGCGCAGGTATATCGAACTAGCTGTGCCGATGGTCAATGACTGCGCGGTCTTGGATGCGGTTATTTTTGGCTATCGTACACTGTCTAAAATTCAATTTTTGGAGGGTGCAACTGGTGAAGCACTCGAATCTCTCGGCATCGCTGAAGCAATTGGCCACCGGGAAAATTTTCCCAGATTGACAGTTAGTATTCTAGATCAACGCGCGCGAATTCTTGTCCAACAACATGATATTAACGGCGCATCGCGGGCCGTGGCTGAAATGCAAACATTGGCTGAGCGCGCCGAAATACGTCGAATTGAGTTGTGGCCACGCGTGCGTAGTGTTGCTGATATGGCGAAGGCGCGGTTACTGATAGCAAAGGGGGCTCCAGACCGAGCACTGCGATTGCTCAAGGACTATACAGCGAGCGCCGAAGCTGCAGGCCGCGGCTTGGCTTTGGTTGAATTGCGTTTGTTAGAGGCTATATCAGATTATAAGTTGGGCAATCGGGGTGCCGCAATCCGTCGATTAGGGCGCGCATTCATTGCCGGTCAAAGGGGGGCAATGGTCAGGATATTTGCCGACGAAAGTTCTGAATTAAAGCCCTTGTTTATGGCGTCGGTTGAAGAATGGGCGAAATCCCAATTTCCCGGGGCGAGTTCTCCCGATCATGCCTATGTAGCTCAAATCGCTAAGGCCATGGGAATATCAATTGATTCGTCAAAAACGCTCAAAACTGCCGGCCAGGTCACGGACATTAATGTGGAATGTTTGAGCGGCCGGGAAACTGAGGTTCTGCATCTGGTTGCAGAAGGCACAACGAACAAGGAAATTGCCGCGCGATTAGGCGTTGCTAAGAGCACAGTAGCATGGCATCTCAAGAACATTTACGGCAAACTAGAGGTTAATAATCGAACTGCGGCACTGGCGGTCGCGCGGCGAAACGCGCTTTTGGATTAAATGCCGAATAAATCAATGAGGGGACTGTTATGAAACGAGGCATAGCATTTAGTGGTATCGCACTGCTGGTGATCATCGTCGATGCGGTTAAGGGATTGGCCACGAAGGGCGTTGGCGCGGCAAAAGATTTGGCCGATAAGCATGTGGGCTCGACAACCGACAAAGTGAAGAAGGGCGTGTCGAGGATAACCAGCGGCGTCAAAGGCCTATTTGGTAAATAAAAAATCAGGAGACCAAAAATGACGCAACCTGCCGGAGCGATGCTTCAATTTGCCTATGTGGTTCCGGATATCCAGAAAACACTCAAATATTGGATTGAAGTTTTGGGCGTGGGGCCATTTTACTTGTTTGAAAGCATGGAATTGGTTGGGCACAAATATAGAGGCACGCCTACCGCGCCTAATTTAGCTCTTGCGCTCGCAAATACCGGCGAGGCGCAAATTGAGATCATCATGCAGAACAATGATGAGCCTTCGGTTTATAAGGAGTTCTCTGACGCTGGCGGATTTGGTCTCCATCATGTGGGCTATACCCCGGCCGACTTTGATGCCGAAATTGAGAAATACTTGGGTCTCGGCTGCGAACTGGCTCTTGAGGGAAGTTTAAACGGTGGTACACGCGTGGTTTACTTTGATACCCGCGAGCACCTGGGACATCTCACAGAGTTTTGGCAAGAGACCGATGAATTGATGGACTTGTTCCATCTTGTCGAAAACGCTGCGCAGGATTGGGACGGTAGAGTTCCGATCCGCTTATTGTAGAAGCCTGACCCACTTATCATGGGAAAAGTTCGTTAACCTTAACTCCCTAAGAATAAAGGCAATTTTTATTACCGCTATGCGCTAAAAGGCATACTATCAATGGGATAGTTCTGGGTCTTTATAGCAAGGATAAATCTTGCAGTGAAAGCACCAATGACTTGACTTGCGGTTCTTTTCTTTGGCTTTGTTGCGCTCGGCCAGTTTTGGACCGATATTGGAAAAATGTTCTGACTACCATCATACGCGTTAGGGGTCAGGGCGAAGAGCAATTCATTCACCCGAGGTGATAAACCCCGGGGACCTCTAACCTTCTGGTTATCACGAAAACCGCCATCGCAATTTAAAACCACTATGCGGTATGTTGCGTAGCTTGCCCGCAGCCGCAGTCAACAGCTGCGGGCAACTGTTGATTTAAGCGTTGGCGCCGAAGGGCTCGCCCGAGAAAAACCGTTGCGGGTTAACCCGCAGAATGTGGTCGATGTCCTCGTCGGAAACACCGCGTTCTTTTAACATCGGCAAGAAGTTGGTGAAGATATCGGTGTAGGGCGCTGGGAAAACCCCATCATCGATCAACTTCTCAATCTCGGTAATTTCTTCGCGGGTCATTGGCAGGCCCTTGATGCCTTTCAGGTGGCAGAACTTATCCTGCGACAACATGATTTGATCGATGTGACCGGCGTCGATCAGTTTGACTAAGTTGTCGGCGCGCAGGCTGTCCGGGTGAATCATCTCGTATCCAACCCGGTCAAAGCCGATGTAGGTCCCCCGGTCGACAATTTTCTTGTGATAGGCCGGATCCGGATTGCCGCATGAGTGTCCGATGACGCATTTGTGCATATCTACGCCGCCACCCGCGAAAATATCTTGTTGATCGGGGCCGCAGCACCCCTTTTCGGTGTGGGTAATGATCGGCACACCGGTTTCCACCTGGGCAATGGTAGCGGCTGTGGCAAACTTGCGCTCGTATCCGGTAATCTCTTCACCTGTCGCCACTTTAATCGCACCCGCTCGAATATTTGTGCCGTCGATGCCTTGGGTGATTTCCTTTATGTAATGGGCGGCAATGTCTTCGGCGTCTTGATGGCGCCAATAAGCCGGCAAACCGAATTCTTCAAAGTAAAAGCCGGTGGTGCAGACGATGTGCATATCGGCCTTCTCTGATACTTCGTAGATTAAACCGACGTCACGGCCCAATTCAATCGGGCAGGGATCAACAAAGGTGCCAACGCCAAATTCTTCGAGGTCCACGACCTTTCCGGCAGCTTCCTCGATAAATGCATCCCTATCGAATTCGGCGAGTTCGGGTTCGAATTCCCAACCCGGTATGGTGACGTAGAGGTGTTCATGAATAAGTGTTCGGCCCATGTCCGTGATTTTGACCGGGCCTCGGACCGTTTCTACCGTATCTGTCATGCTGTCCCCTCCTAGGAAGTAGAGATTTTGATGCGCGGATGACGCTGGAGAATTGACCCAGCCAAGGATATCGAATCTATAGTTTGCCTGAACTCAGCCTTTGGCTCAAGGCAGGAAGCTGTCCCAAACTTTTGCTGACAGCGGGTATCGATTCTAAATTGGGCTTGCCAACGGGTCTGGTTCAAACGACGATATCGATTGACGCACTTAGGGGAGAAAGCACGATGCCTATCACGCCCAATTCGGCCGCTGCCCGCGACTTGAAGAACCTTCTGCACCCCGTAACCAACCTTGCGCTGCACAAGGAAAAAGGGCCGCTGATCATGGAGCGAGGCAAGGGTATTTACGTCTATGACGAGTCCGGCAAGGAGTACATTGAGGCGCTGTCTGGATTGTGGTGTGTGGCGTTGGGTTTTAGTGAAAATGAATTGATCGAAGCCGCTGTCGAACAAATGCGCAAACTGCCTTCCTACCATGGCTTTAGCGGGCGAGCGACGCCTCCTATGATCGACTTGGCCGAAAAGTTGATCGAGTTTGTGCCTTTTGATGTATCGCGCGCCTTTTTTGTGAATTCAGGCTCCGAAGCCAATGACACGCAAGTCAAGCTCATGTGGCAGTATTTCAGTGCCATAGGAAAACCGGAAAAAAAGAAAATAATCTCCCGGGAGAGAGCCTATCACGGGTCAACGGCAGTGGCGGCCAGTCTGACCGGTCTAACACCTTTCCAGCAAGACTTTCATTTGCCACTGGACGGGTTCCTCCATACCGATTGTCCAAATTATTACCGCAACGCCGAACCGGGCGAGAGCGAAGAAGAATACTCGACGCGGCTCGCGGATAGCTTGTCGAAGATGATCGAACGAGAAGGCGCTGACACCATTGCCGCTTTCATCGCCGAGCCGGCGATGGGGGCCGGCGGTGTGCTGCTACCTCCAGCGACCTATTTCGAGAAAATTCAAAAAATTCTCAAAGACAACGATATTCTGTTCATCGCCGACGAAGTGATTTGCGGCTTTGCCCGCACCGGCAATATGTTTGGCTGCGAAACTTTCGGTATCGAGCCGGATACGGTTTCTGTCGCCAAGCAGCTTAGCTCGGCGTACCTTCCTATTGCGGCTGTCCTTCTGCCTGAGTACATGTACGACGTGCTCGTCGAGCAGAGTAAAAAAATCGGCTTGTTCGGACACGGCATGACATACGGCGGACACCCGGTGCCGGCGGCTGTGGCGCTCAAGACATTGGAGATTTACGAGAAACGGGATATTTTGGGGCACGTGCGCAAGGTCTCGAAGCGCTTTGGCGAGCGGATCACACAGTTGGCCGATCACCCGTTGATTGGTAATACGCGTAGCGTCGGTTTACTGGGTGGGCTTGAGATGATGGCCGACAAAGAGTCCCGGCGGCCTTTCGATGCGTCCCATGGGGTTGGCGCCCGGTGTATTGCGGCCTGCGAAGACGAAGGTCTTGTCCTGCGACCCCTGGGAGACACTCTCGGCCTGTGTCCGCCTTTGATCATCACCGAGGAAGAGATCGACGAACTATTTGATCGCCTAACCCGGGCGCTCGATGTCACTGAGGCTGCGGTTAGAAAGGAAGATCTACGAGCCGCTTAGTACAGGGCATCGACTTTTAGAACAAGCGGCCGTCGGCGGGTCCTCCAAACGACGTAAGTTGTGTTGTTGGCGCGGACGAGGGTAAATCCAAGAAAACGAACATACCGAAAACGGCATAAAATGTCAGTGCCAACGTTGATTTCATTGGCGCGCATTGAACTGCGGTTATGTGCGTGGATGGGGCCCAGATAGCGTGTGACATCTCTCGCGAGAAACTCTTTGGCCGGCTGCCGCCAAAATTTGAGATGATAGGTTTGCTCTTTGATCCGGCCGAGTGTAGGCGCTGGTTCCGAAAACCTCGTCAGACGAAATATCAAAACGGAACCAGTTCGCTAAATCGTACGAACGGACCGTAAACTAATTGCAAGCCAGAATTTCGTTGCCGACCTCGTAAACCATTACCCGGTCACCGCGCGCAAAATTCTTGCGGCATTCATCGGCCCCATAACCCGTGTGCGCTAACTTTTTGATGTCAGATTCACCACCCCATTGGATTGGCGACCGGTTTTTGGAAGGAATTCACAGTTGCCAACCCTAACCTGATGGGACATTCAAGCTGTCTTTGTCGAAGCCGGCGAGTGTCTTGTACTTACGCGATATCTCTTCCATTTCTTCACGAGAAACATAGTCGTGGATGTTGGTGCAATCGCTGGGGCAGCGTTCATCCACCAACTGCATTACTTTCTCCGGGCCAAACTGGCGATTACTCAAGACGACCTCGGCAGTGGGACCTAATCGCATTTTTTCGTATGACTTAAGCGCTTTCTCGATTGTCGCATCGTCGGTGAGCGCGATGGCGAGCGCGCGGGCGTCGAGGATCGCTTGCGAAGCGCCATTGGAGCCGATGGGGTACATGGGATGAGCGGCATCGCCCAACAGAGTGACACGTCCATGGCTCCAAACCGGAAGTGGGTCACGGTCGATCATCGGAAATTCAAATATGCTGTCTGCTTGATTTATCAATTCGGGTATATCCAGCCAGTCAAATGACCAGTCCGAAAAAACTTCAAAGAAATCACTTTTGCGACCGCCCCGGTTCCAATCTTCTCTATTTTGAAGGTGGTCTTGAAAACCTCGAACTTCGGCGACCCAATTCACCAGTGAGCGCCCCGTCCTGGCCAATTTCTGGGATATCGGGTAGGCAACAAATTTGCGGTTCCAGTTTCCCGCCATGATCATCGTATCGCCGCCGAGAAAGGGACTTGTGTCGGTTATGCCGCGCCACATGGTGATCCCTGAATATTCCGGTGGGCCTTCGTTTGGATACTTGGCGGCGCGCACGGCGGAATGAATGCCGTCGGCGCCGACGAGCACATCACCATTGCGTGACGGCAATTTTTTACCGTCTCGGCGGTCGATAAAGTGCGCGGTAACGGAGTCGCCATCTTGATCGAAGCCGCTTAAGTGATAGCCGGTTACGATATTGTCCGGGCCCAACTGCTTTCGCACGGCTGCCAACA
>JAPYRI010000049.1 GCA_029941135.1 Alphaproteobacteria bacterium | reverse complement strand
TGTCGGGGAAGCGGCGAACCAAATCCTCAAATCCGGCCTGGGACCGTTGTGTCAGATCCTGGTCCCGCAAGACGTCCGAAATCTGTTCGTAGAAGCACATGGCAACTAAATAATATGCATACGGCGTATCCCGATGGCCGGGGTGCAGAGAGATAAATCTCTGGGCATCACTGACCGCCGCTCCATACTCGTTAACTTTGTAGTACGAGAACGCGGACATCAGTTGCGCACGAGTCGCCCAAGTCGAATAGGGGTGTTGGCGTTCGACCTCGGCAAATCTTTCGGCGGCCCGATTGTATTTTCCATCGAGCATATACTCGACGCCTTTGTCGTAGAGGGGTTCAGCCGGCATTTCCTCATAATCCATTTGAGGTGGACCGTCGCTGCCACAGGCTCCCGTCAAACCGGCCAGAAGAAGCACCGCCACCACAATCGACAAGCTTCGCTTTCGCCGATTTCCATTGAGTTCAACTTTGCCGTATGGCTCGCGTTCAATCATCAAATTCCCACACCCACCCATATCTAGATTTCCCGCCTGCATTCGGTTAGCGATATATGGCATATTTCGGGCAAAATCCCCAGATTTGATACTCGTTTCTGGTGATCCCATTATAGAGATGGATTGCCAACAAACAATTCCCATGGATAATTGACACGTGGTTCTACTGTGGCGCGCCATGGCCCGACTCTGGAGGCCTGGCCGAATTGGAGTGCCCTCCATTTCTACCACTTTTGTGCCCCGCCTACTCCCTTAGACTAACCCTAAAGTCTCTGAAGCACCAAAATTCATGTCCATTTTTGCCTGCAATAATGATATTCATGAGGTAATGACAACACGGCCAAACAAATTATAGAATAAATACTCATCTCACAGATTGTGAGCTAACATGCGCAGCGATAAACTTTCCAATCCCATGACGACCATTGTGACAATGATTTAGGTTCAAAAAAATGACCCAAGCGGCAATGATGCGTGACACTGCACCCAAGCCTGCCCGAGTGGCCAAACGAGTCGATGAACACGTCGGAGAACGTATTCGGCATTTGCGAACAACCTTGGGTCTTACGCAAGAACAATTGTCGTCCGCTCTTGGTATTTCGTACCAGCAAATCCAAAAGTACGAGACCGGCGCAAACCGTGTCAGTGCTGGCCGATTATACGAAATCGCCATGGAATTAGATGTCGAGCCGGCTTTCTTTTTTGCCAACGTAGACACCAGCCGGCCTCACACACCAATGCCCCATGGCGGCAAAAATCGTACGACGATTGAACTCGTGACTAATTTTTCTGAGATAACCGACTCTTCTGTACGTTCGGCACTGGCTAGCCTTGTGAGATCTCTGGCCCGAACTTCAGATGCGGATTCAGAAGAATCGTAGTCGTCGTCACCTAAAGAAATGAGCCTTAGGCTTTAAAGCCTTTTATCTCAATCGGAATTAGCGACCAGGTTTGTAGCGCAGGCAAATGCCGGGTTATGGCATCATGCTTGACGGCTTTGTTGCCGTCTTCCTAACTCGTCAATATTAACGCGGATTTTAAGCCATCGCGACAGCGGCTGGTTGCATCCATTTCATATTTTCTGCAGGCGAATCGACTCCACCAAAAGACCAGCACCACGCACTACTATCCGCGAACAAGGCATGAAGTAGCTGATTGTTCAAGCTGTGGCCCGAACGTATGCCGCAGAAATGACCTTCAACCCGAGCACCGGCAAGAGACAAGTCGCCGATAGCATCCAACATTTTGTGCCTAACAAACTCGTCCGGATAGCGCAGACCATCCTCATTGAGAATTTTGTCGTCATCCACGACCACGGCGTTATCCAATGAACCGCCAAGCGCAAATCCATGGGCCCGCAGCATGTCCACATCTTTGAGAAAGCCAAAGGTGCGGGCGCGCGCTAATTGAGCTTTAAATGTGCCATTTTTCATCAAAAAGTCGCCCGACTGATGACACACAGCAGCACTATCGAAATCAATCTCAAAATTTACTGTCAACCGATCCGCAGGCGTCAGACTGACCATCCGATCGCCATCGCGTAATTCAATCTTTTTGAGAACACGCAACGTGCGGCGAGGCGCATTCTGATGAACTATGCCGGCACTTTCGACCAGCATCACAAATGGAGCGGCGCTGCCATCCATAATCGGCACTTCCGGACCATCCAATTCGATTATCGCATTGTCGACCCCGGTCCCATATAGGGCGGCCAAAAGGTGCTCGACGGTCACCACCGAAATCCCTTCGGCGTTGCTGATTGTCGTTCCCAAATTAGAGGCTGTGACCCTGTCGAATAATGCAGGAACTGTTGCCGTCCGCGCCTCAACATCTATCCGGCGGAAAAGAACCCCTGTTCCCGGCTCGGCCGGATGGAGAGCCATATTCACTTTGGCGCCACTATGAAGCCCCGTTCCCGTGCACGAGATACTGTGTTTAAGAGTGGTCTGGGGCTCAAATCTAAACTTCGACACTGTTTTGCCTACCTGTAGTGCTTACTTCCGTATCTGCAGTCGATGGAATGTTATGGTGGTTTTATCCCAACCTTGTTTGCTCGGTGACACCCCCGGTGCAGCCCGATTGTGAGTATCAGCTTCCCGGTTTTCCGACAAATCACTCTTTATTACGGTTTGTTACAGGTTTTTGGGTCTCGGTCCTCTCGTGTGCCGGAGCCGCCTCAACGATGACTCCGGCCACGAGCTCAATTGGCCTGGCGTCGCAGAAACGCTGGAATTTCCAATTGATCATCATCGGATACAGGCGGCACCAACCTTTCGGAGGGTGTAACCTCGCTGAACTTTACCGGCGCCCCCACCGAAGCCGGCGCTGTCTCTATAGCAGCGGTAGATTGCGCCGGGGTAACCGGCACTTCACGGATATCCTGAACCTCCGGTTCGGCAGCCTTGACGCCGCCGCCGAAACCGAGCTGTCGGTGGGTGCTTTCGGTTTTTTTCGCTTTGTTCCTTCCAACTCCGGTTACCCTGGCGAATAAGCTCGACCGGACGCTTGGAGGCGCAGATTCGTTGATATTTGCATCCGCGATCGGTGGCGTTTTCTGCGTCTGCAAAATTTCACGTAGAATGGGTGCTTCCGTAGCCGTTGCCGGTTCCGGATCAGCCTCAATTTCGTCGTCTAAAATTTGCGGATCGAGACCTGGCACCCCTGTCCCGGTAAGTAGATTACCTCCTTCGTGGACCGGGGTCAGATGGCCACCCGGCACGCTTTCAATCGGGGTTGCCCCTAACTGCTTGGCCTCATCAGCAGCGTTAAGCGCCGTAGCCAAATCAACTGGCGCCGGCGCCAGTTCAACAGGTTGAGGCTGCGCCGCGCTCCCATCTTTTAAGTTGTCAAATTCCGGCAGCACAGGTTCGTTCTCCATCGCTGGTCGTTGCATGCTGTGGCTCGGCTCTGTTGCCATCGAGGCCGAAACTCGGGCCGGTGAATGTAAGGTCGTTACCCGGGGGCCGGGGGCCGGCAATTCAATGGCGTCGGCATCCAAACCCGTCGCCACGACCGATACCCGAATACGGCCGGTAATATCATCGTTGAACGTTGATCCAACAATGATGTTGGCATCGGGGTCGACTTCTTTGCGGATATGATCCGCCGCTTCATCAACTTCGAATAAGGTCATATCCATGCCGCCGGTGATATTGATCAGAACACCTTGCGCACCGGTAATCGACAAATCTTCAAGGAGCGGGTTGGATATCGCTGCTTGCGCGGCTTCAGTGGCCCGGGCGTCGCCCTCGGCCTCACCCGTTCCCATAACCGCTTTACCCATTTCAGCCATTACGGTAC
Organism: Alphaproteobacteria bacterium; assembly: GCA_029941135.1. Taxonomy (GTDB): domain Bacteria; phylum Pseudomonadota; class Alphaproteobacteria; order JAPYRI01; family JAPYRI01; genus JAPYRI01. The sequence goes on along the minus strand of JAPYRI010000049.1, from coordinate 16,292 downwards.
GAACATCCGCAAAATCAAGATTGATAAGACCTGGCATGACCATTAAATCGGTGACCCCACGTACACCGGAATGAAGAACTTCGTCTGCCATGGCGAAGGCATCAGAAAATGTTGTTTTTTCGTTAGCGATCCGGAACAAATTTTGATTGGGTATGACGATCAGCGTATCTACATACTGCTGAAGCGAACAGATACCTTCGTCAGCAATGGCCATTCGTCGCCCGCCCTCAAATTGGAACGGTTTGGTCACCACGCCAACAGTCAATATGCCGCGTTCGCGCGCAAGCTGAGCAATAACTGGCGCAGCACCCGTGCCCGTGCCTCCGCCCATGCCCGCCGTGACGAACACCATATGTGCACCACTCAAATGTTCGACCAATTGTTCAAGGGATTCTTCCGCCGCGGCACGTCCTACATCCGGCTTGGAGCCTGCGCCCAGACCTTGGGTTATCTGCGCGCCAAGTTGAATTTTTCGCTCCGCTTTTGATTGAGTCAGCGCCTGCGCATCCGTATTGGCTACCACAAAATCAACGCCCTGGAGTTCGGCCTCGATCATATTGTTGACGGCGTTCCCGCCAGCGCCACCGACCCCGATAACCAGAATTCTTGGGTGCATTAAAGTAGGTTCGGGCATGCTCAAATTGATACTCATGTTCGTTCTCCAGCTTTACTAATAAAGGCCCTTGGGCCAGCTACACATTCGTCTCTTCTTTCGTTCCGCACTAAAAATTCTCTTTCAGCCAGCGACCAATGCGGGCCATCTGGCCCTGTGGTACCGGTTGTTCTTCGACGACACTCTCCTCGATCATCTCATGTGTTCCGATCGCGCTATAACGAAGGAGGCCTGCGCAAGTTGAAAATGCCGGTCCTCCGGTAGCTTCAGCTAAACCGTTCATACGAATGGGTTTTCCCATACGAACTTGCCTGTTCAGCACGTGGCCGGCCAAATCTCCGGCGCCTTGAAGTTGACTGGCGCCGCCGGTTAACACCACCCGACGGCCCGCAATCTTGTCAACGCCCTCCTCTTCCATACAGTCCCGAACCATCTCAAATGTTTCTTCAAGACGCGGTTGAATAATCCCGGTTAGGGCTGAGCGGGGGATGTGATTGGCTGCTTCGTGTTCGAACTCACCGATTTGCGGAACATCGATCACACTACGATCATCAATCGAACTGGGGATTGCACAGCCGTAAAGGGTTTTCATGCGTTCGGCATGAAGGGTTAGGGTCGACAATCCCCTCGCAATATCATTGGTCACGTGGTTGCCGCCGATCGGCAGGACTTCGGTGAATATGACCTTGCCGCCAAAAAATACGGCAACTGAGGTGGTGCCGCCACCCATGTCCACACAAGTCACGCCGAGGTCCATTTCGTCTTCAACCAAACAGGCGAGACCGGAGGCGTAGGGCGAAACCACTCGGGCATCCAGTCCCATATGGCTTCTTTCCGCGCAGACAGACAGATTACGTAAGGGCCCGAGGGCAGCTGTAACCACGTGAACGTTCACGCTGAGCCGGTCACCATACATGCCACGGGGATCGCTAATGGGCGGCGAACCATCGATCATGTAACTGACCGGAATCGCATGTAGGACAGAACGCTCGCCGGGCTCGTGCCGGGACTTGCCAAATTCGAGCACCCGGCGCAAATCGTGATCGCCAACTTCACGCCCGGCGATACAAACCTCAACTCCCACCGTATGCGATTTTGGCGCCCCACCGGATACATTGATAATAACGTCGGCAATGGTTTCGCTAGCCATGCGTTCTGCGGCTCCAACTACCGAACGCATGGTTGCTTCGGCGGCCTCCATATCGACAACCGCACCCGCTTTCATACCATTGGATATTTGATGCCCAATGCCAATCACCCGAACCCGACGATCCGGATCGACGCGTGCAATAAAGCAGCACGCCTTCGTGGTCCCAATGTCGAGGGCGGCAATCAATTGGCTGCGCGCAATACCCATGGCGATTAGGCCTCCTCACCTGGGTTGCGCAAACGCTGGGCGGCGGATTTAGTAAGACGCACGGCCAAACGGTCAGATACGCGTAGGTCAATGGTATCTATATCGCGGTTCAGAATTTTGTAATCTTGCTCGAGCAATGCCAATCGTTGCCATGCGCTGCCCTGGTTGCTTGCGGGGAGCTGTATTTTTATGCCGTTTTCGAGATGCAAATTCCACCGTCGACCGCCGACCCGGGCCGCTGCCTGTACTTGGCTGTAAAGACTGGGCTCAGTTACAAGCACATCGATAAGCTCGGCAGCCGCTATGCGGGCGCCATGACCCACAACCACCGGCAATTTGGAATAGTGGCCCAGATTTTCAGTCGTAATGACCTCGCCCTCCCGGTCGATCACGGAAAGCTCCCCGTTATTTTGCCACAGCGCAAATGGCCGGCGTTCGGACAATTCAATGTGAATGGTGTCCGGAAAGTACCGGCTAACGGCAGCGGCTCTAACCCAGCCAAGTGCTTCCACCCTTTGTTTTGCGGCCTCGGTATCAAGATCCAGCAATGATTGCCCTTGGAACATACCTACGGCAGCGAGGATTTTTTCTGTCGATGTTTGAACGCGTCCTGACACGGTAATTCTCTCGACCGTAATCCCGAGGTTGATGATCTGTTGGGCGTGCCAAGCATGAACCTGTTGTTGCGCACTGTTTAGATAACCACCCAACCACAACCAGGAACTTCCGCCGGTGAGCAAAACCAAAGCCGTCGCCAATTGGACACCGACGCGGCGCCACAAGGGATAGGCCCGCAACGGCACACGGCCCGGTTTCCTCCGCGAGCGGTAATGACGATCACTGCGGTGGCCGCCACCGGGGATATATGATCTCAGCGATCGCATCCCGCGTCCTCCACCATCCATTCGACCAGATCGGCAAAATCAGTTCCCGAAAATGCGGCAATTTCCGGTACCAGCGACATCGGCGTTAAACCGGGTTGCGTATTAATTTCAAGCATATACAGGTTACCAGGCTCGCCTGAAGTATCGTCATAACGCAAGTCGGCACGCGTCACACCACGACAGCCCAAGGCTTGATGCGCGCGCAACGCGAGACCCATAGCCTCGTCATATACCGTTGCATTTATGGGCGCCGGCAACACGTGTATGGATTTGCCGGCTGTGTATTTTGCTTCGTAATCATAGAAATTCCCAGCCGGTGTAATCTCCAGCACGCCCAACGCGCGATCCCCCATCACGGCGACAGTAACTTCACGACCGGGTATAAACTGCTCCACCAAAACCCTGTCACCAAGCGCTTCTGCGTCTTTCAATTGCGCGAGGTCGCCTTCACCCATCACTATTCTGACGCCAACACTTGAACCTTCGTTCAAGGGCTTGACCACAAATGGCAATGGCATCGCATGACCGGCAATGGCAGCTTCGCGCGACACGACCTGACCATCGGGGCAAGTAATGCCGGCAGCCGTGAACAGGCGCCGGGCAACGCCTTTGTTCATGGCGGCGGCGGAAGCAAGGACGCCGGAATGGGTGTAGGGAATTTTCAGAAGCTCACACAGTCCTTGAATGCAACCATCTTCACCCCAGCGGCCGTGCAAGGCATTGAACACCAGATCGGGCGCGATGCCTGGCAAAACTGTTGCAATGTCACGGTCGACATCAATCTCGGTGACGGACCAGCCCCGGTCTTTAAGGGCAACGGCCACGGCGTGGCCCGAGACCAGCGAAACCTCGCGTTCGACTGACCATCCACCCATGAGAACTGCCACGTGTTTGCTCACCCTTTCACCTCTTCCAACGGCACGGACAAGGCGACACCAATTCGATCAACTTCCCATTCCAGCTGGACGCCGCTTTGATCAAATACCCGGCGTCTAATTTCCTCACCTAATGCTTCAATATCTTCTGCAGTAGCCGACCCTTGATTGACCAAAAAATTGCAGTGCTTTTCCGAAACTTTTGCACCGCCTCTTTCCAAACCGCGGCACCCAGCGGCGTCTATCAGTTTCCATGCTTTGTGGCCGGCCGGATTTTTGAAGGTGCTGCCACCTGTGCGTACCCGCAAAGGCTGGCTCTCCTCTCGGAGTTGATTTATTTCGGCCATGCGGGCTGATATTTCATGCATATTCCCGGTCGTTGCCCGCAGCGTTGCTTCAAGGAATATCCAATCGGCGGGCGCCGTTGAATGGCGATAGGTAAAGCCCAATTCAGCGGCCACAGCCGTGTGAATGGTTCCCTCGAGATCAGTGGCGGTCACATCAATCACAACATCCTTAAACTCACCGCCATAGGCGCCCGCGTTCATGCGCAGACCACCACCGATGGTGCCTGGAACACCCCGCATGAACTCGAGACCGGTCAACCCGGCTTCAACCGCGGTCAACGATACATTGATGCACAAGGCGCCGGCGCCGGCGCGCAAATTGTGGTTACTATCTTCTTCTACGCGCGCGAACTCCCGGCCCAATCGAACGACCACGCCACGAACACCGCCATCGCGCACTAGTAGGTTTGACGCCACACCCATGGCCATGACCGGAACATCAGCCGGCTTTTCCTGGAGAAATCGAACAAGATCATCTCTGTCTGCGGGTTTGAACAATACTTCAGCCGGCCCGCCGACCCGAAACCAGGTCATTGCGGACAAGGACGCGTTCTCCCGGTACCGCCCACGCACGGGCGGCAGCTTGTCGACCAGGGGCTGGGCATTATCAACAGCACGCATCATGCCCCTTCCTCGCCCGTCTTTGCCGGAGCGGTTTCGATCAAAGCAGAAAGCTGTGCGGGTAAGGAGTTAGCCCAGCCGGTAATGCTGCCGGCACCCAGGCAGACCACCACGTCACCAGATTGCGCCAGATCGGCGATCAAACTGGGCAATTCTTCCGGTCTTCTGAGCGGCTTTACATTGCGATGGCCGTGCCCAACCAGTCCTGCGATCAAGGCGTTTTCATCAACACCGTCGATGGGGCTTTCCCCCGCCGCGTAGACTTCGGAAACGATAACGGCGTCGGCATCATTGAAACAGAAACAAAATTCCTCGAACAAATCCTGCAGTCGCGAATAGCGGTGCGGTTGAACCACCGCGATCACGCGCCCGGCGTAGGCGTCTCGCGCAGCTTTCAGGACCGCAGCGATCTCGACCGGATGATGTCCATAGTCATCGATGACGGTAATGCCATCGGCTTCACCGGTTTTGGTAAACCGGCGCTTCACGCCTCCAAAGTTGGCCAAGGCTCTGATCATGGTGGTGCCATCTATGCCCATTTCATGGGCGACGGTGATTGCCGCCAAGGCGTTAAGCACATTGTGCGTGCCCGGCATGGGCAGTCGAAAGTTGCCGAAACGCTCCACCCGTCCGTCTTGATGGCCCGCGATCTCAACGCTGAAATTGGCGCCACTTTCATCGAAGCTGAGTTCTACCGCCCGCATGTCGGCCTGCGGGCTGGTGCCGTAAGTGACAATCCGACGGTCAGAAATGCGGCCGATCATGGCCTGAACTTCCGGGTGATCTATGCACAGGACGGCAAACCCATAGAACGGTACATTTTCGACGAACGTTTCAAACGCCGCCTTCTCGGTCTCAAAATCACCGAAAAAGTCCAAGTGCTCCGGATCCATATTGGTGACGATGGCGATGGTTGACGGCAATTTAATGAAGGTGCCGTCGGACTCGTCAGCTTCAACCACCATCCAGTCGCCGCCCCCCAATCGGGCGTTGGTTCCATAGGCATTGATGATGCCACCATTGATTACGGTCGGATCGTATTCGGCTGCATCCAGAATGGCCGCCACCATGGAAGTGGTTGTGGTTTTTCCGTGGGTGCCGGCCACCGCCACACACCATTTGAGACGCATAAGCTCGGCTAACATTTCCGCCCGCCGCACGACCGGTAACATTTGGGTGCGCGCAGAAACAACTTCCGGGTTATCAGATTTAACCGCCGACGAAATCACCACCACTTTGGCGTTCCCCAAATTCTCCTGGTGATGACCAATCGCAACGGAGATACCCAATGCCCGCAAACGGCGAACGTTGGCGCTTTCAGACTGATCACTGCCTTGAACTTGGTAGCCGACATTGATCATAACTTCGGCAATACCACTCATACCGATACCGCCAATGCCGACAAAATGAATGGGGCCCATATCGAAGGGAAGTGGGATCATGCGGCCGCCCTCCAAGAAGCACCCACGGCACCGCCAGCTTTCGCCATCCTCTCGGCCAAATCGGCAAGCGCGCTTGCCGCACCGGGGAGACCGAGAGCCCGCGACTTATCTGCGGCTGTGGCCAGGGCGCGCGGACTTCCGATCAGTTTTTCAAGCTGCGCGGCAACCCAGTCAGGGGTAAACTGCATGTCTTCCACCATCCAGGCTGCACCCGCCTTAACCAGCCCACTGCCATTTGCCGCCTGTTGCCTATCGCCATGACCCGGATAGGGGACGAGCAGCGCCGGCCGCCCGGCGGCGGTAATTTCGGCAACGGTTGACGCCCCGGCCCGGCTGATCACCAAATGTGCAGTAGCGAGGTGTGCAGAGACATCTTCGATAAAGGGGACGAGCTCAGCAGTAACCCCCGCTCGATCGTAAACCTGCCGGGCAGATACCAAATTTTCCATCCGGCATTGTTGAACCACTGAAATCCTGCTGCGAATGGAGATGAGCAATTGCGCAATGCCGGCAGGCACAACTTCGCTCATGATCTTTGCACCTTGACTGCCGCCCAGCACCAGAATGTTGATCGGCGTTTGATCGGATATTGGCGGATAAGGTTTATCGGAAACCTCCATTACGTCGGCGCGAACGGGATTACCAGTTAAGAGCGATTTTTTCTTGTGATTTGGTTTGAGACCCGTTGTGGGGTCAAAAGACAACGCAACGCCATCAACCCGGGGCACGAGCAACCTATTGGCCATTCCAAGAACAGCGTTTTGCTCGTGAATGAGCCGCGGAACCCCAGCCCACCCCGCCGCGATCATCGCCGGTACGGAGGGGTAGCCGCCGAATCCTACCGCGAGTACGGGTTTGAGCGACCGGGCAATGCGATAGGAAGTAATAATGCCGGCGAGAATATCGAATACGGCCTTCGACGATTTAAGCGGCCGGCGGGCGGACAAAGTGCCCGCCCGTACGGCATGCACGGGAACATCGGCAAAGCCGTCATCAAAATTCAGCCCTCGTACGTCGGTAATCAGCACTGGGTTTTGCCCGCGTCTTTTGAGCTCGGCGGCAAATGCCTGGGCGGGAAACATATGGCCGCCCGTGCCGCCGGCGGCAAGGATATAGACCGCGCTCATCGGTTCCCCCTCGCAACCGAAACACCCGTCCGGTTTCGCGTCATGGCGAGCACCATGCCCATGGCAATTGCCAGCGCCAGCAAAGACGAGCCGCCGTAACTTATAAACGGCAGGGTCATGCCTTTGCTGGGAAGCAAGTTCAGATTGACGCCGATGTTGATCATGGCCTGCAATCCGAACATGACCAGCAGGCCGCTGGCCGCCAAGACGATGAACAGATTACTTTCCCGCATGAGACGCGAAATCCCCCGCAGGACGACAAAGGCAAATAAAGCAGCAATGAACAGGCAGACAAACAGGCCAAACTCTTCCCCCGCCACGGCGAATATAAAATCCGTGTGGGCGTCGGGCAGAACTTGTTTGACCACACCCTCGCCCGGTCCGCGGCCGAACAGGCCACCCGTGTGAAAAGCGTTCAAGGCGGTATCGATTTGATAGGTGTCACCGCTCGCCGGATCGAAAAAGCGATTGATGCGACTGGCCACATGTCCGACCATGGAATAAGCGACAAACCCACCCATCATGACCGATAAGCCACCGGCCCAGACCCAGAACCAGGGCATTCCGGCGATGAACAGTTGCACGAGCCAGACCACACTGATTAATGCGGTTTGTCCGAAGTCAGGTTGCAGCAGTAGCAGACCAATGACGGTACCGTAGAGGACAGCACTTATGCGGATACCCGGGAAATTGAGATTGCTCCTACCCTCGGCAAGCATCCAAGCCGAGACCACGATGAAAGCCGGTTTTAAAAACTCGGATGGCTGAAGGGTCAAACTGGCGATCCTCAGCCACCGACGGGAGCCCTTAATTTCCGCCCCTACGATCAGGGTAAGAACCATCATTGGCACCAGCACCAGAAACATAACTGCCGCTAAGCGGCGAACACTGACAGGTGCCAACAGAGAAACCCCTAACATGATGACGATCGCCGGAAACAAATAGATGATTTGGCGCTGGACAAAATGATGGGAGTCGAGACCGAGCCGATTGGCGACAGCTGGTGAAGCGGCCAAACCCAAAATCGTTCCAATCGTGATTAGCAAAGCAATGGCGAGCAAAATTCCGCGGTCGACGGTCCACCACCACCGGCCAACGACACTGGTATCGACGCGGCTAAATGTGGTCATCCGACCTGCCTCCCGGGCGCAGTTGCGCCGTCGCGCCGACTTTCGGCATGAGCAGCGACCAAATCCCGGAAGGCATCCCCGCGGGCTTCAAAGTCGCTAAATTGATCGAACGAGGCGCACGCGGGCGACAGCAATATGACCGCATCGTCCCTTGCATCATGGGCCGCATCGCGAATGGCGGCAGCTATGGCGGCGGCAAGGGTTTCGCTGCGTTCAACCGCTGCGCGTCCGTCGAGAAATCCCGCCAATTGTGCTTGCGCAGTACCGATCAAATAAGCTTTTTCCACTCTTTCCAAGACCGGTTCCAAAGCGGCAAATCCACCTTCCTTGGCGCGGCCTCCGGCAATCCAATACACCGAGCCGTAACAAGAAAGAGAGCGCGCGGCTGACACTGGATTAGTGGCTTTGGAATCGTTGACAAAACGAACGCCATCCACAATTGCAATCTGTTCTTGCCGGTGGGCGAGGCCGGGAAATGTCTGAAGACCCTTGGCAACAGAATCACCTTCAATACCCAGTGCCGACAGGGCGGCAATCGCGGCCGCCGCGTTCTGCTGATTGTGGGTGCCCATAAATGCGGGGTTGTCGGAGAGGTTGGTGATCAGCCGGTGAGCGCCACCGGTACCGTCATAAAGGTTGCCTTTCTCTACGTAAGTTCCATGCGACACATGACATTCGCCCGAAAACGGTGTCACCGACTGAACCCCCCGGGCTTCGAGAGCACTAAATATGCGTGCGCTTTCCGCATCATCGATGCCGACGATAGCGCTATCGCGTGGCCCTTGCCGTTCCAGCAAACGGCGCTTGATGCGCACGTAATTTTCCATGCTTCCGTGTCGATCTAAATGATCCGGCGTGATGTTCAGTAACACCGACACGTCGGCGCAGAAAGTCTCGGTCAGGTCAATTTGATAAGAAGAAATTTCCAGTACATAAACACCCCCCTCCCCCATCATGTCCAAGTCGAGCACCGGTGTCCCGATGTTGCCCCCGACCGCAACCTGCCGTCCGGATGCTTCAATCAAATGACCGATCAAAGAGGTCGTAGTCGATTTGCCATTCGTGCCGGTAACGGCGACAACTTGATTTTCAATGCCAAGACCTTTTTTTGCCCGTGCAAACAACTCTATGTCACCGACAACTGCGCAGTTGACCGCATCTGCCAATTTAACCACTTGATGCGGTTCGGGATGGGTGAGTGGAATTCCGGGACTGAGCACCAAAGCCGCCACGGTTCTCCAATCAAGCGCATAAATATCGGAAACGGGTATGCCCTCGGCCGATGCGTTATCCCGGCCTTCGGTGCTATCATCCCAGGAAAAGACCTCGGCGCCACCGGCGATGAGTGCGCGGGCAGCGGCAACGCCCGAGCGGCCAAGCCCGAATACGGCAACTTTCTGATCGACATATTCCGAAACCGGGATCATCGGGTTACCTCAGTTTCAATGTGGCGAGGCCGAACAAGGCCAATACCACCGAGATGATCCAGAAGCGGATGACAATGGTCGATTCCGCCCAACCTTTTTGCTCAAAATGATGATGCAACGGCGCCATCCGGAAAATTCGATTTCCGGTTAGCTTGAACGAAGCCACTTGCACAATCACCGAAACAGTTTCGAGAACGAACAAACCGCCAACAATTGCGAGTACCAACTCGTGTTTCGTAACAACGCCGACGATCCCTAAAGCCCCGCCCAAAGCGAGACTGCCGGTGTCACCCATGAACACCATGGCCGGGGGCGCGTTGAACCACAGAAAGCCAAGACCCGCCCCAAGTATGGCGCCGCAGAATACCGCCAATTCGCCGGCGCCGGGAACCGCATGTAACTGCAGATAGTCGGCAAACACGGCATTACCTACCAAATAGGCGATGAACGCGAATGTGCTGGCGGCGATGATCACTGGCACAATCGCCAAGCCATCAAGTCCGTCGGTTAAATTGACGGCGTTCGACGAGCCAACCAAAACACAAACCACGAAGGGGATAAAGAACCACCCCAGATCGATCAAGATGTTCTTAAAAAACGGCACCGCCAACTTACCGCTTAGGGTTTCGGGACTGACGGTTGCGATGGTTAATCCAATGGTGACTGCGATTGCCACCTCAAGAAGTAATTTGACCTTGCCGGGCACGCCGCGGCTGTTGGCTTTGGTCACTTTCAGGAAATCGTCCGCCAAACCGACGCACCCGAAACCGGCGGTGCCCAGCAATGCGATCCATACATAAGCTTTACTGAGGTCAGTCCACAGCAAAGTGGCGACAGTTAGTCCCAGCAATATCAAGACACCGCCCATAGTTGGCGTACCGACTTTCGAGATCAGATGTTGCTGAGGTCCGTCTTCACGAATTGGCTGACCATTGCCCTGCCGGGATTTAAGCCAGCCGATCAGAGGCGCCCCAAATATCAGAACCACCAACAAGGAGGTTACAATCGCGCCGCCGGTTCGAAACGTCAGATAGCGAAATACATTGAGACCCGGTATCTGGTCGCCAAAACTTTCAATAAGACTGATCAGCATGTTGTCAGCCGTGGCTTTATCTTCGCCTTTGCCATCACGCCTTATCCTTCGGCCGCGAACGGCGGCTGTAGGTCGGACATTTTCTCAAGCGCTTCAACCACCGATCCCATCCGGCTGCCAAACGATCCTTTGACCATAACCGCGTCACCTGGACGCACCGATTTGATCACCAGTTCAAGCAATTGTTGCGCGTCTTCCGCGTGGCCACCGCGTAGAGACGGAGGCAGTGCCTTATTCAGCGAAGCCATGTTGGGACCGGCGGTAAACACGACGTCAATTCCGGCATCAATGATTTGAGGCCCCAGATCCTGGTGAAATTTAGTTGAGTCGTCGCCGAGCTCCAGCATATCACCGAGGATTGCGATCCGCCGCCCACGAGTCCCAACCCCGGAAAGGCCAAGAGTTTCCAATGCCGCCTGCATGGATGTTGGATTGGCATTGTAACTTTCATCAATCAGCGAGAAGCTTCCGTCCGGCAACGTAACGGTCGACTTGCTGCCCCGGCCCTCAGGCGCCACCAACTCGGCAAGGTGCAGACCCGCCAAACCCAGATCAGCACCAACGGCTTTGACGGTGGCCAGCACACCCAGGCTATTGAGAACCCAATGGCGGCCGGGAATACCGACTTTGTAAGTGATTGCCTGGCCGCAGATCTCAGCCGAAACACAACTGCAATCTGAATGCAGAGCAATATCAAGTGCGCGTGCGTCTGCCTGCCCGTGCACACCGAAACTGATCACGTTACCGACACCAGCTTCCTGGGCCGCCATGCGCAGCATTTCGAAGTGTTCGTTATCCCGATTGAGAATTGCCGTGCCGCCGTTCTCCACTCCCTCAAATATTTCGGCCTTCGCGTAAGCAATATCTTGGACCGAATTGAAATTTTCTAAATGCGCTGCCTGAACAGTGGTGATGATGGCCACATGGGGCCGGATTAAGTTGGTGAGTTCGCGAATTTCCCCGGGATGACTCATCCCCAATTCAAAAATTCCGAACGTTGTATCCTGGGGCATGCGGGCGAGGCTAAGCGGCACACCCCACCGATTATTGAAACTGCGCTCACTACAGTGGGCGCGTGTTTGACTGTTGAGGACTTTGAACAATGCCTCTTTAGTTCCGGTTTTTCCAACGCTGCCGGTGACCGCCAGAACCCGCGCGCTAGCGCGTCCGCGGGCCGCTGCACCAAGGTTTTTCATAGCGGCTTGCGTATCATCGACCAGCAATAGGGGCGCGTCGTCCGCCACCCCGTCGGGCAAACGACTGACCACGGCTGCCCCACACCCCCGGCTGAGCGCATCGGCAACGTAATCATGACCGTCCATGTTGGGCCCGGAGATGGCGATGAACAAGTCGCCGGCAGCGCATGATCTGCTATCGATGGAGACGCCGGTTATCGACCAATCGCCGGTCACCGTGCCCCCCGTTGCGGCGACCGCTTCAGGCACTGTCCATAAAATGTCTGCACTCATTTTATGTTCTCCTCCAATTCCACAATCGCGTCACGAACTTCCTGGGCATCATCGAAAGGATTGAATACGCCGTGCACGATTTGACCACTTTCATGACCCTTGCCGGCGACCACCAAAATGTCGCCGGTGCTCAAACGGGATACCCCTACCCGGATCGCCTGGGCCCGGTCTGAAATGTCGATAGCACCGGGCGCTGCCGCTGAAATCTGGCGGCGAATATTCTGGGGCTCTTCATTGCGGGGATTGTCGTCGGTGATTATGACCCAGTCGGCAAGCTCAGAGGCAATCCGGCCCATCTGCGGCCTCTTACCTATGTCGCGGTCACCGCCACACCCGAATATCACCGACAATTCCCCAGACGCGAAGGGCCGTAATGCCCTGAGCAAACGATCTAATGCATCCGGCGTGTGCGCATAGTCGACGAACACACGTGCGCCGGAGACACGGCGAGCAACCAATTCCATGCGGCCAGGCGGTCCCGCCAAATGCTCAAGGGCGTCAAATACTTGTGCAGTATCGGCGCCATTGCTCAACACCAGTGCCGCCGCAACCAGGGCATTGGACACTTGGAAATCACCAATTAAAGGTAGCTTCACTGCATATCGTGTGCCCCGCCAGACGATGGCCAGTTGTTGAAAATCGTCGCCAGGCGCGCGCTTGACTAATTGTAGATCAGACCCCTTGGCGCCAACCGATACGATCTGGTGCCCCCGGGCCCAGCAGATATCTTCGAAGTCCAAATATGCCGGGTCATCAGCGTTGAGTACGGCGATACCGCCCGGCGCCATGACTTCACCAAATAGGCGCAGCTTGGCGTAGAGATAGCTGTCGGCATTTCGGTGGTAGTCAAGATGATCACGGGTGAGATTGGTGAATGCGGCGGCGGTTACCCGCACGCCGTCCAAACGATACTGATCGAGACCGTGACTCGATGCCTCTATCGCCAAGTGATCGACTCCGTCAGTAGCCATACTGTCGATCAATCGGTGCAGTTCAATCGGCTCGGGGGTCGTGTGAGAAAGGCGCACATCGAGGTGTGAACCGGTTATTCCTGCTGTGCCCAAGCTGGCGGCGCGATATCCCAGGTGTTCCCAAATTTGTCGCGCAAATGACACGACTGAGGTTTTGCCGTTGGTCCCTGTAACAGCAACTACCGTTTCGGGTTGCGCCGGATAAAACCGCGCGGCCATTTGCGCCAAGCGGCGGCGTGGATTGAAATCGGGCACAACCTGCACATCGCGGCGGACGGCATTTTGCGTGCAGCGGGAGGCCACTTCCGGCTGCGCCAACACAGCAACCGCACCATGACGTATGGCATCATCAATGAAATCAGCACCGTCTTCTAATGATCCTGATAGCGCCGCAAATAGGTATCCTGGCTTGACCTCGCGACTGTCCGCGGACAGGCCAAGGATATCCACCTCGGGTGTCGCGCCATTGCCGTTCATCAATTCGGAGAGCCGCATACTCTTGTCGTCTCCCTAACCGTTGGTCATGATCAATACAGTGTCGTCAGCCTTTTGTTTTTCGACCACTGGCTGAACCCCAAGAATGGGTCCAATACGTTCGATGACCCGGCGTGCGACGGGCGCCGCCGTCCAACCTGCACCGGCATAGCCATGCGTGACCGTATTGCCCTGGGGCTCGTCGAACATCACCAGCAATAGATAATTTGGATCGTCGCTCGGAAAATCAGCGATGAAACTCGCAACCACGGCGTCGTCCCGGTAGCCATTGCTGCTCGGCTTTTCGGCCGTGCCTGTCTTGCCACCCACTGAATATCCGCGGGCATTGGCCTGACGGCCAGTGCCTTTTTCGACCACCATCCGTAAAAGATGGCGCATGATTTTGCTGGTTTCCGGTGATACCACTTGCTGGCCTTCCGGCACTTGCTCGGGATCACGCTTCAACAACGTGGCCGGAATCATGCGCCCACCATTTACCATGGCGGCTGCGGCAGAAGTCATTTGCAAAGGGGAGATAGCGATGCCGTGTCCGTAAGACACGGTGAGAGTACTTATGCGGCGCCACGGATCGGGCACCAAAGGTGTTCCAACTTCGGGCAGCTCAAGTGTCGGTTTACGGGTAAGCCCGATGCGGTCGAGGAAACGGCGCTGGCGCTTCTCGCCCACGTCTATGGCCATTTTGGCCGAGCCAATGTTGGACGAATACATAAATATTTCCGACACCGACAACCAGCGTTTTTTGGCGTGATCGTCGCGAATTGTATAGCGATCAAATTTAATTGGCTTGGTGGCGTCATAGCCGCCGGATAACTTAACGACACCGGCATCCAACGCCATTGCCGTGGTGAACGTCTTTAAAACTGACCCAAGTTCGTACACCCCTAGGGTTGCCCGGTTGAACCGAGCATTATCGTTAGACGCGCTAATAATGTTCGGATTGAAATCGGGTAGCGACGAGATAGCGATCACTTCGCCGGTGTGTACATCAAGCACGATTCCCGCCGCACCCTTTGCCCGGAATGCCTTCATTCCGTTATACAGTTCATTTCGCAAGACATGCTGAACCCGAATGTCGATCGACATCACCAGTGGCTCGCCGTCCCCCGCCGGTGCGCGCAATTCATCGTCGAAGTAACGTTCAATGCCGGCAATTCCATTGTTGTCGATATCAACAAAACCAAGGGCGTGCGCGAGCAAGGGCCCATGGGGATAAACCCGACGGTGTTCTTGCTGAAAGGAGAGGCCCGGCAAGCCGAGTTCATTAACCCGCCATTGCTGGCGCGACGTTAAATTGCGCTTCAGCCAAACGAAGGAACGATCAGACGTCAATTTCTTGACCAACGCATCGCGGCTCAGATCCGGGAGGACACGGGCTAATTTGCGCGCCACTTCACCGATATCCATGACTCTAGTCGGGTTGGCATACAACGACGCGGACCGCAGACTGGTCGCCAATACTTCGCCATTGCGGTCAACGATACTTGCGCGATCAACAACACCCCGTGCCGCATTTTCCCGTCCAGCACGGGGCCCGGTCCCGTCGTCGTTCCACGTCAACTCGACCAGTCGGGCCGATATAACGATGAAGGCGAGACCAAAAAATATGGCAACAATGCCAAGGCGACCACGGGATACCGCTATGAATGGGTCTTGGGCGCCCGAACCTCCAGGCAACTGCGCTGTCTGCAATCGCTGAGGATATCCGGCATCGGCGGCCAAAACGACGCCGGCCGGTCGACCAATGCCCTGACCGCTCACGGCTGTTGCCCCTTGGCGGCATACTTGAGTTGAGGTGCGCCGGATACCAGATTGTTGGAAAGTTGACGCAAAGGGAGTTTGCGAAGGTGAGTAATTTGAGTGGGTTGGGTTGGCCTTAATGGCAGAAAACGATCGGCCAGCTTTTGGACACGGTAAGGCCGGCTGAGGTAACTCCATTCTGCTTTCAAGATGTGAACCGCATCTTGCTCGTTCAGCAGTTCGCGGCTTAAATCGTGGTAGCGCCGCTCCAGCCCCTGGACTTCATACTTAAGTTCGTAAAGGCCGTAGGAAACGGCCGCGGTCAATGCCAAAGCAGCAATGGCCGGAGCGCTGATCATGCCGCCTCCTCAATGGGCCAAGGTGGTGCGGAAGTGCGTTCGGCGGCACGCAGATGGGCCGAACGAGCCCGTGGATTTGCAGCGACTTCGGTGGAACTCGGTCGCCGCGCGCGACGGTACAGTGGAACGAGTGTAGCTTCCGGAGCCCGTTCCGGCACGTCGCGTGCCGCCGACGGAGCATGGCGGGATTCTACAGCTATCCGCCCGCTCCTTTGCCTGAAGAAATTTTTGACCTTGCGGTCCTCAAGAGAATGAAACGATACAACCGCCAGCCTTCCCCGGGACGCGAGCAGCCGCTCGGCGGCACTCAAAACTTTATCTAGCTCGCCCAGTTCGTCATTTACG
>JAPYRI010000048.1 GCA_029941135.1 Alphaproteobacteria bacterium | reverse complement strand
GCAGAGAGCGACGGTGTGGCTTCTTCCACATGGTGGCCTAAATCCGCGCATAGTTTGGCCGCATGCTCGACCGCCGCCACGCAATCCGGATGCACATCGAAATTGGCCGGGCCGCGTGCCGAAAAAGCGATGCGCAGGGGCTTCGGGTCGGATGTCAACTCTTCGGCAAAAGGCCGCGCTTGTGCGGGTGCGGAATAATACGCACCAATACTTTGCCCGGCCACTTGATCAAGCAAAGCCGCGCTGTCGCGCACCGAGCGAGTGAGCACAAACTCGGTCGCGCAGGCCTCCCATATGGCAGAGTAATCAGGACCCTCGGGGGTGCGCATACGCGACGGCTTAAAGCCAACCAGCCCGCAGCAAGACGATGGAATACGAATGGAGCCGCCGCCGTCACCGCCGTGCGCCAAAGGCACCATGCGGGCGGCAATCGCCGCACCGGATCCGCCACTGGAGCCGCCTGCGGTTCGGTCGGGATCCCACGGATTGCGGGTTGGCCCGCGGAACGTGGGCTCGGTCACGCCACTCAAGGCCAACTCCGGCGTATTGGTTTTGCCGACGGTTATCAACCCCGCCTGCTTAAACCGCTTGATGAGCGTGCTGTCGTGGTCGGACGGGGCCACGTCGGCCAAAAACTTGCAGCCATGGGTCGTAGGAAAACCTTGGTAATGGGAGATCACGTCCTTCAACAAAAAGGGAACCCCTGCAAACGGGCCGTCGGGCACACCATTTTTGGCCAGATCACGGGCGTGATCGTACATTTTTAAGATCACCGCGTTGATTGCCGGGTTGCGCGCTTCGATGCGGGTGATCGCCTCCTCCACCAGATCAAGCGCGGTTACCTCGCCCTTCTTGACCAACTCGGCCATGCCCAGGCCGTCCAGATCCTCGTATTCCGCAATCGTCATGCCGTGCCTCCCCGTCGTCGTTCCACTCACGGATTGTAGCGCTAAATGGCGCTAGAACTGTAGTATCCTGTTTCCTAGTGCAGGTAAGGGGGCCCTATGGATCTGAACGCATTGAGTGACGAAGAGCTGGAAGCCCACATGAACCCACGGGTCGCGGTGGAGGATGCAGAGAGCTATCTCGCCGACTGGGTCGAACGCTCGGCCGAAGCGCGCACCCGGCTCGGTGGGCGGCTCGATCTCGCCTATGGCGATACCCCCGGGCAAACCCTAGACGTGTTTCCCGCCGCCGTCAGCTCCGCGCCCCTTCACATATTCATTCATGGGGGGTACTGGCGGGCGTTGGATAAAAGCGCAAATAGCTTCGTTGCCGAGGCTCTCGTCGAAGCCGGCGCCACAACAATCTTGCTCAATCACGATCTGTGCCCTTTGGTCACTTTGGACGAAATTGTCGTTCAAATCCGGCGGGCGATCACTTGGGTCCATGCGAACGCCGCCGACTTGGGCGGTGACCCCAACCGCATTTTTGTGTCCGGCCACTCGGCCGGCGCCCATTTGGCCATGATGGCATTGGCGCACGATTGGGGCGGTGAGGGTTTGCCGCCTGACCTCATCAAGGGCGTGGTTGGGGTGAGCGGCGTTTATGATTTGGCTCCGATCCTCCGAATTTCGGTCAACGACGACGTACGCCTCGATGCTGAAATGGCCACACGCAACAGCCCCACACTTAACCAGCCCAGTTCGCCCGCGCCTTTTGTGATTGCCGTCGGTCAGCAGGAACCCGCCGCGTTCATGGCGCAATCCACTGATTTTTACGACGTATGCCGCAAGCGGGGCCTCGACTGCGAATATTTGGAGTGTCCGGGCGATGACCATTTCAGTATCCTGTATTCGCTTGCTAATCCGATCTCCGGCCTTTGCGGGCTGGCGCTCCGTCAAATGTCCCTCGCCTAACGTCGATAGAGGTTCGCCATGAACAAACACCCCCTACAAGACATCTCCGACGAAGAGGTTCGCACGTTCGAAGAAGATGGCGTGGTCCACTTGCGGGGCATGTTCGACGATGATTGGATCGCGCATTTGGGCGCGGCAATTGACACAAATTTGGACGACGCGGGTCCGCTGTCGCTTGAGTATGCCGATGAAAAAACCGGCGGCCGATACCACGGTGACCTGTTCCTGTGGAAGCGCGGGAAAGCATTCCGGGATTTGGTATTTGACTCGCCTGCGGCCGAGATCGCGGCGCGCATGACGAAGTCGTCCAAGATAAATTTCTTTTATGATCAACTGCTGGTCAAGGAACCCGGCACCAATGCGCCGACCCCATGGCATTTGGACGAACCCTATTGGCCGGTGAAAGGCTGGCAGGTGTGCTCCCTATGGCTACCCGTCGATCCCATCGTTGCCGACAGCGGCGGCATGCGTTACGTAAAAGGCAGTCACAAGTGGACCACGCCTTACCGCGCGCAAAGTTTTACCGGTGATGACCGCTTTAAAGACCCGGAGCGCGTGCCCGTGCCCGACATCGAAGCTATGGCGGATGAATTGGACATCATTGAGTTCGGCGATATGGCACCGGGTGACGTTCTCGTGCACCACATGAATGTCATGCATGGGTCACCCGGAAACCTGAGTGCCACTCACCGGCGGCGTGCATTGGCTACCAGGTGGACCGGTAACGATGCGGTTTACGACCCTACACCCTACACATTTCCGCTGATTGAAGACCCGGGTATCAAATCCGGTGATGCCATGACCTGTGACCTATTTCCGCCGGTGTGGCCGCGCGCTTAAATTCAGCAAGTCCTCACAAGCCGTTGAGAAAATCCAACAACGCCGCGTTGAATTTGTCCGCTTGCTCGATGTTGGAAAGATGCATGGCCGAGGGCAGCACGATGAGCTTCGCGCCGGGCACTTGATCGCGGATTAGCTCGTGGGCGGCGACCGGGGTGCCGGGATCTTCTTCGCCCACCATAACCAGGGTGGGTGCAGTGATACCCGGCAATTTGTCGGTTAGGTTGAGGTTCATGATCGCCTGGCCGCACCCGGCGAATCCGGCCACCGGAGTGGCCCGGATCATATCGCGGACAGGCTCAACCACGTTGTCGTGTTTAGCAATAAATCCTGGGGTGAACCAGCGCTCGATGGTGGGCCCGACCATGGCTTCCATGCCCCTCTCGCGCACCGTCGCGATGCGTTCTTTCCACATGTCGGGGGCCGCAGGAGGCATGGCGCTTGCGGTGCTGCTTAACACCAACCCATCAACTACTTCCGGATGCCTCAGCGCCAGTGTCTGGCCGATCATGCCACCCATGGACAGGCCGACGAAATGAGTGCGCTCGATATTGAGCGCCCGCAAAAGTTCACGCACATCGTCGGTCAATTGATCAAACGAATAGGCCGCGTCCGGTGCGTCGCTCGCCCCATGGCCGCGGGTGTCGTAGAACAGCAGTCGAAAATGATCGCGCAACGCTTCACCTTGCGGGGCCCACATGGACAGATCGGTCGCCAGCGAATGACTGAAGGTGACCACCGGAGCGTCCTCCGGCCCCTCGAGGGTAAAATTGACTTCGATTCCGTTCGCCGCGACTTTCATCGATCTCTCCGTAATTGACCAGTAAGGTTTCAGAAACAATTAGTTCGTAGCTTCATGTTGCTTGCAGATAACGAAAACACTTTCACAGGGGGCACCATGCCTACTCAAAAAATGTATCAGCTTGCCGCGCTTGTGGGGGTAGGTTTTGCCGCTCCAACGATTATTTATCTTTTGTTTTTGCCGGATCCACTCTACGGGCTTCACTTGGCTATATTTCTTTCGACAATCGCCGGCGTTTATCTTGGCTTCAGTATTGCGGATGGCCGGGTAAGAAACATCATACTTGAATCAACTGTCATCGCGATATTTGTCGCGCTCTCCATTATTGGTCTCAATTATTCGCTGTTGATATTGGCGTTTGGATATTTCGCGCATGGTGTGTGGGATTGCGTTCATCATCCCAATTTGGTCACCACTCAGGTTGCCGTTTGGTATCCGCCCTTTTGTGCCGTGTACGATTGGTCGATCACAACCTTTGTTCTGATCTACTACTACCTCTAAACTCTCCCGTAGTCATGGGGAGGATCAGTGCGGCGTGAAAGAACGTGAACTGCGGCTGGCTTTGGTGTGCTCGGGCGGCGTTTCGCTCGCGGTCTATATGCACGGCGTCACCAAAGAAATTCTCAAACTCACCCGCGCGTCCCGGGCCTATCACTCAATCCCATCAATTGCAGATCGCGAGACGCTGACCTTTGCCGATGCGTCCCCTCATTCCGACCGGGAGCATGACACCGAAGCCATTTATTTCGATGTCTTGAAAGCCATCGGAGCACATGTGGATCTGCGTGTGATTGTTGATGTGATCGCCGGCACCAGCGCCGGCGGCATCAATGGCATCATGCTCGCCCGCGCCCTCGCCCACGATTTGCCGTTCGGCGGCCTGCGACGCATTTGGTTTGAAGAAGCAGATGTCAACCAATTGCTCGCACCTGAAAAAAAGGCAACCAAGTGGAGCAAATGGTTTTTGAAACCGATCATCTGGTACCTCACGCGTGGCACACTGGATCCCCAGGCGCCGGACCCGGAGATTAGGGCAAAGCTATCGACCTTTCTGCGCTCACGCTGGTTCGAGCCGCCGTTTGACGGTAGCCACTTGACCGGGGCCTTATATGACACCCTCAATCAGATGGGCGCTCCAAAAATTGACGGCCAATCCCTGGTCCCGCCTGGGCAGGAGCTTGAACTGTTTGTGTCGATCACCGACTTTTTTGGTTATCAGCGCAACATCCCCCTCCATGATCCTCCGACAATTACCGAGCGCGAGCACCGGCTCGTGCTCGCGTTCCGTTACCGCCGCTGGCCCGGCGGTGATGAGGAAAGCGAATTGGATCAAGCACATTTACCCGGCCTTGTGTTCGCCGCGCGGGCCACATCATCCTTTCCCGGCGCCTTTCCGCCGATGCAAATTTGCGAGTTGGAGGATGTTTTAACTCAACGGGGCATTGCCTGGCAGCAACAGGAGCGCTTCCTTAAAGCGCATTTTGGCCCCTATTTGCGGGCCGGGCTGGACCCATCGAACACATCGTTCGTTGACGGTAGTGTGCTTAACAACAAGCCGTTCGCCGAAGCGATTAGTGCCATTCAGGGCCGCGCCGCTTACCGCGAAGTCGACCGGCGTTTGGTCTACATCGACCCCCACCCCATTCAACCGCCACCGCCACCCGACGGCGAACTGCCGGGGTGGTTCCGGACCCTCAAAGATGCCGTATCGGACATCCCCCGGTTTCAACCAATTTACGATGATTTAGCCTGGATCAACACGTTCAATACGCGCGTACGGCGGGTGAAAACGGCGATCGATTCCGCTCACCCGGATATCAGTCAATTGGTTGGCGACATCATCAGTAGCGCAAACGAGCACAACCCCAGCGCTGAAGACTTGCGTCATTGGCGCGATGCCGCTAACGCGGTCGCCGCGCGCAATGCAGGCTATGCCTATGAAGGTTATGTGCGCCAAAAATTGGCATCGGTTTTGGCTACCGTAGCATCGACCTTTGCCGCCACTTGCGGTCTGAGCCAGGGCTCGGCCGAAGAAAATTGGATCGCCGACGGGCTCATGCATTGGGCGCGTTTGTCGGGAGTTTACCCGGAGGATGGCGCGTTGCCGCGCGCCGACCCCGGCACCGATCTCGATGCTTTACCGCCTTGGGTCCGCTTTCTCATGTCCTTCGACACCAACTTTCGCCAGCGCCGCTTACGATTTGTCATTCGAACTTTGAACCAGCTCTATGCATCGCTGCCAACAAGCGGCCTGAGCGCGGATCTTCTGGATCGCCTGAAACACGGGTTTTACGACGCGCTCGGTGACTTGCAAAAAGACGATCGCAATGGAAAGAACGGATCTCGGACTGACGGCGCGGTGGCGGAACTTTGCGCCGGCATTACGCGCGCTCAGGCCGAGGACAACGCCCCATCACCCGCCGAATGGGGGGCGCGCAATCGCGGGCAAATCGATGCCGCGTTGCTGCAGTTGGACGCCGATATGAATTTGGCCGCCGCCGACCACCGCTCGGACGTTATATTTTCCGAATTGGATCCGGCGGACTGGCCGGCCATTGCCCGCAACGAACTATTGGTCGGCTATATCGGGTTTGCCTTTTGGGATGTACTGACATTCTCGGTGACTGACTGGCATGAGCAGGGAGAATTCGAAGAAATTAAGGTGGACCGCATTAGCCCGGAAGACGCAACTGCGATCAGAGCAGGGGGCACTGAGGCGACGTTAAAAGGGACAGAATTTGGCCATTTCGGCGCTTTTTTCAGCCGTGCATATCGCGAGAACGATTATTTGTGGGGGCGCCTCCATGCCGCCGAGCGCCTGATCGATATTGTTGCCGATGCCGCAGCCCGTGAAACCGCGCAGGCAAACATCGATTGGTCAGCGTTGAAAAAGCGCGCGTTCATCGCAATTCTAGATCGGGAAGCCGACCATTTGTCCCAAAGTGTGGCGCTACTCGCCTCCTTGCGCCAGGAGATCGACAAAGTTTAGGCTGGATGAGTTATCTGCGAATCATATCCAATGAGGGAAAGGAAGCTTCAATGAAACTTGGAATTATAGCGGGGTATTCGCCTTCGCATATGTCTATCCCCATGGATCTGATTATGGAGGGGGAGCGTTTGGGGTACGACTCCGTCTGGACCGCTGAAGCTTGGGGCTCGGACGCGGTAACCCCGGCCACTTGGATTTTGGCGCAAACCACCAAAATCAAAGTCGGCACGGCGATCATGCAAATGCCCGCGCGCTCACCCGCCATGACCGCCATGACCGCGATGACGTTGGACGCCCTTTCAGGCGGCCGTTTCATATTGGGACTGGGGCCGTCGGGACCCCAGGTGATCGAAGGCTGGCATGGAGTCGCTTATGGGCGGCCACTGGAGCGCACCCGCGAATACATTCAGATCATCCGCAAAATATTGGAGCGCAAGGAACCGCTGACCCATCAGGGCTTTCATTATCAACTGCCGTATATTGGCGACGATGCGACCGGCCTTGGAAAGCCGCTCAAAAGCATTCTGCACGGCAACCCGGACATGAAAATATTCACCGCATCGATCACCCCCAATGGGGTCCGCTGTAGCGCCGAAGTGGCCGACGGCCTGTTTCCCGTATGGATGAATCCCCAGCGGTTCGACATCTTGGAAGGCGCACTCAATGAGGGCTTTGCCAAGGCGGGCGGCGGCAAGAGCCTCGCTGATTTTGAGATCGCGCCGTTTGTCGAGGTGATTTTGAATGACGACCTTGAGGCTGCCCGAATGCCCGTGCGGGAAAACCTCGCGCTCTACATTGGCGGCATGGGCGCGCGAGAAAAGAACTTCTATAACGATTACGCCAAACGCCAGGGTTACGAGGAAGCTGCGGTCAAAATTCAGGATCTGTTCCTTACCGGCAAACGCGCCGAAGCGGCCGCTGCTGTGCCTGACGAACTGATCGACGAGGTTGCGCTGATCGGCTCGGCTGACCGCATTCGTGATCACTTACAGCCATGGAAAGAAGCGGGGAAGAAGGGCCAGGTGAGTACACTGCTCGCCCGTGGCTCCTCCATCGATGCGTTGCGTTTGCTGGCCGAGGAAGTGCTATAGCCGGGCTGTAGCAGACTGTTCTTGTAAAACGAAAGTTTGGCGCACCCGACAGGATTCGAACCTGTGACCTCTGCCTTCGGAGGGCAGCGCTCTATCCAGCTGAGCTACGGGTGCCGAGGCGTTCTCGCCGAGTATTAAACCGGGTTCCGGCGCGATGCGGGCGGAGAATACTGGAAAGCCCGCGCCTTCGCAAACCCGCACAAAAAACCCGCCGATTATGTCGACGGCGCATGGATAATGTCGAGGAAAACATCGGCCAAATCGGCCTCGGTGGTATTCAAATCAGCGATGGTAATGCCGGCATAGCGAATGGCCGCGAGGATCTCTTCGGCCCGCACTTCACTGGGCCGGTACCGCACCACCAGTTGCCGGCTCCCGTTCACAGAAACGTCGAACCGGGCCAGCTCGGGCGGCACATCGGTCAGAATTTCCCCAGCCGTTACAACAAGTTCCTTGCTATCGATCCGCCTGAGCAAGACGTCGGTATCATCGCACGCCATCACTTGGCCTTTGTTGATGATGGCGATCCGGTCGCACAAAGCTTCGGCCTCTTCCAAATAATGCGTGGTCAAAACGATGGTCACCCCGGCGCGATTGAGGATCCGCAGATAGTCCCATAATTGCTGGCGCAATTCGATATCGACTCCGGCCGTGGGCTCGTCCAAAACCAGCACCGGCGGCCGGTGGACCATGGCCTTCGCGACCATCAACCGGCGCTTCATGCCGCCCGACAGCATGCGCACGTAGGCCTCGGCCTCGGCCCCCAATCCGACCGCATTGAGAATTTCCATGGTGCGCCGTTCGGCCTTTGGCACCCCGTACATACCGGCTTGAAATTCAAGGCTTTCGCGCGGTGTGAAAAACGGATCGAACAGAATTTCCTGGGGCACCACGCCGATCGCCGCGCGCGCGTGCCGGGGCCGCTCGTCGGTGTTATAGCCCCACACAATGGCGTCGCCCGCGGTCTTCACGCACAGTCCCGCGAGAATATTAATGAACGTACTTTTGCCCGCGCCGTTCGGTCCCAAGAGGCCAAAGAACGAGCCCCGCGGCACTGCCAAATTGATGCTGTCGAGGGCCAATTTGGGCGGCACCTTATGGCGGCCGGGATAGACCTTGCGCAACCCCCGCGCTTCAATGGCGAGAGTGGGCAGCGCGGTCTCCGGACTATATTCGGGGTCGGATGCGGACATATTTGGGTTTAGTCTGGGTTGAACGAGGGTTGAACGACCGTAAAGGCCCGGTTGATTACCGGCAGGGATTGGGTATCATCCCCCGAGACACGCGGTCAACCTACGCAATCGGCCGGCCGATTGATATCGCAATGACCGCCAACGTATTGGACCCTTCGCTATGACTGACGCCCCCGAAACCATTGAAACCGATACCGTCACGGTAAGCTGCGACGGGGGTACGAAATTGGGTCACCCGGCGGTCTATCTCAACATGGGCGACGACGGCAAAATTCTGTGCCCCTATTGCAGCCGCTTGTTTGTTTTAGCGCCATCCTCTGACGCGTAGCACGGCTAACCAACAATGCCCGACCTCACCGCTCTCAACTGGATCGCCAGCGCGCTGATCGCTTTCACCCTGGTCAAACTCATCACTGCGACAGTCTCGCTGCCGGCCTGGTTCCGCTTTGCCCGCACCGTCTATGTAAAGCCAAGGGTGACTTCGGTCGGAGCCGTCGTACTTGCGGGCTTGGTGCTGTGGGCGCTCCTCGATGCGGGTGTCACTATCATCCCCATCCTGGCGGTAATCGCGTTCGTCATGCTGTTGCTGGTCGCAGGCCTCGCCCCGTTCGGCACCGAACTCATCGCCTGGGCCGAAGGCCGGAGCTTAAAAGACTGGCTGCGCGGCCAATGGGCTTCAAGTTTAATCTGGCTCTCACTGATGGGCTGGGGCGCCTACGCACTTCTTTTTTAAACGAGCGCGTTATTCCGTTCCTCCATACACACGTAAAATAGCCCCACCCGCGGATGCGCAGCACCGCAGACAAATAATAACGGGCGCCCTCTACTCCGTTCCCCCGTCTACCCTCAATATGGCGCCCGTCGTATAGCTCGATTGCGAAGAGCCCAAATAGAGCGCCGCGCCAACGATCTCGTGCTCCAACCCGCCGCGTTTGAGCGCTATGGTGCGCTCGGCCCGCTCGTTAAATACGTCCATGTCCCAGGCCTTGGAGATGTCAGTTAAAAACGGCCCGGGCATGATGCAATTGACCCGCACCTTGGGGCCGAACGCTTGCGCGAACCCCTCGGTCATGGCGTTCAAGCCGGCCTTCGCCGCCGCATAGGGAATGATATCGCCGCGCGCGCGAATGGCGCCGGTGCTGCTGATATTAATAATCGCGCCGGCGGGCTCCTCGCCGTCATCGAGGCCCACCCCCGCCACCATGCGCTCGCCAATGAGCGACGACAGCCGGAACGGCCCGCGCAGATTGATCGCAATCACCTTGTCCCACAGGGCCTCGGTGACGTCCGAAAGTTTATCGTAAAGCGGCGACAGCCCGGCGTTATTGATCAAAACGTCCACCCGGCCAAAGTGCTCATAGACGGTGTCCACGAGCGCGTCGCACTGGTCCCAATGGGACACGTTGGCCGCGACCGCGAGCCCCTTGCGGCCCAAGGCTTCGATTTCCTTGACAACCGCGTTGCAGCCATCGATTTTGCGCGAGGCCACACACACGTCGGCGCCCGCCTCCGCGAACCCCAAGGCCATGGCGCGACCGAGCCCGCGCGAGCCGCCGGTGATCAGCACGACCTTTCCTGACATGTCGATAATGTTACTTGGCATATTCAATTCCCCAGTTTGTAGCTCCCGCCGACGCGTCGCGCGGCAAGAGAAATAAATTTCGCGCAGTTTAGCGGGAAAATTTGAATGCGGGGAGAGGTGAGTTTAGCCCGCCTTACGAAGGGGAGTATGGGACGGCTTGATTTTCTTCAGCTCGGGCGCAAGGGCCTTCTCCGCACGCCGCAGATCGTAGACCTGCTGCAGGGCGAGCCCACAACACTTCCGGATTTCGAAGCAAAAATTCGAACTAAATTAGGAAGTTGATAGAATTTTCGACAACGAATACCTGAAAGTACTGCGATAAGTACTTAGCAGCGCTCGATATTTTATCTGCAATTCTAACCCCCTACTCCCCCGCTTCAGCCTGCTTTTGTATGTCCGCGTGCAATGGGGACAAAGGACATACTTGCCCGACGACTTCGAGGCCGGTCACGTAGACCAAGCGCCCATAGCCGACATATATGGCCATACGCCAGCCGAGCGCCATAATTTGGGGCTCGGTGTAGTGCTCACGCAATTGAGCGGACAGATCATCGGACAACGACGTATGGTCGCCCGCCATCACTTCGGCAAAGCGGAGCGCCACCTTCTCGGCCGGGCTGAACAAGTCGCTATCTTGGTAATTTGGCAGTGCCGCAATCATCTCGTCCGTCAGTCCCTGACGCCTCGCCGAGGCGTACAAGACGCTTTGTCAGAAATGGCACTGATTGATGAGCGCAACCTTGCGGCGCACAAGCTCGGTCAGTTTGAGGCTAATGCCGTCGCCCTCGACCATGATGTGCTTATAGTAAAAGTCGACAAACGCCTTATACAAATCGGGCGTCTGCGAGAACACCTGGATCCATTCCGAGCCACCCAGCGCGTCATCGCTCTCGACCATGCGCTGTTGAAGCTCCGGATGAACCTCGTCAAACGGGACCTTGCTGATGTTTAAAGTCATGAAAAAACTCCCCGATGTCTGTAGATGAATGAGCTTACATGCGAGGTCGTCAGCGCTCCTAATAGTTTCTCGGGGTTTTTTGTTACGACAAGCGTCGGCGTTCAATTTTGTTTGCTGTGCTGCGCATCAGCGGGCAGCCACGCAGGCTTACGCCGTAGTGACGGCGGCCCGTAGTGACGGGCTGTTGGTGCTAACTTAGATAGACCCGATTAAAATCAACTTCCCTTCGCGCTTGCTTCACCCTCTTCTTCTAACATCTCTTCGTAGGATTGCTGCCAGATCATCTTGGTCTCTGTGCTGCGCCCAAGCTGGATGATCGGGTCCTGATTATCCACATGACCATACAGCCCCTTATAGACCGAGTAGCCGCACAGCTCCTGCAGGCGGCGCGGGAACTTGCGGGCCACATCCAAAGGAATGCCGAGCTGCTGGTTCTCCTGCTGGCGGATGAAGCCTGCGGCGTAGTAGTTAGACAGGCAATAGCGCCGCTCGTCGGTTTGGTTATGTCCGCCCCGGTGCCACAGGCTGCCGTGTCAGAAAGTCACACTGCCCGTCGGCATCTCGGCGGTGACGGTCGCAATGTCCTCGCCATAATTGGGCATGTCACCCGCTTTATGGCTGCCGGGCACGATATGAGTCGCGCCATTTTCTTCGGTGAAATCGCTCAACGCCCACACGCAATTAAGCGTAAAAGCCTGGCGAGGCTTTTGGACCGGAATTAGTTAGTCGTCCGCATGCAGCGGCTGCGCGCCCTGGCCCGGGCAGAGGGTAATGGCGGACAAGGACGACACCTGCAGCTCATTGTCCAAGACGGCCTCCGCAAACGGCAAAGTCGCCGGGTGGGTCGGTACTTGCCAATAGGCTTCGCCGTGGGCGAGCAGGTTATAGATGCGGATGGTTTGCTTGCCTTCAAAGTCGGTGTCGCGCCCGGTGATGCCGGTCTCGGCCTCGGTTTTCAGCAGCGCGGCTTTGAGTTCGGCCACCAACTCAGGCTCGATCACGTTTTCAAAGACGACAAAGCCGTCCCGGTCGAAATCTTCAAGGGCCTTGGTGAAATCAGCCGACATAAAGAATGTGTCCCTTTTAATTACGCTCACGCCGACGCGCAAAGAACGCGTAGGCTCCGCGAGGGAGGCGATACCGCCGGTCCGCAGTCGCGGGCTGGCCATGCCACAAGTGTGGCCCGGCGCTCCTGCGCCGTAAGCTTGCGTGGCGATTGAACGCCGATCCCTTTGATCGCTACTAACAAAATAAAACTTCTCGGTCTAAACTCTCGGATCAGAGAATCCCCAGCCTGAAAGATAGCCCGTGACTGCACCAACGAACAATCCCGACAACCACCTTTTCCTGATCGACGGGTCGGGCTTTATATTTCGTGCCTACCACGCCCTGCCGCCTCTGACCCGCTCGGACGGCACGCCCATCGGTGCGGTCACCGGCTTTTGCAACATGCTGTTCAAGATGCTGGAGGACAGCCACGAAGATGGGCGCATCACCCATCTGGCGGTCATATTCGACACCGCGCGCAAAACGTTTAGGAGCGACATCTACCCGGATTACAAGGCTCACCGGCCGCCGCCGCCCGATGATTTGATCCCCCAGTTCGATATCATCCGGCAGGCGGTGAAAGCGTTCAATCTGCCGTCCATCGAAATGCGCGGCTATGAGGCCGATGACCTCATCGCCACCTACGCGCGGCAAGCGAAAGAGGCCGGGTGGGAGGTCACCATCGTGTCGTCCGACAAGGACCTGATGCAATTGGTCGGCGACCAGGTGCGCATGTTCGATCCGATGAAATCGCGGATGATTGGGCCGGAACAGGTAAAGGAGAAGTTTGGGATCGGGCCTGAGAAAGTCATCGACATCCAAGCCCTGGCCGGTGACAGCGCCGATAACGTGCCCGGGGTGCCGGGCATTGGGGTGAAGACCGCAGCCGAGCTTATTATCAAGTACGGCGATCTGGATAATCTGCTCGCCCACGCGGATGAGATCAAGCAGCCCAAACGGCGCGAGCGCCTGATTGAATACGCGGAGCTGGCCCGGGTCAGCCGCGAGTTGGTGACCCTCATGGACGATGTGCCGCTGGTCGATGGCGAGCACGAAGCGATCGACGACATGACCCTGCATCCACCCGAACCCGATAAGCTGCTCGCCTACCTGGACGAACAAGAGATTAAGGCGCTGCGGGCCAAGGTTGCCGCCCGCTGGGGCGGGTCAGCCGAGGCAAACGCGAGACCGTCTCGTGCAGGCTCTGGGGGCGGTGTTGTGGCGATAACTCCAGTCGATCCCACGGCGGAACTGGCAACGCTCGAGACCACCTACATGACGGTCACCACCTTGGATGAGCTAGATAGGTGGATTGCCCGCGCGGAAGCCATCGGCACGGTCGCGGTCGACACTGAAACCACGTCTTTGGATACCATGACGGCGGAACTGGTGGGGGTGTGTTTGTCGGTCGAGCCCGGCGAAGCCTGCTACATCCCGCTGCAACACCGAAGCGGCGCCGAGCAAGGCGCGCTTGATCTCGGCGGCGACGGTGGCAGCGATGGCGGTGTCGATAATGGGGGTGGGCTCGTGCCCGGGCAAATTCCCTTAGGCGATGCGCTCGCGCGCCTCAAACCCATGCTCGAACATCCGGGCATATTGAAGGTGCTGCAAAACGCCAAGTACGACATGGAGATTTTTGCCAACACAGGAAACGGGCTCGACATTAATCTCAGCCCCATCGACGACACCTTGTTGTTATCCTATGTGTTGGAAGGCGGCCTGCATGGGCATGGGTTGGACGAGCTGTGCCGGCTGCATTTCGGCCACGAAAATATTTCGTTCAAGGAAGTCGCCGGCACCGGCAAAGCAAAGGTGACTTTTGACCGGGTCCCCATCGACAAGGCGTCCGACTACGCCGCCGAAGATGCCGACATGACTTTGCGGCTCCATCGGCTTTTGAAGCCGCGGCTCGCGCCCGAGCGCATGACCACGGTTTACGAGACCCTGGAGCGGTCACTGGTTGACGTGCTGTGCCAAATGGAGCGCGCGGGTATTAAGGTCGACCGGCAAGTGCTCGCCGATCTCTCAACCGACTTTGCCGCCCGCATGGCCACGTTCGAAGTGCAAATTCACGACCTCGCCGGGCACCCGTTCAACATCGGCTCGCCCAAGCAATTGGGCGAAGTGCTGTTCGACGAGATGGGCTTAGAAGGTGGCAAAAAAGGCAAAACCGGGTCCTACTCAACCGGCGTTGATGTGCTCGAGGAATTGGCCGCCCAAGGCCATGACTTACCCGCGCGGGTGATGGATTGGCGGCAGCTGGCGAAGCTGAAAAACACCTATACCGACAGCCTGCAAAATCAGATCAATCCCAATACCGGCCGCGTGCACACGTCATATGCCATGGCGGCAACGTCTACCGGGCGCTTGGCCAGCACCGACCCCAATCTGCAAAACATCCCTATTCGCACCGAGGAGGGCCGCAAAATCCGCCGCGCGTTCGTGCCCGAAGAAGGCCACACGCTCATGTCTGCCGACTACAGCCAGATCGAACTGCGGCTGTTGGCCCACATCGCCGGCATCGACACCCTGCGGCAAGCGTTCGCCGACGGCCTCGACATTCACGCCATGACCGCCAGTGAGATTTTCGGCGTGCCCATCGAGGGCATGGACCCCATGGTGCGGCGGCAGGCCAAGGCAATTAATTTTGGCATCATCTATGGCATCTCGGCGTTCGGGCTCGCGCGGCAACTCAACATCTCACGTGGCGACGCGGCCGACTTTATCAAAACCTATTTTGAGCGCTTCCCCGGCATCCGCGCCTACATGGACGACACCAAGGAGCAGTGCCGTAAGCAAGGCTATGTGGAGACCTTGTTTGGCCGCAAATGCCACATCCCCGGCATTAACGACAAGAACGGCGCGCGCAAGTCATTCTCCGAACGTGCGGCCATCAACGCGCCTATCCAGGGCTCGGCCGCCGACGTCATCCGCCGCGCTATGGTCCGCATGCCGGGCGCGCTCAAGCACGCCAACCTTGGCGCGAAGATGCTGCTGCAAGTGCACGATGAGCTGGTGCTCGAAGTGCCCGACGCGGAGGTCGATGCAACCACTGCTCTGGTCAAAGACATTATGGAAAACGCCGCCAGCCCGGCTCGCAACATCTCCGTCCCCTTGACCGTTGATGTGGGCATTGGGCCCAATTGGGACGAGGCGCATTAGTAAAGCGCTCGCGCCGATGCGCAAAGAACGCATAGGCTCCGCGGGGGCGGCGATTCCGCCGGGCCATAGTCATGGCCTGTTGGAATTGGGTATGATGGGTTTGGGTGAACATCGGAAAGTTTAAATCATGATCAAAGCCGCAAACTTTAGGGACGCCAATCGGGACCGTTATTTCCTTGGCGACTATCCGGCGGTCTATCTGGACACCTACATCACCAATCTGATCGGTGATTTCAAGGATGAGAAGAACCCCGCGCACCTGGAATCCGGTCAAGCTCTGGTCGCTGAGTATGGCGCGGGCATCGCGCTCACGCACGCCCACCCGGTTGATCAATGGCAGATCTATTTGACCGGTGAAGCGACCCTCGGCAAAAAGCCGGTGTCATGCCTGACCGTCCAATACACCGACGCTTGGGTTCCCTATGGCCCCATAGAAGTATCGGAAAAGGGCTTTGCGCTCATTGCCTTGTGGCCGCGACCCAACGAAGTCACCTACGTGATGCCGGACGACGTAAAGTTGATCCGCGCAAACCTCAAAAACCAGCCGCAACGGATCTTGTTCGCAAACTTGGATGCCGCTGATGGGGCAATCCGTGACCCTAGCGAGACCTCGCTGATCGAAGAAGGCGACGTGTGGGCACGGCGTTGGCAACTACCGCCTGGCGCCGCGCTCGACACCCCCCTGGGACAAGACGGCGGGGGCGGAGGGCAATTTTTTGTGCCACTCGCAGGCGAGATCAGCTACGACGGGGAAACCTACCCACCCTGGTCGGCCATCTATATTGGCCCCGATGACGGCTCCATTAACTTGTGCGCGGGGGCCCAGGGCGTAGACCTTCTCGGCCTGCAATTTGAGAAAAAATTGGAATAGGCCCCTGACTCAAAACAATGCTGGCACGTACGGCGCTATATTATTAGCCTAACTCAGCCCGCGCCACCTATTATCTGCCGCGCGACGCGTCGGCGGAAAGCGGGTCGGCGCTAATGCGGCGTAAGCCCGCGTGGCGCTAAACCGCTGCTCCTGCTTAGGGGCGAAAATGGGGAACTAAGATGAAATCGCCAATATGTGAACGTTTCGGGATCGAGTTTCCCTTAATGGCCTTTACCCACTGCCGGGATGTGGTGGTGGAAGTGTCGAAAGCCGGTGGCATGGGCGTCTTGGGCGCAACCGGCATGTCGCCCGCCGAACTTGAGACCGAGCTCGCGTGGATCGATGAGCACATCGAAGGCCATCCTTATGGAGTCGATCTGCTGATCCCCAACAAGATGCTGGGCAAGGACGAGACCCCGAGCACGGACGAGATGGTTGCGCTTGTGCCAAAGTCGCACACGGATTTCACCAACAGCATCTTGGAGCGCTATCAGATCGACAATGCCGAAATTGACGACGAAACCCGCGCGCGGTTCGCGTCCTTCGGCGACAACATGCGCACCGGCGGCGCGCAGGCGCTGTTGGATGTGGCGTTCGCGCACCCCATATCAATGATAGTGAACGCGCTCGGGGTACCGCCCGACTACATGCTCAAGCGCGGCAAGGATAATGGCGTCGCGGTGGGCGCGCTGGTAGGCGCCAAAGAGCACGCGATCCGCCAAGTGCAGGCCGGGGTCGATGTGCTGGTGGTGGCGGGCAGCGAAGGTGGCGGCCATTGCGGCACGGTCACAACCATGGTGCTCATCCCCGAAGTGCACGAGGCCATCCAGCCGTTCGGCGACGTACCGATTTTGGCCGCGGGCGGCATCGCCACCGGCCGTCAGATGGCCGCAGCCATGACCATGGGGGCAGCTGGCGTGTGGTGCGCGTCGGTGTGGCTGACCACGGTTGAAGCTGAAACATCAGAGCCGGTGAAAGCCAAGATGCTGGCGGCGGGCTCGGCCGATACCGTGCGCTCCAAAAGCAGGACCGGCAAATTTTCGCGGCAACTGCGCTCGCCGTGGACCGACGCCTGGGAGGCCCCGGACGCGCCCGAGCCCCTGCCCATGCCCTTGCAAACCATCGTCAGTGGGCCCCCACTGGCCAAGGTCGACAAGCTGTCCGAGGGCGGCCACCCGGGCGCGCAGCAACTCGCCACCTATTGGGTTGGGCAAGGGGTTGGCCTCATGCATGACAGCATGTCCGTGCGCGCAGTGGTGAATGATTTCCGCGAAGACTTTGTCGACGCCTACGAACGCCTGACTGGTTTTCTAGAGGAGTGAGCCGATGACTGCGAACGAACATACTTTCGATGAGATCATCACCAGCCGCGAACAGTTGCGCGCGATCGTCGGCGAGCCGTTTGACGTGGTGGTCAACAAGTCGATCGATCATATTGATGATATCTGCCGCCGCTTCATCGCCGCATCGCCCTTTATTATGGTCGCGACCAAGGGCGGCAACGGATTGTTTGACATGTCGCCCAAAGGCGACCCCGCCGGATTCGTCGAAGTGTTGGATGATCACACGCTCGCGATCCCCGACCGTTTGGGCAACAAGCGGCACGACACTTTCGAAAATTTGCTCAATAACCCCGAGGTTGGTCTATTCTTTTTGATTCCCGGCAATGCCGACACCTTGCGGGTGAGCGGCACAGCGAAGATCGTCCGCGACAAGGCCCTTCAGGCGCGTCTTGC
This sequence comes from Alphaproteobacteria bacterium, assembly GCA_029941135.1. Taxonomy (GTDB): domain Bacteria; phylum Pseudomonadota; class Alphaproteobacteria; order JAPYRI01; family JAPYRI01; genus JAPYRI01. The sequence goes on along the minus strand of JAPYRI010000048.1, from coordinate 2,055 downwards.
GGTGAACGGCAAGGAGCCCGAGTTCGTCTTGATCGTGACCGTTAAGGAAGCCATGACCCATTGCCCCAAATGCGTTAAACGCTCGCGCCTGTGGGAACCGGACAAGTGGCCCGACCGCAGCGACGTACCGACCCTCGCCGAAGCCATGGTCGTGCATGCAAAGCTGAGCGAATCCGTCGATGAATTGCAGGAGTTGATCGACGAGGATGGCAAGAAGCGGCTGTATTAGAAAGGCAATCCTTAGCGCCAAGGTCAAAGCGATTGCGTCCACTTTTCGGGGGGAAAGCGGACATTCGGCCACGCATTCGGAATGTCTGTTCCTATCTGCGGGCTCAATTGGTCAACGCAACACATGCATTAAATCGTTCTGCTGGTGTTTCGTATTCTAGTGTCTTGCGCGGTCGCTCGTTCAGCTGGCGGGCCACTTTGTTCAAGGCCGCCTGCGAATGAACCGACAGGTCGGTTCCCTTGGGGAAGTACTGCCTCAGCAAGCGATTGGTGTTTTCATTGGATCCGCGCTGCCATGGGCTTTGCGGGTCGCTTCCTGGGGTCAATCACTGATAAACGGTTGCGATTGCGCGCGCGTCTCGGAGCGGGCATGCTGGCGGCTGAAGATTTTCGGCGGGAGAAAACAGATGAGTGTCGAAAGACGCATGGCGATCACTTTACCGGCGGGGCCCAGGTTGGCCGACACGGTCGAGCGGCTGTTATGGGCCGAGGACAACGGCTTTGCGGACGCGTGGTTCAGTGACTCGGGCGCGCCGGATTCACTCACCCAAGTGGCGGCAGTGGCCCATCACACGACGAACATTCGCATCGGGGTGGCGGTAACGCCGGTCTACACGCGCACCCCGGCCGTGCTGGCAGCGACGGCTAACGTGCTCGGCCAAGCCCTGCCGGGGCGGTTTGTGATGGGGCTCGGCTCCTCAAGTCAAACCATCATGGGTCAGTGGAACGGCATCTCTTTGGACAAGCCGGTTACGCGTGTTAAGGAAACAGCCCTGATGGTGCGCGCCATGCTGGCCGGTGAAAAATCGGCGTTCGACGGCGAAACTTTGCGCAGCCGGGGCTACCGCCAAGCGCCCATTGATCAACCGCCGCCGCTCTATCTAGCGGCATTGCGGCCCAAGATGATCGAGATGGCGGCGGAAGTAGGCGACGGGGTGATCTTCAATTTGTGGCCCAAAAGTGCGCTACCCAAGATGATAGAACACGTGGCCATCGGGGCTGCGCGGGCGGGCAAGGACCCGGCGACGGTTGAGATCGTCAACCGCGCCATGGTGCTGGTGACCGACGACAAAGCCGAAGCGCGTGACCGCTTTCGCGCCATGTTTGCCCCCTATTACGCGACCCCGGTATATAACGCATTCTTGGCGTGGGCCGGTCACGCGGATGCGGCCAGCACCATCTCAGAAGGCTGGGCCGAAAAGGACCGGGCCAAAACCGGAGGCGCCATCAGCGATGCGCTGATTGACGAGATCGCCGTCATCGGTAGTGCCGAAGAAGTGCGCGCGCGTATCTTGGAAGACACTAAAGGCGGCGTGCATACTCACATCATTGCGCCCATGGCGATGAGCGACGACGAAGTGATGCGGACCTATGACGCCTTCACCGCCGATCATTTTTCGTTTGGCGCGGCCTGAGACACGGCCATGATGGAATTATTTCTGTGGGCGGGCAGCGCGGTCGGCGTGTTGCTGGGTCTGGTTCACGCGGTCTACGTCTACCGGTGCAATGCCGCCCGCGCGCGCGGCCTTTATGCTGCAGTTTGGACCTTCGGATTGTGGACGCTTTTCGGCACGTATGTCCTGGCGTTCTGGCTCATCGGCTGGGTGGGCCGCGCGGCCATACGCGGGCAGCGGGTGGTAACAGAACATGAATAACGTAAAAAGCGTCGCCATTATTGGCACCGGGGTCGGTGGACTGGGGACGACAAAGTCGCTCAAAGCGGCCGGCCTTGACTGCGTCTTGCTCGAGCGCAACGACCGGCTGGGCGGGGTTTGGGCCGACGGGTACTCGAACTTTGGCGTGCAGGCGCCGAAGGAGTTGTATGAG
>JAPYRI010000047.1 GCA_029941135.1 Alphaproteobacteria bacterium | reverse complement strand
AAGGGCGCGCTCTACCACTGAGCTACGGCGGCACTGGTCCGTACAGCGTTGGTTTGCCACAGCGCCGGTTGCCATGCAAGTGAGTTTCGCGGGACAAAGCCGAGGCCACTAATTCCGAGTGGCGCCAGGCGCAAAAGCAGCCTTAAAATGAACGGCGGTGGCCGGGATGGTAGGATGGTCAAGAAAACACAAAGACGCCGAAAATCAGCGAAGCCGCAACTGGTCGATGCGGAGTTCGAAAAGCGTTTGATCCGAAAAAATAAATCCCTAGCTAAAGATGCTGCAGCTGAACCCGTGACCGAAATGTCGGCGCAAGAATTAAAAGCCGAGCGTCTCGCGGGCGCCTTGCGCGAGAATTTACGCAAACGAAAGGATCAGTCTCGAGCTCGTAAAGGCGACCACAATGGCGGGAGTAAAAAGTCCTAGCGAAGAACTTATCAGACGGCGGTGCTCATTATTATTGGCTCCTTTCCAAGGCGCGGGACCCGTTAGTGCTTACGCAATCTGACGAGCCCCTCCGGCCCTCCCCGCCGGTTGTAGTCCAATTTTTTGTGAAAAAAGCTATTCCGCTGCTACGCGGCTCTCAAATGTATTCAAACACTTGTTGACCACATGGTTCTGGTGGCGGAGCGCAATCTCGTTGTCCTGATAGTGAAATTCGTTGATGACGCCGGCATTAATTGACGACTGAACCCGCTCAACCGTATTCATGTCTTCGAGCACCGCATCACGCAGTTCGACCAGGAAATACTCCTGGATAAAACGATCCGCAGCCGTGCGTGCAGGCGCGACGAACCCGGTCATTTCCCAAACCGTGCGATCCACGGCAACCGGCCACATTTGATGGGTGAAGTACATACCAGGCCCGATAACCGGCAGAAAAGTAGGAAAAATTACATTGACGTCAAGTCCCCAGTCGTCCTTCTTCGTTGGATTGACCCCGGGCGGCAATCCCTCTTTTGTCCCTTGCCCGCCCGTGACCGCGCCGCTTTGGGCAAATTCGTACGCGATGCCTTGAACCGGCCACGGCTTATAATTCTTATTGCTTGTGATCGATGACGTTTTATGGGGCCCGTAGAGGCGAATGTCGAGCAGCCGTCCGAGCGGATTTTCGGGGCCCGCCAATGTGTCGGAGATCGAACACTTGTGCAAGAACGGCACGTGATAAATCTCGGTAAAGCTATCGACCATGGATTTCCAGTTGGCTTTGATCTCGCCCCGGAACTGATAGCGCGCCGACCCTTCATGGAACGGGTAACCGGCAAGGGCTTCCCCGAACTCTCCCAAATGCTGCTCAAGGCTCTGATCGGGTTCGGATTCGAGGTTAAAAAAGATAAACCCCTGCCACATATCGGTTGAGACCGGGATAAGGTTGAGTTGAGATTTGTTGAGATCGAAGAAACTTTCCTCGTCCGGTACTCCGGCAAGCTCGCCGTGTAGATTGTAGCTCCAGCCGTGGAACTTGCAGGTGAAGGCACGGAGGTTTCCGCTGTTCTCGACACAGAGGTGATTACCCCGGTGGCGGCAGGCATTAAAGAAACCGCGGATCTGGCCATCCTTGCCGCGCACGAAGATGAGCGACAGATCAAAGGTCGGCACGTCGCGCACAAAATAATCGCCGGGATTGGGAATTTGCGAGTCCCGGCCCGCGACCAGCCAGGTGCGCGCGAATACGGCCGCCTTTTCCCGCTCGAAATAGTCAGGGTCCCGATACGGGCCAACATCAATCGGCCCCGTGCCCAACTCGGGGAACTGCGTGGTGAAATTTGTCGGCGCTCTTGTGGTCATCAGGACAACTCAGCCACCAGTTTAAATCGTTCCGGGTCGAAGCCATCGACCACCCCCGGTTGTTCGTACCATTCGACCGCGGTTGTGATCTCGGCCAACATGAGCGCAAGGCCGAGCAAACGGGCTTCTTCAGCGGGCAGGGCGTCGTCATAGGGGATACTGCTGAGAAGCTCAAGAATTTCCGGCAGACGTGGTTTGACTGCATTATAGAAATTCGTAATTTCCGTCATAGTCGAGGCCTGCCGCTTCTGCGAGCGGGCCGTCATGGACGGCAGCAACCATTCGTCGACCAGCCGTTCCAATTCGGCAAACCCGTCTGGCAGGCCTGTACTCGCCATCGCGACCCTCCTTCGTCCGGCTATCGATAATGCGGATAATAGGACCTAAACGAACGTTAATTATAACCTTAATCGCGGTCAGAGCAAGCGGGTGCGGCCTCAATCATTACCGAACATTAAATGATCGTCGCCCATCCATATGGCCATATTGGGAACATCGATGAACTTGAATTCATCTTCTTGAAGAATGCGGAACGCTTCTTGCGCTTCGGGTGACTCAATCCCGGCTGCCATGTCTTCGTAGCTTTCCCACCACAATTGGGCGACACCATCAAAAGGCGGCTTGCAATTGCGGTCGCTACGCATGATGTCATTCAATTCGTCATAACCGATGTGCGTTTGAACGTATTTGACAAACCGCAAGGCTTTTTGATGTTCGAGCGCAATGGCGGCATGAGTTGTATGCCAGTAGTCAAAAAACTGCGTGCGGGTCATATCCGGCCGCCGTGGCAGTAACGCGGTTAGCTTCATCATGGTAAATATCTCTCCCCTCGAGATGCGCAAATATCAATGTGTGGCTTGAGCCTACCATGGTTGAGCATCTATTGCCGCTGGCCACCGCTTAAAGTACAAAGCGCCACTGGCAACTTAGGTTAGGAATATGGACTTCGGCGGATGCCTGAGGCATGGATCAGAGTATGGACACGATCGTTATTCGTGGCGGTAAGCCACTTTCCGGCACCATTAGTATAAGTGGCGCAAAGAATGCCGCGTTGCCCCTGATGGCCGCAAGTTTATTGACCCCGGAAACCGTGGTTTTGGAGAATATTCCGGTGCTCGGAGATATCCGCACCCTGGCGGACGTGCTGGAAGAGTTGGGGGTCGAGATTGGCGGCAATGGGTCGGGGGGGGAAGGGGGGCTTGAACTCACCGCCGGTCACATTGAAGACACCACCGCGCCCTACGAGTTGGTGCGAAAAATGCGGGCGTCGGTGCTGGTCTTGGGCCCATTGCTCGCCCGTTTCGGCACGGCAAAGGTTTCTCTGCCTGGTGGTTGCGCCATTGGCACCCGCCCAGTCGACTTGCACATCCGCGCGCTGGAGCAAATGGGGGCTGAAATTAAATTGCAGGATGGCTACATCCAAGCCGCTGCACCCCAAGGTCTGAAGGGCGCCGACATACGCTTCCCCGCGGTAACGGTCGGCGGTACCGAGAATATTTTGATGGCGGCGACGCTGGCCCGCGGTGTAACCGTAATCGAAAATGCCGCCCGCGAACCGGAAGTGACGGCGCTCGCTGACTGTCTGGTGGCCATGGGCGCAAACATATCGGGCATGGGCAGTGAACGCATCGTCATACAAGGGGTCGACCAATTGGGCGGAGCGCGCTTTACCAACATCTCCGATCGCATCGAAGCCGGAAGTTATGCGGTTGCCGCAGGGCTGACAGATGGCGACGTCATCCTCGAAGGCGCAAATGCCGCCCATATGGAGGCGGTCATCGAGGCGTTACGGCGAGCTGGGATTCAAATCGAAGATGTCCCCGGCGGCCTGCGGGTGCGCCGCAATGGCGGCAGCCTTAGAGGCATTGATCTGACCACTCAGCCCTATCCCGGATTTCCAACCGATATGCAAGCCCAGATGATGGTGCTGATGGCAATTGCGGATGGCGCCTCGCGCATCACCGAGCAAATTTTTGAAAATCGGTTTATGCATGTGCCTGAGCTGGCTCGAATGGGCGCGGATATTACTGTCCACGGCGGTGCGGCTCTGGTGCGCGGGGTTGATTACCTGATTGGTGCGCCGGTCATGGCCACGGATTTGCGGGCATCGGTGTCGCTGGTGCTTGCCGGACTGGTCGCCGACGGCGAAACGGTGGTAAACCGTGTTTACCATTTGGACCGGGGGTACGAGCGCTTGGAAGAAAAGTTGAGCTGGTGCGGCGCCGATATTAAGCGAATAACCGAGTAAAGACGGGAGACGGACGACGTGAGTGCGAATGAGTCATTGGTGATTGCCTTGCCGAAAGGCCGTATTCTTAAGGAAGTGATGCCGCTGGTGCGCAAGGCCGGGATTGAACCCGAAGCGGCGTTCGACGACCCCAATTCACGCTTGCTGAGATTCGCGACCAACCACGACAATGTGAGCCTCATTCGTGTGCGCAGTTTCGATGTGGCCACTTTTGTCGCCTTTGGCGCCGCTCAATTGGGTGTTGCCGGAAATGACGTGCTGATGGAATTTGACTATTCGGAGTTATTCGCACCGGTCGATCTGAATATTGGTCACTGCCGACTGGTAGTGGCCGAGCCCAAAGAGATGAGCGAACATGATGATCCCCGGCGCTGGAGCCATGTGCGTGTGGCGACAAAATACCCGACCCTTACCCGCAAGCACTTTGCCGCGCGCGGGGTTCAGGCCGAGTGCATCAAGTTGAACGGGGCCATGGAATTGGCGCCTCAATTGGGCCTTTGCCGCCGCATTGTGGATCTGGTGAGCACCGGCGACACGTTGAAGGCTAACGGCCTGGTCGAAGTGGAAAAGATTGCCGACATCTCGTCGCGTTTGGTGGTCAACAGGGCCGCTTCTAAAACCTTGCCTGAACTTGTCGGGGGCTGGGTTGACCGCTTCCGGGAGGTGGTTAATGGCGACTAGGCTGGACGCGTCGGCGTCGGGATTTGAACTTGCCTTTGCCGATCTATTGGCGGCGAACCGGGAAACCGCCGCCGACGTCGATGATGCGGTCCAAGAAATTTTGGCTGCTGTGCGGTTGCGCGGCGATACTGCCATTGCCGAATACACGCAACGGTTCGATGGACTGCACCTGACGCCAGGCGAGTTTCGTGTGACGGATGCCGAGATCGATGCCGCCGCCGCCGCATGCGATCCCGAAACTGTCGCTGCATTAAATTCGGCAGCTATCCGGATTGAAGATTTTCACCGCCGTCACTTGCCTAAGGATGATGACTATATTGATGTCCAAGGAGTTCGCTTGGGGGCTCGCTGGACCCCACTGCAGGCGGTTGGTTTGTATGTTCCGGGGGGGAAAGCGGCATATCCGTCATCAGTACTGATGAACGCCATTCCGGCCCGGGTGACGGCGGTGGATCGTGTGGTTATGGTAGTACCGGCGCCCAAAGGCCAATTGGATCCCTTGGTGCTGGCGGCCGCGCGGATTTCCGGGGTCCATGAGATTTACCGGATCGGTGGTGCCCAAGCGGTCGCTGCCTTAGCCTTCGGGACAGCTACCATCGCGTCTGTCGATAAGATCGTCGGTCCGGGCAATATGTATGTCACCGCCGCCAAGCGCCAGGTGTTTGGAGCCGTCGGCATCGATATGATTGCCGGGCCGTCGGAGGTATTGATTGTCGCTGACAGCGACAACAATCCTGATTGGATCGCGGCCGATTTGCTGTCCCAAGCCGAACACGACGAAGCCGCGCAATCAATATTGATCACCGACAATGCTGTATTCTCTGACCGGGTCGTGGCGGCGGTAGAATCTCAACTCAAGGTTTTGAAGCGGGGCGCTATTGCCGGCGCAAGTTGGCGGGATCATGGCGCGGTTATTTTGGTGCCGGACATGAACGCGGCGTTACCGCTCGTGAACCGGATTGCACCAGAGCATTTAGAACTGGCGATTGCCGATCCTGATGGCTTGATGGCGCGCGTGCGCAATGCCGGTGCCATATTCCTCGGCAGCTATACGCCCGAGGCAATAGGTGACTATGTGGCCGGTCCCAATCACGTGCTGCCAACCGCGCGCAGTGCCCGCTTTTCATCCGGCCTGTCGGTGCTCGATTTTATGAAGCGTACGACCATCATAAGCTGCGATGGCGACAGCCTGGGCCGGATTGGGCCAACTGCCATACGATTGGCTGAGGCCGAAGGCTTAGAAGCCCACGGGCGATCAATCGCCATGCGATTGGGACAGAGTGCCGGTACCGAAGGGCTGGAGTAGTGAGCGGCCAGCATCTGATCGACATTGTCTTGGACGAACGTACGGTCGTGCGCCGCAACCCGGATATCGTTCAAGAACAAAAAGTCGCCATCTTCGACTTGCTGGAGAAAAACCATTTTGTTCCGTTGGGCGGCCACACTGGGCCCTTCATTTTACGCCTGAGCGTTCAAGAAGACCGGATCGTGTTCAACATTCATGATCGGGAAGATGTGGCGTTAACGGCGGTTAATTTGCCCACATCGCCTTTGCGTAAATTGATCAAAGAATACTTTTTGGTTTGCGAAAGCTATTTCGAAGCTATTAAAACCGCGTCGCCATCGCGTATCGAAGCCATTGATATGGGGCGCAGGGGATTGCACGACGAAGGTTCGGAGTTATTGCGCGAACGTTTGGCAGACAAGATCGAGATCGATTTTGACACGGCGCGACGGCTGTTTACTTTGGTCTGCGTCCTTCACTTGCGCGGCTGACGGCTTGTCCGGGCATGGGTGATCTTCCAGGCAGCGTCCTGTTCTGTTGTACGCTAAATTCTGTGCGCTCGCCCATGGCCGAAGCCATTATGAAGCACCTGTTCGGCCATCGAACTTATGTTGATTCAGTAGGGGTACGCAGGGGGGATGTGAACGAATTTGCGATTGCGGTAATGGACGAAATCGGGATTGATTTGAGCCACCATCAATCGAAAACTTTCGACGAGTTGGAAGACACCTCCTTCGATCTTATTATATCGCTCACTCCAGAGGCTCAACACAGTGCGGTTGAACTGACCCGCACCCTTTCGGCAGAAGTGGAATATTGGGCGACCCTGGATCCATCGGCGGTTCCCGCGGACCGGCGTGAACTTATTTTGGATGCTTACCGGGGTGTCCGTGACAGTTTGATGTCGCGCATCCGTGACCGCTTCTCGCAAGGTCCCGCGCCCACGACTTAAACGAAAAAAGAGCGGGCCATTTTCAAGACCCGCTCTTCTATTTTCAGTCTTAACTTCCGGAGAAATCAGTGCATCACAGCTTGAAAAGTCTGGGCGGCAAAGGTAACGCCGCGTGTAAAGAATGTGAGGTCTCCTTCAAAAGTCATTAGCGTCACGAACACCAGGATAGCGATAGGCGGCAGCATAATGGCATAAAGCAAAGCTCGCCGTTCCCACACCATGTGCATGAAGATGGCGACAATGAAGCCGGCCTTCAACAGCATGAAGGTGAGGATGAGCGACCATCTGAGATACCCCTGCAGGGCCAGGTAATCCACCATGTATGACCCGGCGCTGAGGACAAACAGGAGGATCCAGACCTTGAAATAAATACTTATGGGATGTTGTTGTCCCTCAACATGTGCGTCAGACATACGAATCACCTACCAAAGATAGAAAAATGCAAAAATGAACACCCACACCAGATCGACAAAGTGCCAATACAGGCCCATGGTTTCCACGACTTCGTAGTTCCCCTTGCGACTGGTGAAAAATCCCCTTTTCTGGGTATCGAAATCACCCCGCCAGACTTTGCGCGCTACGATAAAGAGAAAGAGGACGCCGACCGACACGTGGAAGCCGTGGAAGCCAGTTACCATGAAAAAGACCGAGCCGAACTGTGGCGCACCCATGGGGTTGCTCCACGGCCGCACGCCCTCTTCAACAATCAATTTGGTCCACTCGAACGCCTGCATGCCAACAAATGACATGCCGAAGAGAGCCGTCACAATCAGCAACATCGTAGTTACGCGACGATTTTTCTGATAGCCGAACCTGACCGCCATGGCCATGGTGCCACTGCTGCTAATCAAGATGAAAGTCATAATGGCGATCAGCAACAACGGCACGGGTGTACCAAAAGCTTCGAGGGCGAAGACCTCGCTCGGATTGGGCCAGGGCACGGTTGTTGACATGCGTACGTTCATGTACGACAGCAAAAAACAGCTAAATATGAAAGTATCGCTTAAGAGGAAGATCCACATCATGGCCTTCCCCCAGGGAACATTCTTAAAAGCGCGCTGATCGGAAGACCAGTCGGCTACGAACCCCGTCATGTCGTTCGGCGTGCTGCCGCTAGCAGCGACCGTTTCTTCGGACATTTATCTTAATCCTCGTTTAAGTGGCCAATAACAAACCAAACATAACCACCCAAACAACGAGCAGGTAATGCCAGTAGATCGTACAAAGTTCGACGCTCAGACGCAGGTGTTCCACGTCAACACCGGCCTTGATTTTGAAGACCGTTCGGCCCCATGCGACCAAGCCGCCCAGCAAGTGTAAGCCATGAAGTGCTGTGAAAAGGTAAAAGAATGAGTGAGAAGGGTTAGTATCGGCATAAACGCCCATATCGGCCAATTGCTGCCAGGCCGCTAGTTGTCCGCCGAGAAAAGCAAAGGCGAACACGCCACCCAACATAAAGTAGGTGCGCATGCCAGTCACTTCGCCGCCATCCACGAGCATTCGCGACCGTTGCAGAGCCAGACTGCTGAGTACCAGGACTGCTGTATTTATCCACAATAGCCAAGGATCATGCAGCGTTTGCCAATCCGAAAACGACATGCGCATCAGGTAGGCAATCAGGAACAGCGTGAACAAGGCGCTGATCGGGAACAAAAATACCCGGAGACCGACTTTGGCTGTCTGCAGGGCAACCGCCCCGCCACTCACCTGATTATCGATCTCACTCTGCTCTGGCAGCCAGGGTTTTCTGGTCAAGTGATGAAAAATGCCCATTCTTAATCTCCGTCGGCCAAGCCGCGCTTAGTGCCAATCCGTCCTTAGTGATTATTTGTGTCCGGACCAGGAGGCATATTCTGGGGAATGAAGTCATTTTTTGCACCGGGAACGCTGAAGTCATAAGCCCAGCGATATACCAAGGGCAGTTCTTCACCGAAGTTACCGTGCCCAGGCGGTGTTTCCGCCGTTTGCCATTCAAGCGTCGTCGCGCCCCAAGGATTATCGCCAGCTACTTTGCCGTGTTTGTAGCTGCGCCACATGTTGTAGAAGAAGACGATTTGCGCGAAACCCACGGTTAGTGTGACGACAGTCACAAACGCATTCAGGGTAGTAACCGAGTCAGGAATAAACGCGGTATCGCCAAACTCGAAGTACCGGCGCGGCACTCCCTGCAGCCCAATGTAGTGAAGCGGCAAGAAAATTGTGTAAGCGCCGAGGAAAGTGACCCAGAAGTGGAACTTGCCCATGCCTTCATGGAGCATTCGGCCGGTGATCTTGGGATACCAATGGTAGATGGCGCCAAATACCACCATCAGCGGCGCAATGCCCATGACCATGTGGAAATGGGCGACGACGAACATGGTGTCCGACAACGGCACGTCCACGGTCACATTGCCGAGGAACAAGCCAGTGATTCCGCCGTTTATAAATGTGACCAGGAAGGCGAGGGAAAATAACATTGGTTGGGTAAGGTGAATGTCACCATGCCATAGCGTAAGCACCCAGTTGTAGACTTTAAGCGCCGTAGGCACGGCAATAATAAGCGTCGTCGTGGCGAAGAAGAAGCCGAAGTATGGATGCATGCCACTCACGTACATATGGTGCGCCCAGACGACGAAGCTGAGAGCGCCGATGATCACAATCGCCCACACCATCATCCGATAGCCAAAGATATTCTTGCGGGCATGTACGGCAAGCAGATCAGACACGATGCCAAAAGCCGGCAAGGCGACGATGTAAACTTCCGGGTGACCGAAGAACCAGAACAAGTGCTGGAAAAGTATGGGGCTGCCACCATCATATTCCAATTGCTGGCCGAGTGAAATCATCTCGGGCATGAAAAAACTGGTGCCGAGGAGTTTATCCAAGGTCATCATGATGCAGCCCACGAACAGGGCCGGGAAGGCCAATAATGCGAGAATGGTGGCAACGAAAATGCCCCAAACGGTGAGCGGCAGCCGCATCAGGGTCATGCCCCGTGTGCGCGCCTGCAAAACCGTCACCACGTAGTTCAACCCGCCCATGGTAAAACCAATAATGAAGAGGGCGAGAGACACCAGCATCAGGATAATGCCGCCCTCTGATCCAGGGGTTCCTTCGGTAATTGATTGGGGTGGATAAAGGGTCCAGCCGGCACCGGTAGGACCGCCTTCGACGAAGAAGCTCGCCACCAGGATTAAGACCGCGCACAAATAGACCCAATAACTGACCATGTTCAAGTAGGGAAACACCATATCGCGGGCCCCCACCATCAATGGGATCAGATAGTTACCGAACCCACCCAAAAACAAGGCGGTCAACAGATAGATCACCATGATCATGCCGTGAACGGTGATGAACTGGTAATAGTCGGTGGCATCAATGAACGCAAAGGTGTCCGGGAAGCCCAATTGCAGCCGCATCAGCCAAGACAAGACCAGGCCGACCAATCCGATAGCGACCGCTGTCCCGCCGTACTGAATGGCAATGACTTTGGCGTCTTGGCTAAAGACGTATTTCGTCCAATAACTTTTGGCGTGATAAAGTTCAACTTCTGCAACTTCCGCTACGGGGACATCGACCATCATTACCGCCTCTTGATTAGCTAATCACAAAATTATAATGCACGTTTCCATTCGCGCGACCCGTCAGGACATCAATTCATCGCCAGACGGGTCTCATTTTCCTTGCGAATGCGCGCTTCTTCCACGAGTTCCGCATACGTGGCCTGATCGCTCAGCCACTCGTCATATGCTTCCTGTTCATCAACCACCACCGTGCCGCGCATGGCGTGGTGGCCAACGCCGCACAATTCGGCGCACAGAATTTCAAACTCACCCGTGCGGATGGGTGTCAACCAGAAATATGTGACTGTGCCTGGCACCATATCCATTTTTGCCCGGAACTGGGGAACGTAGAAATCGTGGAGAACATCGACAGACCGCAATAGCGCCTTGATCGGTTGGTCTTTGAGCAAATGCATTTCATCTTCTTCGATCAAAACATCGTCCTGACCATTGGGGTCGTCGGCGCTCATGCCAAATGGATTGTCCGGGTTCATGTCTTTCATACTGACGGTGCCAAATTTACCGTCTTCACCGGGCAATCGGAATGTCCAGGACCATTGCTGGCCGATCGCTTCAAATTCGACCGCGTCTTCGGGTACGGTCACATAGTCGTTCCAAACAATGAGACCCGGCGCCAACATGGCGGCAACACCAACCGCGGTTATACTGGTGAGCCAGACTTCCAGTTTGGTGTTTTCAGGTTCGTAATGCGCTACCCGTCCTTCTTTATGGCGAAACTTATAGATGCAGTACACCATAAAGAGCATGACCGCGATAAAGACCGCGCCGGTGATCCAAAATGTGAGCAGGATCGTATCATCCATATTGCCCCAATTGGATGCAATGGGGGTCCACCACCAAGGACTGTAAACATGAAAAAGTACGGTGCCGACCAATACCACCAATAGTCCGATTGCAACGATCATCGCTAAAGCATCCTTTTCTTTGAAGCGAATTGGTCTTTTGACCTCCGAATGTCACGTCTACCGGCGCCCAATAAAACAATGGGATTGCCTGCCAACCGCCGCCGAGACGCGCGCGCAGGGGGCAAGAACGGCCAATTTGGCCTCACTTGTCATTATTACCCCCGCAAAAGACACGTACTTTGACACTTTCCAATCGGAATTCTAGCCAACATTACAGCCAGCCACACATAGACTATTCACACCTAGATTAATAATGTCGTTCGGAACCAACGCCTGTTCATAACACGAACAAATTTCAATTGCACGTAGATGAATTGATAATTTCTAAGGGTAAACGAAAGGATAAAATTCACGCATTATTTGGCTCGGTTATTGAATATTACCGGGTCTCTGCCAAGTGGCCTGAAAATCCTCATATTGAACGATTATATCCCGATCTGGAATATAGAGTGGGCCGGATACCTGATTATTTTACTCGGGCAAAGGGGGCAGAAATTTTTCCGCCTCGGCAGCAATGGGATCGCCGGAATCGCGCTCTTTGACGGCGTTTAGAAAGCCGACTTGCTCGGCCCGTTCTTTCCACCACAGCCCCTCGGGCGAATGGCGGGTAATGCCATCAAATAAGGTCGCCATTTGCTGGGTCGAATTGAGACCCATATTGTCGATGGCGCTGTTGATCATCATTTTGTGCATCATCAGTTGATTTTTGGGCACCCCGGCAATGCGCTCCGCCAGTGCCTGCACTTTTTGATCAAGCTCGGCCGCTGGCACGGCATCAAGCGCCAGGCCATATTCTTTGGCGGTAATCCCATTGATTAAATCACCGGTGAACAGCATGCGTTTGGCCAACTGGGCGCCGATCCGATAGACCCACATGCCGACCGATGGGCAGCCGAACACCCGCGATGCTGGGTAGCCGATTTGCGCGTCTTCGGTCATCACGATCAAATCGCAGCAGGTGGCGATGTCGCTGCCACCCGCGACTGCGTAGCCGTGCACTTTGGCAATGGTCGGCTTATCCGACCGCCATAAACTCATAAAGCATTGAGTGTTGCCGTACATCAGTTTGAAATCGAGCATCGGGTCCCAGGGCATTTCCTGGACGCCCGGGTTGGGGCCTTTGTTTTCGGCGTACATTTTGAGGTCGTAGCCCGAACAAAAGGCGCGGCCGGCTCCCTCAACCACAATCACGTGTACCGCCGGATCCTCGTTGGCGGTTTTAACCGCCGCCTCAACCTCGCGCGGGATATTAAAATCAATGGCATTTAATACCTCGGGACGATTGAGCCGAAGGGTCGCAACCCGCCCCTCGGTTTCATATTGGATCGACTTATATTCCATTGTCGTCACTCGGCCGCGACCGGATTTTCCTCGGGCATCAATGTTTCAGCGAGTTCGACCCAATATTTGACCCCCAGCGGGATGATGTCGTCATTAAAGTCGTACCCCGGGTTATGAATCATGCAGCCACCTTTGTTTTGCTCGCCCTTGCCATTGCCAATAAGGATGTAACATCCGCCCCATTCTTCCAACAGATAGGCAAAATCCTCGGCCGCCAAAATAGGCTCACAACCATCGATGACATTTTTGTCGCCGACCAGACTTTTGGCGACAGATACCGCCGTGTCCGTCTCAAGCGGCGTGTTGATCATTTCAGGTGAATAACGATTGTAGGTAAATTCGCAGGTTAGCCCATGGGCCGAACACAAACTTTCAGCGATCGCCTTCAGTTCACGTTCGATCTTGTCCCGTTCCGGCGCGCCAAAACAAATGACATCGCCGCGCACAAACACCACATCGGGCGATATGTGAACCGCCTCGGGTTCGTTATAGGGGTTGCCAGCTTGCATTTGGGTGACTCCGACCACCGCCGGCACCGCCGGATCAATACTGCGGGCTTTGATGCCTTGCCACGCATTGACGATCTGAATGGTCACCAGCAATACGTCGGGGGATAAGTGCTGGGTCGCCGGGTGGGCACGGACGCCGCGCACTTTCATCTCGAACACGTCCAATGAGCCGAACAAAGCACCTTTCCGAACCGCGAAGGTGCCCACGTCCCGCCCCGGCATATTGTGCATGCCATATACGGCTTCCACGGGAAAGTTCTTGTAGAGGCCGTCGGCGGCCATGGCGGGCGCCCCGGATACGGTTTCCTCAGCCGGTTGAAAGATAAAGTGAAGCGTGCCGTCGAACGATTTTTCGTGGGCAAGAACTTTCGCCGCGCCCAGCAGCATTGTGGTGTGGCCGTCATGTCCACACGCATGCATTTTACCTTTGTTGGTGGATTTGTAAGCAAAGTCATTCTCTTCTTCGATGAACAACGCGTCCATATCAGCGCGGAAGGCAAACGCACGATTGCCCGATCCGCACTTTAATGACCCGACCACCCCGGTTTTGCCGATGCCGGTTGCGACCTCGAGGCCGAACTCTTCTAATTTTTCGGCAACAATCTGCGCGGTGCGGTTCTCTTCAAACGCGGTTTCCGGATGGGCATGGATGTCCCGTCGCAACGCGATCAAATCGCTGTGCATCTGGTCAATTTGGCTAAAATCAGTCATGTCGTTCTCCAAAGGACTTATCTCAGTACCACGAGATCACGCCGTAGATTCTTAATTTGCTTGGTCAGACGGGTGCGGTAGTGGCTCAACTCTTTGTCGGGGCAATCGTAATCGCCGATGCCGACCACAAAAGTTTCGTAGCGGTCATCGTAGGATTGCATAACATTGTCGTGAATGGCGGTGCCACTGTCATTGACCACTTCTTCAAAACCAGTGCGGTAATCGGTGCGCGCGCCGTCGCAAAACGAAACCCGTGCGTCCAGTTTAGCGATATGAAAGGCGTAGTACGTCAGCGTGGCGTCCCGCCGATCGGCATCGTCGCCGGTGACTTCCTGGTCTGCGGCGTTCGCACTGCCAACCAAGAAGACGGCGCAGGTCATGGCAACAGCCATACATTTCAAAAAGCGCTCTCCGGTCATCAAATTTGGCATAGGATAAAAGTCTCCAGGTCGTGTCGCCAATTGTGGTCTTGTTCGCCGCTATTCACCGTGCGTAAGGGCGTTAAGTGTAGCTCATAATATGTCGCGGGGGCCACATAGGGCCACAGGAGTTATGAGCCCAATGACGGGGCATGTTCAACCCTTGCCCTAACTGCAGCCGGTACCGGTGTTCACCTCGGTGCGGTTCCGGTGCTGGCTTCTGACCCGGATCATCCACACAGGCGCGCTTCCGGCACTGAGGTTGGCCACGCGGGCTCCATTGTCGGGGGCATAAACCAACGCTTTGGCAATGTAAGATGCACGGGTGTGGTCGAAATTGTTGATCGCCTTTGAGAATATGATTTTGGCGTGGCGGTCAATCCCTGCAATCCCCGTGTCGTTAATGCGACCGGCGTGCTGTTAACTGTGACAATTAACTGTGACAATCGTTTGCGCCGGTGCTTTTAGGCTCATGCATTCGTCCCCCGCGCGCGATGTCACTCACTAGTGCGCCTGTCCCAGCGGCACAACGGTTGAGAGTCTAACATGGCCCTCATATTTGCGGCGATAGGTGAATTGGACTAGATTCCGTGTCCGGCTACGTTCGTCACCAAGGAAATCATTATGGGTATGTCATCGGGAGAATTTCGCGAGTCGTTGCGACGCCTGTCGCCGCGAGTGTTTGTGGATGGCCGCCAAATCGAGTCCATAGCCGATGACCCGGTGCTGGCCCCGGGGGTGAACGGCATTGGCTTTACCTATGACTACACATTGAACGCCGCCAATAAGCCAGTTGCGATGGCGACCCAGCACACCAGCGGCAGGCAAGTGAGCCGCTTGCTGCACATCAATCAGAGCACCGACGACTTGATGGCGAAACTTGAGCTGGTGCGGGTGCTGTGTCAGGAAACCGGCTGTGCCATGCGCTACCTGACCCATGACGGCTTTAATGCGCTCTATCAGGCGACCCACCGGATCGATGAGGACTGCGGCACCGATTATCACGACCGCTTCGTCGACTATATGCATCAAGTGCAGGACAGCGATTTGACCGTCGGCATCGCCATGACCGACGCCAAGGGCGATCGCTCAAAGCGCCCGCACGAGCAGGAAAATCCGGACACGCATGTGCATATTGTCGAACGCCGCAAAGATGGCATTGTCATTTCCGGCGCCAAAGCGATCGTGACCGGCGCACCCTATGTACATCAGTTATTGGTCGTTCCGGGCCGCGCCATGACCGAAGCCGACGCGGATTTTGCGGTTGCGTGTGCGGTGCCAATCGATGCCGACGGGCTGACCATTGTGGCGCGCCCCGCCGGACGGCCCGGTGAGGTTGCCGCCAAGTTCAGTGGCCGCTATGGCCAATCCACGGGCGTTTGTTTGTTCGACAAGGTGTTCGTGCCCTGGCCGCGGGTATTTTTGGCGGGCGAGTGGCAGCACGCCGAATTTCTAACCAAGTGTTATGCGACGCACCACCGCCACACCTGCATCGGCGCGCGGGCGGGATTTGGCGATTTGCTGATTGGCGCCAGCGCCCTAATGATTGAAAGCAATGGGTTGGATGCGAACCAGCACCCGCACCTGCGCGACACCATGGTCGAGCTGATCACCATCGTTGAAAGTTTTTACGCGTGCGGGGTGGCGGCGTCGGTCTATGGCGAAAAGGACCCCTCTGGCGCTTTTATGCCCGAGCCGGTTTATGCCAATATTGGCAAGCTGCTGCTGGCGACCAAAATCTATGACATGCACCGGTTGGCGCACACGGTCTCCGGCGGCTTGATTGTGTGCCTACCCGGGCCGGACGAGGATCACAATCCGGCGACGGCAGGAGATCTTGCGGCGGTTCTCTCGGGCGCACCGGACATTGGCTACGAGCGGCGGGCAAACATCTCGCGCCTCATGGAAGACCTCACCGCGTCCTACACCGGCGGCTGGTATTCGACCATCAGCCTTCATGGGGGAGGCTCGCCCGAGGCGATGAAGCGCGAGATTCATCGCAGCTACCCGATCGACGAAAAAGCGAAGGTGGTGGGCCGTTTACTGGAGCGCGGCGTTTTGTCTGGCGACGAGGCAACCACCGACCAGCCCGGACAATGCTGTGATGATGGTTGTTCGGCGCCCGTATTGCCCAAGGTCGCCCGCGCGCAGATGAGACACTAGTTGCCTTGCTCACTGATAGTGGGTCCGCGAGACGAACTCGTTCGGCGTGATCGTGCCCAAGAGGCAGTGATAGGGGTTGGCCGCAGTTGGGTCGCGCACAACCACAACTTCGCGCCATGACTTACGCAAGTCTCGCAATGTGCTGTAACAGATGTTCGCGTTCGTCAGGTACTGTTGCAAATCTTTGGCTGTGTCGCTTTTATTATCGCTGCAGCTCACGCTCAAGTTGGTCAGGTCTTCGGTAGGTTTTACTCTGGGATCATTACCGTTACCAATCGCCGCCGCCGAGCAAAAACCGCCATTCACGCCGCGCACAACCCGGATCCAACCTTCGGTGGCCGCACTTTTTGAGACGATGCTATTGCCGCTGCTCGATTTGGCCGGCTGGTCGCAGCCCGCCAATAGAAACACAACAAGAAGACTGGTCATGCGGCAGACCAAAAGCGCCGGACTTCGAAATTTTGTCATAATAGTTGCCCTCCCAGCATAGGAATTGAAGAGGGACGCCGCCGACCTGTGCGATCAAGCCTGCGGCGGCGGTCATTGCCGAAGCCTCCACATCGGGTTCGATCACGCGTTGAAGTTTTGCCATCTGTCATCTCCCTGTTGAACCGGCATCCCACAATGGGATGCTTGACGGTTGAAATTCCGGTAAATTTGCAAACACAAACTTACTAATGATTGTAATTAAACTATTAATACAATTATAGAGAGTAATGAAATGATATTTCCCAACCGCACTGACGGAGGTCCCTTCGAGGAAAAGAGAGGGTGGATGGCCGTGCAGCTTGATTTTCATCGGTTGGGCGCGCATGTTGGCGCTCACGCGGTTCTGAGCCGCGATCGATTGAAGGAAAAACTGGGTATATGGCTAAAGAAGAGCTGCTCGAAGTACCGGGTGTGGTAACGGAATTGCTGCCGAACGCCATGTTCCGGGTGAAACTAGAGAACGACCACGAAGTCCTCGCGCACACTGCCGGTAAAATGCGCAAGCATCGGATTAGAGTGCTGGCCGGCGATCAGGTACTGGTGGAAATGACCCCCTATGATCTGTCCAAGGGCCGGATTACCTTTCGCTACAAGTAGGCCACCTCGCGACAGTTCCCTATAACTCCACCGCCAAATTCACTTAGACTGGTTACAATAATTTCCGGGACCTCCCGGCAAGCCGCGTTTTCACGTTGTTAGGGGAATGCACTAGGTGACCACTGGCGACAAAATGCCAAAACTCATTCTCGCATCGGCGTCGCCGCGACGGCTCGATCTGCTGAGACAAATTGGCATTGTTCCTGATTTCGTCGAACCCACTGATATTGACGAAACTCCGGCGCGCGGTGAAACGCCAGGTGCACTGGCCGAACGTTTGGCAGTCGCCAAAGCAAAAACTGCAATTGCGCAATCAACGAACAGCTTTGATGTCCTCGCCCTGGGCGCAGACACGGTGGTCGCCTGCGGTCGCCGTGTATTGCCAAAGGCCAAGAATGAGTCCGAGGCCCGCCGCACACTCGCCTTTTTGTCCGGGCGTCGGCATAAAGTAATTACCGGGATCGCAGTTGCGGACCGGGCGGGAAACCACTGGCGGCGGGTGGTCAAGACGGTGGTTGCGTTTAAGCGCTTGGACGTTAGAGAACTCGATCGATATTTGGAATGGGGCGAGTGGGAGGGTAAAGCCGGGGCCTATGGCATCCAGGGACAGGCTGCTACATTTATTCGATTTATCAATGGTTCGTACTCGAACGTCGTTGGGTTACCCTTGTATGAAACGGCGGCGTTGCTTAGCGCTGCCGGATATGCCCTGCCCGTGGGCAACATCGAGATATAGGCGGCGCTCAAAATGATCGATGAAATCCTGATCAATATGGCAATCGAAGGGCCGCGCATTGCCCTGCTCGACGACGGCGTAGTGCAGGAGGTGTTTCTCGACCCGCCCCAGGGGCGGTTGTTGCTCGGCAATGTTTACCTGGGCCGCGTGCAAAGGGTGCTACCGGGGATGCAGGCAGCGTTTGTCGATATCGGGGAAAGCCGGTCTGCCTTTATGGGCGCGCGCGAGGCACGTTCACTCGCTGCCGGTGCGAAAGACGTGGTCGACGATCCCGATGCGCCCTTGCCCGACATCAGCAAGTGCGTGCACGAGGGGCAAGCCGTCTTGGTGCAAGTGATTAAGGACCCGGTCAACGAGAAAGGTTCACGGGTCACCGCAAGTGTCGGTCTCGCCGGCCGCAACCTCGTCTATGTCCCGAGCCGGGCGACCGACGCCTTTTCCCGGCGCATTTCTGACGACGTTGAAAAGGACCGGCTGGCTCAGATGATGGACCGGTTGCGCGCTTCCGGCACTGTGGGGCCGGAAGGTGGATTCATTTTGCGGACGGCGGCTCTGGGGGCGACCGAAAAGGAAATCGCCGAAGACGCGGCTGGCCTTCAGCACGTCTGGCAAGCTTTTTCGGACCTTGACGGTGGTGGTGACCACAAAGTGCCATCGTTACAGTATGAGGACCAGGGCCCGGTGGTGCGCACGCTGAGAGACTATCTCAACGCAAACATCCGCCGGGTGGTGTTCGATGATGGCCAAGCTTTGGCCGCCGCACGCCAATATGTGGCGCGGATTATGCCTACATTTGCCGACCGGCTGTGCCTTCATACCGGGCCCGGACTTCTGTTCGACTTGCACCAAATTGACGGCGAAATTGACTCTGTTCTTGATCACCGGGTGGCGCTGCCGTCGGGCGGCTGGATAACCGTTGAAGAGACCGAGGCAATGACCGTGGTCGATGTCAATTCAGGAAGTTTCATTGACCCGGTGGGGTTGGAGAACACGAGCGTCGTTACCAACCTTGAGGCGGTCACGGAAACCGCGCGACAGCTGCGGCTGCGGCGCGTGGGCGGCATTGTGGTGATCGATCTTATTCATATGGAGCGGCCCGAGAACGCCGACACGGTATTGGCCCGCCTTGATGAGTGTCTGGCCAAGGACCGGACCCCTTCACAAGTGGTCGGCTTATCGGAACTCGGCCTCGTGCAAATGACGCGCAAACGCGTTGGTGACACTCTCGCTTTTTGTTTGAGCGGCGAATGTGCCGCTTGCGGCAGCAGGGGGCACATAAAATCCTCGGCTGCGGTCGCGTTGGACGTACTGCGTGCGATCGAACGGGAGGCTATGGCTGTGGCGGCTAACCGGCTAACGGCTGTGGTTTCAGCCGAGGTTGCCGACTACTTCGACGGACCCGGCACGGCATTGTTGCAGCGGGCCGGCGCCCGCATCAGCGGCACTGTCCTGATCCGGCGGGCGGCTTTTGCGCGAACGCGATTTGAGATCGAAATTCCCGAGTATCCACAGGAGGTTCATGGATCATGACGGTGCGAAAGCAGAGTGCCGGGACAACACCATGGACATGTCCTACCCTGTGGCAAACCGGGGGTCGAAAAATTGCGGCCTTTTTGCTCGAACAGATACGCCAATTTGGACCTGGGCTGGTGGTTCGAAGGCAGCTATGTAATGGCTGGGGACGAAAACCCAGGCGCAGATGAAGACGAATTTTGACGTCATCGCCGCCGAAAGGTTATGGTCTCCGCTGTGCGGGCCTCCCGTCCTTCTAGACACCTTAGGGGATTTCTTTTATAACCCCCGGCCATGCGGGCAGGGAGCGCCCGCGTGTAATGCGCCCCCCGGGCCCAGGTAGCTCAGTTGGTAGAGCAGCGGACTGAAAATCCGCGTGTCGGTG
>JAPYRI010000046.1:12625-21132 GCA_029941135.1 Alphaproteobacteria bacterium | reverse complement strand
CAACGAATACTATCCAACCCGCACCGAGATTGGAATTTTGGAAACACACGCCGAGGAAATTGCCGACATCGCCGGGCCCGACTGTCATTTGATCGAGTTTGGCAGCGGCTCCAGTGTCAAGGTGCGCACATTGCTGGACGCACTTGACGAGCCGCGCTCCTACGTTCCTATCGATATTTCACGTGAGGCTTTATTGTCTGCCGCCGACGGGATTGCCCGGGATTTTTCTGAAGTTTCGGTGGTCGCAGTCTGCGCCGACTATACCGAGCATTTGACCTTGCCCGAATTGGAGCCGGGACCGCGGCTCGGTTTCTTTCCAGGGTCGACCATCGGTAATTTCACGCCCGAGGAATCAGTTGATTTTCTATCGACAGCCGCCACCGTTCTGGACGGCGGCGGCCTTTTAATTGGTGTCGATTTGAAAAAAGACGAAGACACATTGAACGCTGCCTACAACGATGCGCGCGGCGTTACCGCCGAGTTTAATCGCAATCTTCTGCATCGCATAAATCGTGAATTGGGCAGCGATTTCGATCCCGACGGGTTTCAGCACAGTGCCGTTTATCGCGAAGATAAGGGATGTATTGAAACTCACCTGGTGTGCGAGCGCGCGCAAATGGTCGATATTTGCGGTCAAAGCTTTCCGTTTGAAGCCGGCGACAAAATCCACACTGAAAACTCGCACAAGTACTCAGTGCCGGAATTTCAATTCTTGGCCAAGGAAAGCGGCTTCAATCCACGTATGGTATGGACCGACGCCGACGATATGTTTAGCGTCCATTACTTGGAAGCCGCGTAGTTGGTCTCATCTTAAGCGTGCGGTAATCTAATTTGGGCCAAGCGTGCGGTTATCTAATTCGGGTTATGTAAAAGCACAGCCATTTTATGGGATACATCCATGAC
Source organism: Alphaproteobacteria bacterium (assembly GCA_029941135.1). Classification (GTDB taxonomy): domain Bacteria; phylum Pseudomonadota; class Alphaproteobacteria; order JAPYRI01; family JAPYRI01; genus JAPYRI01. Next base: position 20,229 of record JAPYRI010000046.1, on the reverse strand, counting down.
TCCTGATTTCGAAAACTTGGAACGCGAATTGCTTGATATCAGGCAGGACATACACCGGCATCCCGAGATTGCCTTCGATGAGCATCGCACGTCCGACATCGTGGCCGGCAAACTGACGTCTTGGGGGATCGAAGTTCACCGGGGTTTGGCCCGTACCGGCGTTGTCGGCACCTTGCGGGCGGGCAGCTCCAACCGGGCGATTGCCCTGCGGGCTGATATGGACGCCCTGCCCATTCAAGAAGCCAATCAATTTGATCACCGCTCACAAAACCATGGTCTCATGCATGCTTGTGGTCACGATGGGCATACAACTATGCTGCTGGGCGCGGCCAAGGTGTTGGCACAATCACTCAATTTCGATGGCGTGGTGCACTTCATATTCCAACCCGCCGAGGAAAACGAAGGCGGTGGGCGAGTGATGGTCGAAGACGGCTTGTTCGATTTGTTCCCGGCCGAGCAAGTCTACGGCATGCATAATATGCCAGGCATTCCGGCAGGTAGTTTTGCCATGCGGACGGGGCCGATTATGGCCGCTTTCGACAGCTTCGATATCACCATACGCGGTAAAGGCACCCATGCGGCGATGCCTCATTTGGGTATCGATCCGGTCGCCATCGCTGCCGAAGTGATCGCCGCCCTCCAGACCATCGCGTCACGTGTGATCAATCCGCTCGACAATGTGGTGTTGTCTGTCACCCAGTTCCACGCCGGTAATGCCTACAATGTCATACCAGAAGAAGTGAAGTTGGCCGGTTGTACGCGCAGTTTTTTATCCCACGTACAGGACCAAATCGAGCAAACCATGGGCCGTATTATTTCAGGGGTGACCGCCGCTCACGGTGCGACATTCGATTTCGACTATCGGCGCGGTTATCCACCGACCATAAATACTGAAGCCGGTGTGGCCGCTGCCGCTGCCGCTGCTGTCGATGTGGTGGGGCCGGACAAGGTGAATACTGAAACCCCGCCACTGATGGGGTCGGAAGATTTTGCCTTTATGCTGCAAGAGCGGCCCGGCAGCTATATTTTTATTGGCAATGGGGATGGCGAGGGATCATGCATGGTCCATAACCCGAGTTACGACTTCAATGATCAGATTGCCTTAACTGGGGTGCAGTATTGGACCCGGCTAGTGGAACGGGAATTACCTGCATAACAAGTATGACGACTCGTTTCGTTCCGACTCAAAAGTGAAAAAGGCCCCACGTGGGACCTTTTCTCATTCGGCATGACGGCTGCAGTAAAAGTCAGCTTCCAAATAATATCCACATGGGAGAACCAAATACTATGGCGCCGAATATGAAGCAGACTGAGTAATCGAGAACCGGATGGCGGGGAAATGCTTGTCGCGGGTGCAGCATGTGATCGACCCAAAGAGATGAGAGAGCAATCAATCCACCAAGTGTAAACCACACCATTTTTGTATTTCCTGCCGCTTAATCTTCCGTGGTTCTTTGTTTGGACCACCCACTCATTTGTTGTACCGGTAAAGGATTAATATGTTTCTAATGCGTAACAGTTTTTTAGGATCTTATCCCTCACTGGCGTGACTGCCGTAGATCACTCCGAACTCCGTGGCCAACTCATCTACTTCGGTTATTGAGGTTGAGCTCAAACCGCGCATAAGATGACGCTATATTGCATGTAATCCAGCAGATAACTGGAGTCAACCGGGGACAGCAAATCTTAACATAGAGACGGCAATAAACCGAGGAGCGTTGCCGGGAAGACACAGATATTGAGGAAAGCGCTTGGGCAGACACGGGGGCAGGGTATGGCCGGATCATCATCGACAAAAGTAATTATGGCGGCCCTCGTCGGTAACGGGTTGGTCGCAGTGACGAAATTCGGTGCAGCTTTCGTCACCGGAAGTTCGGCCATGTTCAGCGAAGCCGTCCATTCGGTGGTCGACACCGGCAACCAGCTGCTGTTGCTTTATGGCCTCAGGCGTGCAGTTAGGCCACCTGACCGCAACCACCCCTTCGGATATGGCAAGGAGCTATACTTTTGGACGTTCGTCGTGGCGATCCTAATCTTCGGTCTCGGCGCCGGCATTTCGTTCTACGAAGGTCTGCACAAAATTCAAGACCCGCAACCGATCTCGAAACCGGTGGTCAACTATGTGGTGCTCGGTTTCGCCATCCTGTTCGAACTGGCGGCATGTTCGATTGCCTACCGCGAGTTCCGCAAAAACATGGGCACGCGCGGCTTTTTGGCCGAGATCAGGCGGAGCAAGGACCCGGCTTTGTTTACCGTCCTATTTGAGGATTCAGCCGCAGTGCTCGGACTGTTCGTCGCTCTCCTCGGCATCTATCTGAGTGACGTGTTGAACATGCCTATGTTAGACGGGGTCGCATCCGTGGGCATCGGCGTTATTTTGACTGTCACTGCGGGCATATTGGCCTATGAATGCAAAGGCTTGCTGACCGGCGAAGCGGCCCACCCGGAAGTGGTTGCTAAAATTAAAATCATGCTGGAAGCCGACTCTGCAGTGGTGGTTGTAAACGAACTGCTCACCCTTCATTTTGGTGCGGCAGATGTGCTGCTCAACGCCAGTCTCGACTTTGCCGATGGCCTTACGGCGAACGATGTGGAAGAAGCGGTCAATCGGTTGGAAGCCGCGATCAAGCGCGCCCACCCGGAAGTCACACGGGTGTTTATTGAAGCCCAAAACCGCCGTGGCCACGCAGCAGCGAATAGCGCGTGAAACTCCATCTCTAGTCCCGCTTGCAGGGCTGGACTCCGTAGCCGGTCATGGATTTTTTGTAGGGCACCGGCTGGCATTCAGCGAAGGCGCGGGGGTTGAAGTCCGGATCAGCCATCACCCCCCAGATTTTGCGCCGTTGCATACCCATGTTGCCGCCGTCATAGATCGGGAACACGAGCGCCTCGCGCATGAATTTCTCCATGGGGTATTCTTTTAGTAGCGAGTTGACCCCAACGATCTGCATACAGCTATAGACCGCATCTTTGAGTAGTTCGCTCGGGAGCACTTTGGCCATGGCGCCGAAGGCCTGACCCTCACAATCAAACATGTCGAGGTAATGCGCAGTTTTCCAGCACAAATACCGCGCGGCCTCAATTTTCATGGCGACATCGGCGAGAGCGTGCCCCACTGCCTGATGCTCAATGATCGGTACACTGCCGGCGCCGGTATAGGACTTGGCCCAATCAAGTGTCCACTCGTAAGCCGCGCGGGCGTTGCCCACCGCCGCAATGCCTACCGCCGGTCCGGTCCAGGTGAACGCCTTGGCGATCACCAGATCACCGTCCCCCACGGCAAACACGTTCTCTTCCGGCACTCGGCAATCTTCGTACTCGATCTGATTGTTCTGGTCCAACCGGTGGGCCATTTTGTCGATCGGCTGCTTATAGGTAATGCCCTTGGTGCCGCGCGGAATGAGAATGTAGCTGAGACCTTCGCGGCCGCCCTTATCCGGATCCGTGCGGATGGCGACCACATTCAAATTGGCGCCTTTCAAATCCCAGCCGCCGGAATTGGTCGGCCAGTATTTCGAGCCATTCAATACATACTCACCGCGCCCCTTGTCGTGCTCAGCAATCAGACCCAAGCCCACAGGCGCTTTGCCGGGGTGATCAAAGTTGGCAGTGCCGCCGGGTTCGCTCAGAGTATAGCCGGTAATGTATTCGCCGGTCGGGTCGCTGGTCGCTTCATTGAGCCACCTGTCTTTCTGATCCTCGTTGCCGAACCACAACAACGGATTAAGTGACAAGCCGTTCACCAGCAGGGTACCGCCGAAGGCCGGATCAACGGCCGCAATCTCTTCACCTGCCAGCATCATGTCCACGTGCTTAATGCCGGCGCCGCCATACTTCCTGGGTAAAAAACCCATGGCGAAACCAAGTTTGTAGCCTTCCATGTAGGCGGGTTTGGTCATTAGAAAGGCTTTCTGCGGATCGGGTTCCGCGTCCGCCTTGGCGACAATCGGTTTCAACATGTCGTTGGCAAATTCACGCGCGGTGCGTTGGATTGCTTGTTGTTCGGGCGTTAGAGTGAAATCGATCGCCACGGTTTGTCCCTCCCTGTTAGCGCCGCCTCTGCGAGCGGTGTGCTGGGAGGAATTTAGCGGACAAATCCGGTGAGGGGGTCAATTTTTCGTGCTTTTTTTGGCTCGGCTAATGGCTGCGGGTTGAGGCTAAATAGGGATAGACGGGAAGTTTGCCGGGACAGCGCGGGATTGGAGGTGATGTCGGCAGCGTCGGCCAGAACCGTAATCCGCCGCATCAGCCGCTTTGCCCGCATGTCGCCTTCGTAGGACAGCGCGCCCAGGTACCGGGTCTCGAAGCCAAACCCCTGCGTTCGTTCCATTTTTGTCGGCACTCGATACCAGCACGCGTCGGGCGCTAATGCGCACAAACTCGATCACCTGGTCGTCCACTATTGCATATCCGGCTTGCGGTCCCGGCAGTGGTGTCAGCGCCTGTCCGGGGAATTCTTCAGCCATAGCGGTGCGTAAGATGCGGTCGGCGGTGGCCTCGTCGAGGATATAATAGTACGCGGGCGTGTACGGGCTTGTCCACAAGCGTCGTTTGCACGCCCGTGCAAGCGAACCGCAGCATTGCAATACCCAATACCGCACCGGTTTTGAGGCAAAGACGGATTTTCATCCTGCACTTTCCTTGTGTGTCCTGTTTACTATGCCAATTAGGCGCGACTGGTAGGGTTACAACAGGTCTTACTTCAACATTTTGTTAGGGCGGAGGGGGCGCTTAGCCGGGTGTGTCTTCGGTCACAAGAACACCTAAATTATCCCAACCATAAATGAGAGACGGTAATCGCAGGCCGGCAAAGGGGCGGTTTTTGCGCCGCGCAACTTTCCCGCCGAGCGCCTCGTAAAAAAAGCGCGATGGATTGCCCTCCAAGACTTCGACGGTTAAAGATTGGGCGCCCTTTTGACGCAAGCCGCGGGCAGCCGCGCAGCACAAAAGTTTGCCAAGGCCCTGGTTTTGAAAATCGGACTGTACATAGACTTCATAAATTTCACCGTCGTAAGAAATGTCCGGGTCTCGCGGTGTGCCAAAAGTAATGAAGCCGATGAGGCCATCCCTATCATCCATGGCAACCCGGCAATAATGTTTGAAGCTCGCGTCCTGGAGGCGCCGCGCCCATAAGGCGGCGACGCGCGCGATGTCCAAGCGGTCAACCAAATACTCCGCGGGTAGGAGCGTCGGGTAGGTGTCGCGCCAAACCTCGATCTCCACGCGGGCGATGCCGTAGGCGTCGTTCTCTCGAGGTTTGCGTATGGAAATCACCTAGTCGGTCCTTTCCGGGCACTGGCGCGGTCGTTGGCAGCGTTGAGCCAAACACCGGTCCTTTATGTGGTAACCCAGCCATCTGCGCGGCGCAAGACCGTTCCCTGTTCTGACAGCACAATTGGCAGATAGTAGAAGAAATAGATTAGGATGGGTCAAAGATGTTCGCGAGTGAGGGGAAACGGGAATGAGCTATCAAGACATCCGCTACGGAGTAGAGAATGGGGTTGCCACGGTTACCCTTCATCGGCCCGACAATCTAAACGCCTGGACGCGCCAAATGGAGCGCGACGTCCGTGCCGCCATGACCGAGGCCACCCAGGACGATGCCGTGCGGGTTGTTGTACTAACTGGCGCGGGCCGCGGTTTTTGCGCCGGCGCTGACATGAATTTGTTGGCCGGGGTCCAAAGTGGCGACGATGATCAGGACGCGCGGGCAAGAAATGCGAAGCCCGGGCCAATTGAATGCGGTCTCGATCTGCCCGAAGACTTTAGCCTCAGATACACTTATTTTCCCACCGTCCCGAAGACCGTGATCGCCGCCATCAACGGCCCATGCGCGGGCCTCGGCCTGGTCATGGCGCTCTATACCGATGTGCGTTTTGCCGCTGAAAGTGCCGTGTTCACGAGCGCGTTCGCCCGCCGTGGCCTGATTGCCGAGCATGGCATTAGTTGGATGTTGCCGCGCTTAGTGGGGCAAGCGGCGGCGCTTGATTTGATGCTGTCCGCGCGCAAGGTGCGGGCTCCCGAAGCGCTGCAAATGGGTCTCGTCAATCAGGTATATCCCGATGAAGAGCTGATGGAAACGGTCTACAGTTACGCCGAAGATTTGGCGAACAACGTGTCGCCGCGCTCGATGGCGGTGATGAAGCGGCAGCTCTATACGACACCCTTCCAAAATCTTGAGCAGGCAGTGGAGGACGGCAATCGGGAGATGGCGCTCAGTTTCGACAGCGAAGACTTCAAGGAAGGCGTCGCTCACTTTATCGAAAAGCGTCAGGCCAAGTTTACCGGCCGCTGATTTCTAATACGAAATGCTTGGCATATAAGCGCCCGAAGGCGTGTTGTAGAGCCTAGTGGTCATCAAGGTAATGGGGTGCACGATCCTCAATCCGTTGTTGAGGCACCAGCGAAACAATTCGCCATTGCGGGTCGGCACGAGGATACCCGGCGGCGGAATATCTTCAGCCGCGCCGATCAAGGCTTCGACATCATCGTTGCTCAATCCGACGGTGTAACCGGTAACGCGACCACCGTATTCGACAACGTGCGTGGTGCCCTACGTGATTACGCGCGCGCGACGGTCGCCTAAGCGGCAATTTGCGCGCATCAGGCCCGGGAGCACTACCCGCCTGCCGCCCCTTCGGCAAGCAATCGATCTTCGTCGGTCTGATAACGGGGGATCATATCCCGGTGTGCCCGAAAATCACCCCCATTGCCGGTGCGTTCGTCTAATTTCCAGTTATCGCTCTTCGGCCAGACCAAATCCATATGCCGGATTTCCTCTGCGGTTTGGATGCTCGACAGGCACTCCACGCCGGCGCGGACAATTTGGTATTGGGTATCAAGGTCGAACGGGGGACCCACGGTGTGGCCGAGGGGGTAATCGATAAACAACCCGCGCGGCGGCCGGCCGGCTTTGATGATGTCGAGGGCGCTGCCAAGGACTATCGTGGGGATACCTTCGGCTTCCAAATGACGGGCGATCAGACACACGGTCTGATGGCACACGGGTCACATGGGGACAAGGAAGGCTGCATCTACCTTTTGGGCACGAAAATTAGCCGTCAGATCCGGGATCAATTCTTCGATCACCCGGCGCTGGGAATATATGCCGCCCATGCATGAATAAACTTCGTCCGCCAGGTCACCAATCACGCCTTCGGCTTCCAATCGCCTGAGCGCAGTCAGGGGCAGAATGCAATCCGGGTCCCGGCGCGGATCCTCCAGGTAATTCTCGGTGAGATGGGAGAAATGGATATCGTCTTTGGGAGTGTTTTTGGGGATCGCGCGCGTTGACGTGTCGTCTTTATAAAAATACGCGGTTTGACCTTTTACATAAGCGCCCGACGTGGACATCATGCCGATCCGGCATTCATTCAGCGGTTTTGTCAGCGGAGTTAGCGCCGGCGGGCTGTCGGCCTGAATCCAGCCGTAGGGCGCATATCCGAGCGCGCTATAGCGTTTGGTTATGGCCTCCATGTATTCGACATGTTCGATCGGCATTGTAGAAAGCCTCCACGTTAGTTAGCCAAAAACAATTGCGATTAAGTTTACCTGGTATTGAGTGTGTTGTCGCCGTCATCCCGGCTTACTTTAGTTACGCCGTC
>JAPYRI010000046.1:0-12525 GCA_029941135.1 Alphaproteobacteria bacterium | reverse complement strand
CGCCGTCCCCGTCGCCGCTGGCCAGTAAACACATTGCAGCAGAACAGAGCACAAACCGGACTAACGGATTTAGCCGGGCTCTGAATCTCCCAAACAGTAAAAAAATTGGCACCTACTAGCAAAGTCAACCTACTTATTGAGGCAGTATTGCAAACTCAAAAAAAGCGAAAAGAGATTGCGAGTTTAATTTCATGAAATCGCGCCCTGGTTGGGCCAACTCCCGAGTATATAGATTTACGGGCTGGTAGGGAAAGGCCTTTCAGTCGTCACGAATCAGGTTCGAACAGCGGTTTGATCCGATATAATTCAGACTGAGTGGTCAATATTTGCCGCACGATCGCACTGGCAAAAGCGCGCTCCAATAGCCGCATTCGAGAGATTGATCGGCTAAAACTGTCATACCGGTGCTGCCAAGGATAGATCGAATGCCCATGGCGACCACGGTTCTGCGAGGAAAAAATAAACCGATCGATTGGCAGTGAACGCACGACAAACTGGGTGCTCAATGCAACACCGGTACGGGTATCCAGGAAATCGAGTGACGCCGCAATGCGCAATCGATCGCCCATGAACGGGTCAAATCCGGTTAACGCCCCATAAGGCTGGTAATCTTCAAAAATCAGTCGGACTATCACCGGGAAATGTGCGCTTTTTGCCGGACCACCCGACGACATCAAATCATTTCTGTGCGCGTCCAGGCGCGACATGATCAAGCCGGTGACTCGCTCTCCGGTATAATTTGACAAGCTGGCATAAGGCTGGCGCCAGGTTTCAATTCTGAGGGTAGGCCACACATCGACCGGGGCGGTGATGGTGATCGGGGAAGTTATTTCCGGGCCGCCATAGGCAAGGCAGCCACTGAGAATGGGTACCCTATCGGAACAATCTTCAACAGTCGTCCGTGTTGAGCTCGACCTCACGAATTCGTGAAAGTAATGGATATACTTTTTTACATACGCTCAGCGGATAGTGGAAATATTGTTAATGCATTAAAATCATGGTGCATCGCACTATATATTCATTACTGATAGGTTGCCTAGAAAGCAACTTGAGCTCGATCGGTCCCCGAGGCTGAGGGACCACATACGGAGTACTTAAAATGAGTCGCAACACAAATACTTCCGGCAACAATCACGCTGCATTTACCGCAGCGTATGGCGCCATCCTCTTAGCATCCTCCATTTATCCCATCGTTATTCTGTTGAACGTCTAAGGCTGGACAAACTATCCGGGGAGGTCCCCGGAATACCGCTACCGGTGAGAGGGCGGCGGTTGGTAAAGGAGGAGTGGGCACGTGCCCACTCCTTTTTTGTAGTTTTTGCGACAAAAAAGGGTTCTGGAGTGATTTCAAGCTTTCCTTAAGGGTTGGTTTTAGGGCATTAGTAAATCTCCAATCAGATTCTGGTATAAACCATCTACTGGTCCCAGCCGGGGGTGGTCCCTTACCCAAAAAATTAGGAGCGTGTATGAGCGTCGAAGCCGAATCAATGGATGCCGAGCCAGAACCGGAAACTAAGACACGTAATTGCCTGATGTGCACCCATCCGTTTTCCAGCACCTGGGTTGGTGAGCGGGTGTGCTCGAAATGCAAATCAACTTCCACGTGGAAAAGTGGATAATTGCCGCGGATTAATCCCCTGAGGCACTTTTGGACCCGGCTGTCCACGTAAAAACGGCTATCCGCAGGGTCTGGTAATATTCCGACCTCATTAAATTGGGTATCTCGCCCCGTCGCTCTTTCCGCCGGCAGAAAAGCCGACTGTAAATTCAGAAGACGATCAGCCGCGAAATTAGTGTGATGATTCGGGGCGCTTTGGAGCCAGGGTGATTACGAGAACCTGTTGGTCGTGTACCCGTCATCCTGACTTGTATGTTGTTGTCTCTGACCGCCTCGATACACCATGGGAGGAGCGATCATGTGGTACGGCAGAAAGTTAAGCTTCATGTTGCCTATCGTTGCGTTGGTGGGAGTTTACGGATGTGAGAGCCTCTCCCTCATGCCGGGCGCAATGCCGGTTTCGCCCGACCTGTCGCCACCAACGCTGGAACAAGTGCGCTCTCTTGCGCCTTTGTAAGGCGACACTGAATCCTCCTTATCTTCGTGGGCGAAAACCGTGTTATTCTACCTTTTGCCGTCCCAAGGGGGATCGAGGGAAAAATTGCCATGACACAAGAGAACCGCCCATATGCGCTCGACGTCACAGAGCAAGACGATCTGGATGCGGAAATGACTGAGCTGGTCAAGGGGATCGAGAAGAAATACGGTTATATGCCGAACTATCTCAAGTTTTATAAAACCGATAACCAGCGCCTGCGTGCGTTTGTGACCCCGTACTTTGAATTGATGCGCTCGGATTCAGGGGTCAGTCACTTGGAGCATGAAATGATTGCTTTGGTGAGCGCGGCGACCAATGGCTGCTTCTATTGCACCGCCCATCACGGCATGCTGATGCGCGGCGAAACCGGCGACACTTTGCTTACCGAACAACTGGCCCGGAACTATAAGCTCGCCGACTTGTCCGAACGTCACATGACCATGCTCGACTTCGTGGTCAAGGTGCACAAAGACGCCGAGCATATCACCGACGATGACCGCCAAGGTTTGCGCGATGTCGGCTTCAGCGACGACGCGATATGGATGGTGATCTCGACTGCCTGTTTCTATGCCAGTTCAAACCGCATGGCCCAGGCGATTGGGTTGAAGCCGCCACTCGCGTATTTCGACGATAACCGGGAAGACGCGAAAAAGGCGCAGGCAGCAGAATAGGGCTTATCTCTTAGGAAGTACTCTTATGTCCGACTTTACCGACGTCATTGTCATCGGCAGCGGATTTGGCGGTGCGGTATCCGCGTCGCGCATTGCCGAAGCCGGGATCAAAGTTAAATTGATTGAGCGCGGTCCGTGGCGGGACAGTGTCCCCGTGCGCTCCATGGGTATTAAAAACCGCGCGCCGTTCCCCACCGGCTGGGCGCACTTAACGCACTTGGTGCGCACACTCAGAAACTCGAAACTACCTGGCGGCCGCATGACGCTGAACAAGAAAGGCTTCATGGAGGTGCACATCGGCAAGGGCCTCAATATTGTGTGCTCTAGCAATGTGGGCGGCGGGAGTCATATCTACAGCGGCCTCAACGTGAAACCGCCGGTGCCCGGATATTGGGATGGGATTGCGGATGGGCTGTCAGACGACCAGATGGATGCCCATTATGAAAGCGTGTTTCGGCGCATGCAATCGACCGTGCCTGCGCCGAAACAGGTCAAGCAATCCATTCGCGGGCGCTTCGCGGGCGATCTCGATACCGCGCCTGAAATCGATCAGCTTCAAATGGGCCTACTGTTCGCGGAGGACCCGGACAATCCGAAGGAAGTGATCACCGTGGACGGTGTCACCCGCTGTGAAGCCACCCCGGGCGAAGATGGCAATCTGGGTTCGCCCGGCGGCGGCAAGGCCACACTTGATTTTGCTTATCTGGCGCGGGCGATGAAACACGGTCTTGAGATATTGGACCTGCGCGAAGCCTTGGCAGTCCGCCCGTCGCCTGAAGGCGCGCCCGGCCGCTATCGGGTGAACGTGGAGAACCATCACACCGGCGAATTTGAAAGCCATTACGCCGACACTGTGATCGTCGCCGCCGGCACTTTAAATACGCTGCATTTGTTGCTGCGCAGCCGCGATACGAAAGGCGGCCTTGGCGGCATGCCGCGCTTAGGTCAGCATTTCGGCAGCAACGGCGATTTCATGGCCTATTGGAATTTGAACGATCGCACCCAGGATCTCACCAAATCCAATCCGGTGCGCGGACTGATGCGTCTCGAACAAGAAGGCGATGGGCAAACCAACCGGCCTTCGCCGCTGATTGCCGAGGCGGCGTGTCCCAGCCCGGATAACCTGCCGATCCCCGGGTGGCTTAAAAACAAGTTTCGCCGCGGCTCGTTGGTGGCCGGCATGGGCGCGGACGCCCAGGATGGCACTGTGACGCTTGAGAAAGGCAAGCTGAAGATCGACTACAACCCGGACGACAGCGAGATCTTTGCCGAGATTGCCGACACCCTGGATCAGGTGTCAGAGAAAACCGGCAAGAAGATTTATTATCTCAAGCGACCGACCACGGTGCACCCGACTGGCGGCGCGTGCATTGGGCGAGGCCTGGAGGATGGTGTCATTGACGGCAACGGTGAAGTGTTTGGCCATCCGGGATTGTATGTGGCGGACGCGGCCGCCCTGCCCAAACCACCGGCTGGGCCACCGGCCATGACCATTGCCGCCTGGGCCGATCATGTGGCCGAATGTTTCATCGCCAAGTTTCAGGCTGCCGAAGTGGAGTCATAAAATCGAGGACAGTATATAATTAATTGACACCACCACGGGTGTTACACCGCAAAACCGTCAAAGAATAAATAAACTATATACTGTACCCTATTTTATAGCATCGTTAGTTACCCCGGCCAAAAATCAGGCACTTCGCGGGCGAGCCAGTTCACCAAAATCCCGTTTAATTCGACCGGTTTCTCCTGGGCCACCCAATGGCTGCTGGTGACGGTTGCCTCCTCAAGGTTCGAACATTTCGCCCGCATGGGATCGGCTAAGCGGGTGCCGAGAGTTTTTGCCACATAATCGTATGCCGCATGGACGAATAGCACCGGCATCTCCAACCGCCCGTCGTTGGGTGCGCCTAAGGTGTACTCGGTGTTGGCCGGTGTGTTCATGTAATAGGAATTAGGCCCAAAAAATCCATTTTTGCTCAGCAAATCTCCATAAATGCGCGCGTCGTTGGCGCTGATGATGGTTTCATCCACGGGCAGTTCAGGCGCACCGTTCATGCCTGGAAACCAGCCGCCGTTCTTGCGAATGCTAGCGGTAAGCGCGGGCTCATTAGCGCCGTCGGGCCCGGCCGCACGAAACAGGGCGACGATGGTATTGTAGGGATTGACGTCCATCTCAGCGGTCGCACCGGCAAAGTTCTCCTGGTAGTAAATCATATAGTCCCACTGACCGGCCGGATATTCGTCGATCGGATAGACATCCCGGTCGATCAACGCCGCCAAGTCTTCGAACCCCTCGAGCCCCAGGCGATAAGGGATGCACAGGCTTGCCACCGCTGCTGTCCGGTCTGGATACTGAGAGGCCAGGCTCCAGGCAACGGGTGAGCCCCAGTCGTGGCCGATCCACACCGCCTTGTCGCGCCCCAAGTGATCCAAAAGTTCGATCATGTCGCCAGAGATTTCTTGCATGGTGTAGGCGTCGTGGGTGTTGGGTACGCTCGAGCGGCCGTAACCGCGCATGTCGGGCGCGTTCACCCGGAAGCCGAGCGCACCGAGGCACGGCAGCTGGTGCCGCCAGCTAAGGCTCAGCTCGGGCCAGCCATGGATGAGCACCAGCATCGGCCCATCCTCGGGTCCGCTCGCCAAATAGAAGGTTTTGTGGCGGTCGCTTTCGAAAACATGCTCGGTGATTTCACCTGTCGTCGGCATAGGAACTTCCTCGTTTCATAAATTAGGCGACGTCAAATGTATTTGCGCCGTCGTTATGGCTGGCAATCACCGGGGCGCCAATTGGATTGGGACTGAACAACAGATCGCGGGCGGCGTCACTCCCTGGCGTCACGGCGGCCAGAAACCGGCTGTTGTCGGCGTCAAGTCGCCCGACGATATAACCGCCTGACGGGCCGCCGCGCGCATACACAGCCGCATAACTTTCGATGGTCGCTGGTCCGTTCGGTTGCTGGGTGACTTCTTCACTTCCCAACCGTTTGGCCTCGGCTTGCTCGGCTGTGCTTGAGCGCACTTGCCACGGTCCGTCCAGCTTGCGGCTGTAAATACCGCACGAGTGCTTGGACAAATAGCCCCCGTTGGCGGCGACCAACGCATGGGTGTCGGTGGTGCCCTGCAAATGCGCGACCACTTCGGCGATACCGTGAAGGCTGTAATTATTGCCACAGCCGCCAAAGAACGGCAGCCCGCCGGTCATGGTCAACGGGCGGCCCGACAGGGGATCGATGCCCATATGATCACAAGCGCTGGTGACCGCGATCGGGAAGCAGCTATAGAGATCCATATGCTCAATCTGCCCAACCTCAAGGCCGCTGTCATTCAAGGCGCGCTTCAGCATCAGGCCCTGGGCGTCCGACGTGGCAAGCGATCGGCGCCGGGTCACGTGCACATCGTCAACGTCGGCGTAGGCGCGCAAGAACACCCAGTTATCTTCGGGGATGCCCAATTCACGGGCGAGCCCGACCGAGGTCAGCACCACGGCGGCCCCTTGATTGACCGCGTCTTGCGCCACCATCCATTTGTTGTAGGGCTCGCACAGGGGAAAGTTTTTCTCAGACGGGGTGGCGATATATTCAGGCTCCAGCGCGGTTGGAAATTGGGCATAGGGATTGGCCGCGGCAACCGCCGCAAATGGCGCGAACACCTTGCCGATGCGCGTCTTCCAGGCGTTGAGAGACAAGCCCAATTCATGACGCCGCGCGTGCTCGAACAGGCAATAAACATTGATCGGGAAGGCAATGCCGTTGGCGACTTCATGGGCGCTGGACATGGTCGCATCCGGCCACAGGTCCTCGTAATTACCCTCAACTTCTTCGTTCCAATCAAATTCAAGTCCCGCGCGGGTGCCGTGGCGAATGGTTGCCAGGGCTTCTGCGCCGGTCAGCAGCGCCGCCGTCACCTCGCCTGCGAAGATCGCCTCAGACATCTGATTGACCAGTCGCTGGGGGGTTTGACCGCCCACTTCGGCATATATGGCGCGCTTGGGTGTGATGCCGAGACGATTCGCCACCGACCATGGCATGTTGTTGGAGCAGCCATAGGGGTTGGGCCACATCACCCTGTCCTTTACCGAATGTTCGAACAGGCGGGCGACCGCCAAAACATCCACATGCGCCGCCAGATCGCCGGTTGCGCCGGCGTGATCGAGGGCGCGCCGCGCCGCTTCGGCGGCCATATTGGCAGGCGACAGGCTGGTCTCGGGCGACGGCAGTTCGCGATCCACATATTGGCCCGCGCCCACGAGGATCGGGGTGTTGTCATTCATTATTAAATCTCTCCGATTGGATGTGCGCCCGTGTCAGGAACCCTTAACTGGCGAACTTTGTGCTCAGTTGACGCATCACCCGTCTTTGTGACGGGTCCCAACTGTCGCGCCGATGCAGGCAGCCGAGCGTATCGAACATAACCATGTCTCCTGTCTGCCACGTGTGCGCGTAGACGTTCTCAGGCTTGGTCGAATGCTCACACAGTTTGGTCAACAGTTCGTCGCTCTCGTCCCTCGGCATGCCGACAATGTATTTAGAGATGAACGGGCTGATGTAGAGAATTTCCCGCCCGCTCTCTGGGTGGCGCATGATGACAGGGTGCTCGGCGGTCGGTATGCGCGGCCGCTCGATGCCGAGCTCCCGGTTGTGCTCGCGTTTCTTCAAAAAATCACTTTGAGTCTGCTTCATGGTGCGCCGGCCATAACCGCGTGTCCCGTCTTCCGCGTCCGACACAAAGTCGGTGATGCTGTGATAGGCGCGCAAGGTCCTCAGTTTTTTGATCATTTCCTTGGGGAGCGTGTCGAGCGCACGGTACTGGCTGCAAAAATAGGTGCGTGGTGACGCTTCAGGTAATTCAATCGCATTCAAGAAACTTTCCTTGCCCACGGTCGGCACGTAGGAATAGTCCGCATGCCAGCCCAGCGCTTCCGAGCCTGCCGTGCCTTGGGGAACGCCCTCGTCATCGACAAGATTATTGATCGGTAATATTTCGGGATGGTCGCCGCTGTCCTGAAACCACTCGGAGCCAATCAATAGGTCGCCGAAGTTCTGGGCAAAATCGATCAGCTCCCGGTCTTCCGGTTGCCGGTTGCCGCGAAACACCAACACTAGGTGTGCGCGCAGCAGGTCGCGAATTTCGGCACGCTGCTGTTCGCCCAGGCTTTCAGCTGGGTCCCAGCCGCCGATGATCGCGCCCACGGGCTGGTCGAGTTTCTGAACGTCCAGTTGCATGCTGTCCTCCGCGGTTTCTGGCCCTTGCCGTCGCAGCATGAGTGTAAACCAGAGTGTACAGAATCGCATAATCTGAACACACCATTGAGTCGTGAACGATCTAAAACTCGAAGATAACTCCGATGTGCCGTGTGGCACGACCCTTGCTCTTATTGGGGCTAATGGGAGTCGTGTGGGCGCTTCTTTGCCGCACGGCGTATGTGATTTCTGGAGTTTCGATCATGTATAAGACGCTTTCACTGACCAGTGCTTCGGCTTTCGCCCACGTTTTGTCGACTTCGGTTCCGGCCTATGCCGGGGATGGCGCTCGTGCGACATCCGAGAGCACGGTCGTAGGCAACACTGCCATTGATGGCGGCAGCCTGCGTGACAACCTGACCAAAAACTCCTGGAATGGTGGCGCGACCGGCATCGTTCATGATCAACAGAACAACGGCAATAACAACGCCAGGGGCTTGGCCATTGCCGCCGTCGCCAATGGCATCAACTTCGGTTTTAACGGCCCGCCGGTCTAAGAAGCAAAAGCACTGGAACAAGAGGCCGGTGGGGAAACCCTGCCGGCCTTTTTTTTGTTCGGGTCGGCGTTCTTCAGGCGAGTTTCTTGCCGTAGAGCGCCATGTGGATAAGCGCCGTATCCAGATACTCCATGTCACTGGCGATTTTACCGTCACGCACGGTGAACACATGGCAATAGGTGTTGTTGTAAGGCCCATGGTTGCCGGTGATGGTCCCTTGTGCCCGGCACACCACTTTGTCCCCTTCGGCGATCATTTCGATGATATCCACCTGGAGGCCGTCTTCTTCCTTGATCGCTTGAGCAACTTCACCCATCAGGTCTTCGGCCACTCCCTTGTGGCCGTGAAAAGTCTTCGATACTGGCGTGTCTCCGATAATTGTCCACTCGACGTCGTCATGACAGAGCGCGAGCGCACCATCCATGTTGCCGCTTGTCAAAGCGTCAAAAAAATCCCGGATCACTTGTTTGTTTTCTTCCAATGACATTCTCATTCTCTCCGCTTTAATTTGCTCGCTAGGTTACAAGTTACTTTGGCACAAGACCAATCCCCAGCCGTCTGGATCTTCAAAACATACGGCTTTATCGTTCCAATAGGGGTTTTCCGGTTGAACCGGCAAGTGCCCATGGGCCTTCAGCCTCGCCGCCAGCTTCTCGATGTCGCGCGGGTCGATAAAATACAGAACAAGCAAATTGTCCCGTGCGGGGGGCTGGCCCGGGCGAGCCGTCTTTATGCCGGGTGATTTCAAGGTGAACACCGGCGTTGGGCAGGCCCAACATCACCCCGTCATACCCGTCATCATCTTCAAATGAGGCCAATTGCTGGAGTCCCAGCGCATTTCTGTAGAAATCCAGTATGGCGTCCCAATTATCGGTGGGTTTAGTGAAACGAATACCATTGACCTTCACCCCTTCCGGTCATTCAGAGATCTTTTCCAGTGCAGCCATTTCTTTTGCTCCCTGTTTATTGACCCACGGTATTAATATCGTAGAGTGGCTACAATTACGCTGACCTGCAGCGACGGGGAGACACCATGCAGTTTGATGATAAAGTGACGATTGTGACCGGCGGCGCGAGCGGTATTGGCGCTGCGTGCGCGCGGGCGTTCGCGGCGCGGGGTGCAAAAGTCGCGATTGCCGATCTCAATTTGAACGACGCCCGGAAGGTCGCTGAAGAAATCGGTGGCATTGCCGTCAAATGCGACGTGGGCCAGGAAGCGTTTGTGAACGCCCTGGTGGCCGAGGTCGAAAGTGCGCTCGGGCCCATCGATATCTTCTTCAGCAACGCGGGCATCGCGAGCGGTAGCGACCCCCTTGAGACACCCTTGGACGCGTGGCAACAGCAGTGGGACGTGAATGTGATGGCGTACGTGCATGCCGCCCGCGCAGTGCTGCCGGGGATGCTTGAGCGTGGCAGCGGCTACATGATCTACACCGCATCCATGGCCGGAATTTTGACCACCCACGGCAATCTGCCCTACGCGGTCACCAAGCATGCGGCGGTGGGATTTGCCGAGTGGATGTCGGTCACATATCACGACAAGGGCATTCGCAGTTCGCTTTTGGCACCTTTGGGTGTGCGTACACCCATGCTGGGAGACACCGATTCATCGTTTGCCCGTCACGCGGCGGGGCCGATTAAAGAGCCCGAAGAAGTTGGTGAGATGGTGGCGGAAGCCGTCGAAGCCGAGCGTTTTCTGATATTGACCGACGAGATTGCGCAAACCTGGATGAACTTCAAAAGCACGGATCTTGAGCGCTGGCTCACCGGTATGCGGCGTATGCAGGCAACTATGGAAGCCGAGGCCGCCGAAGGCAGTGGCGGCTTTGGTACCGAAGGCGAATAGGAGGCACATATGACACTCAACATCACACCTCTCGAGGCCACGTTGGGCGCGACCATAACCGGCGTTGATCTCGCGAACCTGGACGAGCCCGAGTGGACACAGATCGAAGACGCGTTTCACGCGCACGCCATATTGGTTTTCCCCGGACAGCACCTCGCGGAAGACGATCAAAACGCCTTCGCCCGCCGTTTTGGCGACATCGAAGTCCTGGTGCCGGGCACTAAAATGCAGAGCGTGCCGTTGAGCAACAAAAATGAAGACGGCAGCTTGATGACCGAAAAAGACCCGTTTTTCGAAACCCTGCGCGGCAACGAATACTGGCACACCGACAGCTCCTACATGCCGCTGGCCGCCAAAGCGTCCATGCTGTCAGCCCAAGTGGTGACTGCCGAGGGGGGCGAGACCGAGTGGGCTGATATGCGCGCCGCTTGGGACGCACTTGAGGACGCGCGCAAGACTCAAGTTTCCGATCTTGCGGCCTCTCACTCGCTTTACCACTCCCAGGCTGAAGCCGGGTACGAGATCAAGACCGGCGCGGGGTACGGCTATCATGACAAAGGCGCGCCTTTGCGCCCGCTCGTCAAAACTCACCCGGTCACAGGTCGATTGGCGCTTTATATCGGCCGCCACGCCTACGATGTGACGGGGCTGGATAAAGACACCTCCAAACAATTGCTTTTGGACCTGCTGATTTTCGCCTGTCAGCCGCCGCGCACCTATGCGCACACTTGGCAGCCAGGAGATCTCGTGGTTTGGGACAATCGCTGTGTATTGCACCGGGCCCGCACCTATGACACCAGCCTGCCGCGCGTGCTGCGCCACACCCGCGTTGCCGGTGACCCGGCGACTGAGCTTGCCCCCACCGCGCCCGATGACCGCGCGAGTGGCTTTACCCCTACAGCGTCAAATCAGTAGCGATGATTGTTAATGGTCAGGCGGCGGCGTGAGGCCGGTCAATGATTTACGCGCGGATAGTTCAATCCAATTGCCGTCCGGGTCGCAAACAAAGCCATAGCGTGCGACGTCCTCGAAGGTGACCGGCGCTTTACCGAGACGTCCACCGCGCACGACGATTTGATCGCAAGTTTCGTCGGCATCGAAGATCTGCACTGTGAGGTAGCGGAAATTGGGGCCGATGAAATCGTCGGTCTCTGACCCTCCTGGGCCTTCCTCGACGAACAGTAGGCTGTCGCCACAGCGCACGGACGCTGGCCCAACCGGCTCAAACTCCATGGCATCCGTATAGAAGTCCATCATGCGTTTGGGGTTGGGGCTGCGCACGGTGATGCCGATGCCGACAATGCCATCTGTACCGGGCGGCACCAGACGAACGAACTCACCCCCTGGATGTTGTCCCTCCCATGTTGCGGTGACGTCACCTGCAATCGTCAAACCGACATACCCTGACGGCGGCTGCTCGACCATCGGGTCGGGGAAGTGATTGACCTTGATGACCGAGTTATGGGCGTCGTAGCGATGTTGAACAATGCCGTCCTTGAAATTTATTTTGTGATCGAGCCGTAGACCTACAGTTTCCATCCAAAACGTTCGATGGCTGGCGATGTCATTGGTGAACAAGCCGATATCCAGATGGGGTTTGGCGAGGCGCAAGACGTGTCTCCCTCAGGTCGGCAGCACGTCGAGGGCATCATTATCGATCGCCTGATGCGCGCCGTCGGTGACCATTTTCATGAACAAACGATCGCCGCGCTCGGTTTGCTTGACGATCACCGTGGCGGCGATGGCGACGGCTAGCACGGCAAAACTGTAATGACGATAGTCAGACATCAGGTGATCGAAACTGTAGCCCTCAACCCCTTGGACGACCAAATCATCGTGATATTTGTGCAGCAATTGGGCCTCGTTCGCCCGTCGGGTTTCGCGGTCAAAGGCGCCGCCCAAAAAGTAAGCGACGTCCATGCCACTGCCGAGAAAATTGCTGGTCTGCCAATCAACGACCGCCACCCGCTCGCCGCCGAACAACATGTTGTCGACCCGGAAATCGTTGTGGGAAAAACATTTGGGCATGTCGCGGGGCGCGTTCCAGGCGGCGTGATGGCGGATGTACTTGTCACATACTTGAATAACCTCCGGCTCCATGCGGTGGGCATAGGTTTTCTCAAAATGGACCCATGAGCTTTCCATCAGCTCCGTCGTGTAGAACCCTTGTGAGCC